>CAYOPG010000061.1:0-13781 GCA_964405775.1 uncultured Lentisphaerales bacterium
GGGTTCCAGCTAGGTGGCTGAATTAAAATCAAGCCTATGGGATGCTAGTGAAACAAAAAGTGCTTACAGCGCAAACGGCTCCCATCTGCCCATGCTTAATCGACCGGGAGGTCTGCGCAATTAAGAAATTTAACCCGTTTTTTTCCAATGGACTTTTTCAGAACGAGCGTCTAATATAAACGGTCTGATAGCTAGTCAACTCTTTTAACAACAACCACAAACCCACGGGTGCAAAAGCAATCGCTCCGGTACATCAGAATACAGTCCGCACCATTTTCATGGGATCGGATACAATTTCATGCACATTCCTGACCGCGCTCATACATGCGCCGGATTGTGAGGTGGTTGCTGTTGTCACGCAGCCCGACCGGGAGCGGGGGCGACGGTTGCGCATTGTCCCTGGACCGGTCAAAGAACTGGCGCTGATGCACTGCAAGCCAGTCCTCTCCCCTGAGAATGTGAACACGCCCGATTCCATAGCGGTTCTTGAGGAACTCAAGCCGGACATAATCGTGGTCATGGCCTACGGCCAGTTTCTGGGGCGCAAAGTACTAGAGATGCCCCGTCTGGGATGCATAAACCTGCACGTATCCATACTCCCCCGCTGGCGCGGCGCAGCTCCGGTGCAGTACGCCATAATGAATGGCGATTCCGAAACCGGTGTCACGGCGATGATGATGGATATCGGTATGGACACCGGCGATATACTCGGGACCACACACCGGGAGATTGGACCACAAGACACCACGGGATCGCTGTCGCTGTCCCTTGCGAAAGACGGCTCGGATCTGATGCTTGACGTCATACGACAGTTGCGCGATGGCACTTCCACACGCACTCAACAGGATCATGCCGCCGCCACCTATGCCCCGAAAATCAAGAAAGAATGCGGCGTCATAGAATGGGCGCGCCCAGCGGCCGAGATAGAGCGCACCATACGCGCCCTCACCCCGAAACCCTCCTGCCACACATTTCTGCCGGGGAAGATAAACGCCTTGGGCGAAGAGGAGCCAGGCTTGCTGCTTAAAATCATGAGGGCGCAAATAGAACAACTCCCTCCAAAAGCGAAGCAACCTGCCCCGGGAACGATACTTATGATGAAACGCGGCCCGCTCGTCGCTACAGGGGGCGGCATGGCGTTGCGTCTCCTGGAGGTGATGCCAGAAGGTAAGCCCAAACCTATGTCCGGAGACGATTTCGCCAACGGATACAGTAATAAACTCAAAATCGGAGACGTCCTGTTCCCCGGGCTTTCCGCATTCAGTTAAGCATTATGTCGTCACCATTTCTATACCCCTTCAAAAGCGGGAAAAACACAAAGTTCACATATTTCACAAAGGGTGTCATCCGCTCCCTGATCCCTGGCGCTTTGCTTCGCAAACGGCTCCCACGCGTAATAGAGGCGGGTCTCGCGGAATACGATCCTGAAACCCTAGAGGAACGCGTAGGATACTACAACAAGCTCTCTGCCAAAACTCCGCTTTCTGCGGATGCGCCAAGACTTGCCGAACACGTACTGACAAAAAAGGGAATTGCTTATTTTTTCGACACGGAGGAATACACGCGCTTTTTCCCCCAAAGACTCCGGTGGAGGCACATTCCGGGCGATGTAACATACATCCCTCCCGAACCATCAATAGTCAAAAGTCGCCCCATCGCGGGAAACAACGCCAACTCCGTGCTTCTCAAGCTGAACAAGGTTCGTCACTTCATCTTCATAAAATCCGACATCCCGTTCCAGGACAAGCGCGGCATCGCCGTTTTCCGAGGCAAGGTTCCATTAAAACAGAAGCGAATTGATCTTTTCGAGAAGCATTTCGGGAACCCATTATGCGACCTTGGCAACACTTGCAGGAGAAGACCCGCACCCGCCGAATGGAGTCGGCCCAAAATGACCATTCAAGAGCAACTGCAATACAAATTCATACTGGCGCTTGAAGGCAACGATGTGGCAAGCAACCTCAAATGGGTTATGTCCTCAAACTCAATCGCCGTCATGCCCAAGCCAGAGTTCGAGACGTGGTTTATGGAGGGGCGCCTGATCCCTAACGAGCACTACATAGAGGTCTCTCCGGATTTTTCAGACCTCGATGAAAAACTTCGCTACTACTCAACCCATGAGGACGAAGCGATGCGCATAATTGACGCCGCACACCGATACGTCGACCAGTTCCGCGACCAGAAGCTAGAAAAACTGCTTTCGCTTTTGGTACTGCAGAAATATTTCGCGCTGACGAATTAGGCTGCCTTACGCACCGATATAGCGCTTGATGCTGTTGCCAATGCGCTCGAGAATCTTGGCGCGCCGGGAGTCGTCTGGGTCAAGCGTTGTTAGGCGGAAGCCAAGAATGTCGGTGTGGAAGCCGGTGAGTGGCGTAACGCAAACGCCTTCCGACGCCATCATGTAGTGGACAAAACGCTTGTCGAGATCAACGCCTTTTACCGAATGCTCAACGAACTCGCGCGTGGCAGTGTCTGCAATTGGAAGCGTCTGCTTATCGTTCAGAACGCCATCTTGGAAAGCCACGCAGAAATAGAAAGCCCCTTGCGTGCGGCGAACAATCGTGCCGGGGACGTTGTTGCTGAAATATTCGTAGACCTGGTTGGAGCGGCGCTCAAACATCTTTGCCCGCTTCTGCTTTAGTTCCTGATAGCGAGGATCGCTGTACACAGCGGAGATCGCAAGTTGTGGCAGAGTCGTGGAGCAAACCTCCATCATCTTGCTTTTGACGAGACCGTCGCAATACTCCCGGAATTCCTGTGAGGAATCCGAGTTTAGCATTTCAATCCAGCCGCAACGCGAGCCAGGCCAGGGGAAATCCTTGGATATTCCGCGCAAGGCCAAGCCGGGGACATCCCCTAGGACTTGTGAGAGATGAAATGTTTCCGCGCCGTTGTAGCAAATGTGGGCATAGATTTCGTCGCAGATTATGAAAACGCCATAGCGGCGGGCTATGTCAACGATGCCCCTCAGTGTCTCGTGTGTGTAAACCGCGCCAGTGGGGTTGTCGGGATTGACAATCGCTATCGCGACCACCTGCGGGTTGTACTTGACCATGTTCTCAATTTCCACGAGATCAGGCTGCCAATTGTTGAGCGGATCAAGGCGGAACTGCAGATAGCTGTAGTCACCGCGCTTGCCTTCGTTGGAAGTATGTGTGGGGTATGAAGGAGAAGGCATTAGAACACGGTCGTCCTTCTTGATCAGATCGTAGATTTTGTCTACCGCATCGGCGATGCCGTTGAAAAAGAGGATGTCGTCCGGTCCAATCTTTACGCTTCCAGGACGCTTCGACACTATGTCGGCCAGAAACTCTCGAGTTTTGAGAACGCCGCGACTAGGGCAGTAGGCCCATGAAGCGTCCTCTTTCATGAGGTTCATGACTATTTCCTTGATCCAAGGCTCGACTTTCTCTCCGGCAGCGACAGGATCGCCGATGTTTTCCCAAGAGATTTTTACGCCGAGCTTCTGTAGAGCGTGGCCGAAATCCACGATTTCGCGAATTTCGTAATGGAGATTTCTTATGCCGTCATGGACAAATTGGGTGCGCATGGGTTTACCTTTGCGAGGATAATTAATTTGTTTTCAGGATTGCCGTCCGGCATGTAGTTGTGCCGACTTTAGGGTGTTGGATAGAAGCATGGAAATGGTCATCGGACCGACACCGCCGGGTACCGGTGTGATTAACGAGGCGACTTCGGAGACGGCATCGAAATCGATGTCGCCAACCAGGCGAAATCCGGCTTTCTTTGAGGAGTCGGGAATGCGGTTGACCCCGACGTCGATCACAACAGCGCCTGGCTTGACCATATCAGCGGTCACCGTGCCCGGACGGCCCGCGGCCACTATAAGTATGTCTGCCTGACGGGTGAACGTGGCAGCATCAGGAGTGCCCGTATGGCAGATAGTGACGGTGGCGTTGGCTCCGGCTTTCTTCTGGAAAAGCAGGTTCGCCACAGGCTTGCCGACTATGTTGCTGCGTCCGAGGACCACGGCATGCTTGCCGGATGGATCCACACCGCTTCGGCGCAGCAGCTCCATAATGCCGGCCGGTGTGCATGAAATGAAGGCGTCGTCCTCTCCCAAGAGCAGTTTGCCCAAGTTGACGGGATGGAAGCCGTCAACGTCCTTCTCCGGAAGAATCGCACGAATGACCGCCGATTCATCTATGTGCTTCGGCAACGGCAGCTGCACAAGGATACCATGCACGCGATCATCTCTGTTGAGGCGATCTATTTCGGAGAGCAGCTCTTCCTGCGTTGTCTCGGCAGGCATGCGCGTCATGAATGAGCAAATGCCGGTTTCAGCGCAAGCGCGTTCTTTGGCTGTGACGTAGGAGACAGAAGCGGGGTTGTCGCCAACGAGAATGACGGCTATGCCGGGCGTTGTGCCCTGCGCGGTCAAGGCGGCGGTCTCACGTTTGATCTCCTCCCTAATATCGGCGGAGATTTTCTTGCCATCTATAATGCTCATCTTGAGTGCTCCGATAATATCCCAGCTTGCGCCTAGAGAATGCCGCAAATTCTGTCCATGGCCTTAACAACGTTATCCATGGAGTTGAAAGCGCTTATGCGGATATAGCCGTTGCCACAGCGTCCGAACCCTGATCCCGGCGTGGTCACAACCTGCGCCTCTTTCAAGAGCTTGTCGAAAAACTTCCAGGAATCCATCCCTGTGTTGAACCAGATGTAAGGAGAGTTGTCGCCACCCGTGGGTTTGAACCCTTTCGAAGCCAGACGTTCGCGAATGACCTTTGCGTTCGCAAGATACCCTGCCACGAGTGCTTTGCACTGTACACGGCCATCATCGGAATAAACAGCTTCTGCCGCACGCTGAACTGGGTAGGACACGCCGTTGAACTTTGTGCTCATGCGGCGCTTCCAAAGCGAGGCCAATGGAATTGCTTCGCCTTTCGAGTTGAAAACGCGGCATTCCTTTGGCACGACCGTGTAACCGCAACGCGTGCCAGTGAAACCGGCGCTTTTAGAGAAGCTGCGGAATTCGACGGCAACTTCCTTTGCCCCGGGGATTTCGTAAATTGAGTGCGGAAGATCCTCGTCCACGATGAACGCCTCATACGCGGCGTCGAAGAGCAGAAGCGCCTTGTGCTCGCGGGCGTAGTCCACGAAAGCCTTGAGCTGCTGCTTAGTGGCGGTAGCGCCGGTCGGGTTGTTTGGGAAGCAAAGGTAAATGAGGTCCACCTGGCCTTTTGGAACTTCCGGAACAAACTTGTTCTCTTCCGTGCAGTCTAAATAGACGAGGCTTTCGTAGCGCCCCTCAACAGCCGCGCCGGTACGTCCCGCCATAACGTTCGTATCTACATACACTGGATACACAGGGTCAGGCACGGCAACCTTGATAGCAGTCGTGGAGAAAAGTTCCTGGAAATTACCTGTGTCGCACTTGGCTCCATCGCTCACAAAAATCTCGTCGGCGGCAATCTCGGCGCCGCGAGCCTGAAAATCATAATGGGCAATCGCCTCGCGTAAAAACTCGTAGCCATAGTCCGGGCCGTAACCGCGAAAAGTGGCATCGACGCCCATTTCAAGGGTGGCCTTCACCATAGCATCGACGCACGCCTGCGGGAGGGCTCGCGTAACGTCGCCGATCCCGAGCTTTATAACATGAGCGTTATTATTGGCTTCAGAGAACTCGCGGACACGCCGCGCAATGTCGGAAAACAGGTAAGTAGGCTGTACCTTGGAAAAATTTTCGTTGGCTTGAATCATAACTTAATGAGTGTGCTTCGACCTGAAGGGCCTTTGTGAATATTTCAAAAGTGCTGATTATCGCATATTTTGCCCCTACATGCAACGTCCGCCGCCTGCCTTTCATGCCCACGCGGTATGTCATAGTCATGGACACCGAAGCCGCGAACCGCAGTATCTGGGAACAAGCGCATCCGCCAGGTTAACCGTTGGTCACCTCACCCGTAGCGCGGTGACGGAACCGTCCATGGCTGATGCATATATCACGCCGTCTGCCACGGTTGGAGCCGCTAGCACCCAGTGTCCGGGCGTGAGTCGGAAGCCGCGGTATATATTGCCGTCATCCCCGTTTAGACTTGTCAGCACGCCCGCGCTGGAAACAACATGAACGTCGTCCTGGCCAATTGCCGGTGCAGATGGTACAGTGCCAAGATCAACCCGGCTCCTCCAGACTATTTCACCTTCCATATCCAGCATCGTGACGCCGTCGCTTTGTTTTACGCAGAGCCAATCGCCAGCGGGCGATACTGCAACAGACACCGCTTTTGAATTGACGGATTTAATGCTACCGTTGTCAGAGTTGAATATCGCCATCTGAAATCCTCGGTCAGGGACGTACACGTGTCCATTGAAAACTGCCGGAGCGCAGTCGGCAGGACTATAGTATCTGGCTGCGCTGCGGGTGGAACTTGAGGCGCCTTGGCGCGACCACCGGACTTCGCCCGAGGCGTAGTCTAGCGCGTACACATTCTTGTCCCATGCGCCAACATACACAGCTCCGTCCAGCACCGTCGGGGCAGTCTCGATCGAGTATCCTGCAACCCTTCTCTTCCATACTACCGAACCGTCCTCGGCTCCAATGCAGAAGACTTCGCCCGAACCGGTGCCGAAATATATTTTGTCGTCCTCCGCGGCAATGCCGTATACGGGGGCGCCCGCGTTGCGTTTCCAAAGCAATTGGCCATCCGGCGAGAGCTTGTAAACATGACCGCTGCCTGAACCGAACACGACGTCGCCTTCGACCACAAGTGGCTGGGTCAGGACGTCGCCACCGGTCTGGTAATCCCATAGCCTATTGCCGTCCTCGGCTGATAGGCAGTACAGCTTGCCATCATTGGCTCCCACGTAGAGCTGGCCTCCGGCAACCGTGGGTGTAGAGCGACTGGAGCCATCGAGAAATGTCCGCCACAAGACTCCCGATTCATCGTCTTTAACATAGAAATGCGTACTCCGGCTGTGCCTGCTGCCGTCAGGCATTTCAAAAACAATCCGGAACGCGTGCGCACCCGCATCGAGATCACTTGGCAACACAAATTCAGCCGAGTTGCCTTGGAGGGTTGCTGCGCCGCGCGGTTTGCCATCGATAGAAACCTCCGCCTTGACAGGGGAGTTCTTCACGCCTTTGATCGACGCTCGCGTCGTATAATCCGATTCACTCTTTAGAGAAGCCCCTTTTGCGGGTGAGTGAATTTCCACGATTTCGGTCGGGGCATTGGTAGGCATCTGTTTTTCTAACAGAGCCTTTGACGCTTCGGTATTATTCAGGCGTTCGTGCGCCGCGAATATCTCTCCCTGCTTGATGGCGATTACGTTGTATCCGGCGGAACCACCGTAGCCCGCGCCGCCCACAATGCCATCCACCGCCCCTATTTTGAAGGCGCGGCTTCCATGTGTATGCCCTGCCAGTATGAGGACAAGATTGCGTTGCGCGAACAGGTCAATAAGCTGCTCGCAATTGTATGCTGAAGCGTACTGCGAACCGCTCGGCTCGTGGTGTAAAAAAAGGAATAAGGGCGTTTCGGGCGGAAGCTCAGCGAGGTCGTTCTCAATCCACAGCAGAGCCTCGCGGCCAATCGCGGGACGAGGGTCTTGCGGGATCGACGAATCCACTCCTATGAAGTGGCAGCCCCCGTAATCAAACGAATACGTTACCCCTCCATGAGCCGCGCGGATTTGTGGGCGCAGACTCGTCCATGTATTGTCGTGATTGCCAAGCTGGCTGTAGAATGGGATTGGGGAGTTTGAAACCGAATTTGTGTATGCACCCCAGCCTTCTACACCAAATTCCGTGATGTCTCCAGTGACGACGACGAAGGCTGGAGCCTTCCCCGACACACCGTACGCAGTGAGGTTCAAATCCTGAGCGGACCGCGCTTTGGCTATCAAATCTGCGGCGCGGGGATCGTGGGGGAAATGCGTGTCCGTCATGTGCACAAACGCAAAGTCTTCGGCAACAACCACGGACATGGCCACGCCGCATGCAGCCAGCCACATAAGTTGACCAATCGTAAATTTCAGCTTCATTCCGCTTGTTCAAATTCGGTTATACGTTATTTTGAACGTTGCGCCCATATCTCGTGCATCAGTATCCACGGGTCAAGAAAATACGCTCCCTGCTGATCGAAAATGCGCCACACGAAGTGCGTGTGTTCGCGCGCACCCACGAACGTTCCGGCAGTCGTGGCAAATGGCGTGCCGGCTTTGAGTGGAATGTGCTCTGGCACGAGCATATCGACGAGGTGGCAGGCCGCCAGCTCCCAGATGGATTGATCAGGCCACTTCCGGGAACCCCTCCACCTGTTGTTGTTGTTACCAGCGGATAGACTGTTGTATAGAAACTGATCGTCAAGGCTGATTGGCGCTGTGAGAATAGTGCCGTTGGGCATGTTGATATCAAGCCCGCCATGGGCGGCGCCGCCATTGTATGGGCCCATGAAGCAGTCATATCCGACATAGCATTCGCTGATGTGCAGCTTGCCGGACGGATTCGGATACCAGTCGTGGAGCGGCTCCGGGCATATCGGGATGCCAGCTTCCTGTACCGCCCAACGAGTAAGTCTGGCAGGGCAGCAGACATAGCCGCCACGCCAGTCCTTCTCCGCCATGAATCCGCCTCGGGCACTGAAAATCCGCGATGTAGCGTCGAACCAGATGCGTACACCGTCGATTTCCCATGGCTCATAAAACGTGTTATCAGAGCCTACTTCACGGTGAATAGTCGTCTTATGTCCGTTGATCTCCACTTCCGCGTCGAAACCATACGCCGCGATGTCGCCGGACTCGTGTCCGCCGTCGATTACCATGTCATCGCGCCGTTGCAAAACCTCGGCGGACGCGTCCAGAAGTTTCATTTCCCACTTCTTGCCATTGGACAGGGTCAGACGAAGTATATCATTTTGGTCCAGTATACACGGGGTTAGCGTCGGTTTGACAGTTCGTTCGAATATCACTTGGAGTCCTTTATTTTTGGGGGTCTTGCACAACGGTCTTTCGCATTACGAAGACCCGTTTGGAGCTGCCGCTGTTGAACCCGCCGACGACGACGGGGTCAGAGTCGTTAACCACGATGGAGGTGGACAGCAACTGCTTCTTGTTACGCAGTATTGTCACGGAAATTTTTGCTCCTTCAATAGTCTTGACTACGAGTTGGTAATCTCCTTTGAAATTCAGAGTTGCATTGGCTGGAAGCCTGCACGATTGCTGGTCGATAAGCTTGCATCCTTCGTATGGGAGGCAGCGGCGGATTATAGCGGCAACCTCCTCGAGCCCGGGAGTAACTTCGCCCTTTTTAGTGAGTTCCACCTGCTGCACGTTTAGGAGTTCTGCAGCTCGCGTCGTTAATGTAAACGACACCAAGGCAAAAGCCATAATCACAGCCATTATAAAATGTTTTTTCATACGCCCTCCGTCAACACCCACAGGATTTTTGCCTGTGTGGGTTCATCGGTTATAACTACTACGCCGTTGTGTTTGAACTCTGGGCCGAATTCCACGTCGTTGAACACTGGCGCAGGCTCACTCTCGGCAAGGAGCGACGTCAGCAAAACTGCGGCACCAAAAACCGCCGCCGCCGCCGCCGCCACGACGCGGCGCCGAGTAAAGAACGAAGCGGGATGCCTAGCCGGCTTGCGATTGACGCGAGAAGCGACGGCTTCTTTGGGCGACACCGCATGTGCATCGTCCGATATCCCGGCACGCGCCCGGAATTCAGCCCAAAACTCCTCTGCCGGCCTGAGCCTCGTTTCCTGCGTGCTGTCCCGTAGCAGGGTTCTTATTTCATTGTCTTTCATGGTAGTCTCAAACTAAATCGTCTTTGTGGGCTGAAAGGATCTTGGACAGATTGGCCTTTGCGTGGTGGAGGCGCGACATGACAGTGCCGATTGATATTCCTAGAATTTCCGCTATTTCGGCGTATTTAAAGTCCTCGTAGTAGAAGAGGTCAATTACCTCCTTGTGCGCTTTTGTTAATTCCCGCATGGCCTTGTCAATTATCCTGCTCCTCTCGTCGTTTTGTATTTGTTCATATGGCTCCGGCGATCTTTCGTCCGCAATCCCGCTTAGCGAAGCTCCGGACTCTTCGTCGTCCACAGACACCTCTCCGCGGGTTTTCGTTTTGCGCAAGAGATCTAGCGCCGCGTATCTGGTTATGCTGAAGAGCCATGTTTTGTATGAAGATTTTCCGTTAAATGATCCAATCGATTTCCAGGCTTTGAGGAGCGCCGTCATGAACACGTCTTCCGCATCGTCGGCACCGGAGATACGAGTTATGAACTCGCAGGCCCCTTTTCTGTACGGCTCCGAGAGTGACGCGAACGCTTCGTAATCGCCGTCGATGGCCTTTTGGAGCAACTCCCTTTCTGTACCTTCTTTGTTCATGCTTTAGACGCCAGATTGCCGCGGCTTATTCATTTCCGGCATTTTCATTGGCTTTTATGAGCGCATTAACCGCTTCCGGCAGGTTTTTGAAAACAAGTAGTGAATGATTTTTTGCGAACATCAGTGCTTTCTTGCTGCCTTCGCCAGCATCACGGTCTATCAGTATCGACTGAATGCCTGCGTTAAGACCGGATTCCAGATCCGAGATGCGGTCTCCTATCATGTGGCAGCGTTTTTTGTCCAGATTGTCGCGTTCGATCGCTTCAAGAATATAACGAGGCGACGGCTTGCGGTAAACTGGGGGCTGTTCCGGCGTTTCGGGAGCAATGCATATGCCGTGGAATCCGGGAGAAGGGAGTTCAAGCAGCTCAATCAGGCGTTCATTGCAGGCAACGGCGTCCGCCATTGTATAGAACCCGCGTCCGATGCCGCTCTGGTTTGTGAAAAGATATAGCCGGAAGTGTTCTGCGGCACGGCGGAGGGCTTCAGCAACTCCGGGCAGCAACTTGATCTGCCCCGGGTCTGACATGTATCCAGCATCTTCTACAAGAGTGTCGTCCCTGTCCAGGAACAAGGCGGAATTCATTGCTTCCGCGCCTCCGAAATATACCGGCGCAGATCGTCTGGGCTTGCGGTTGCGGTTCCCATCTTGCCAACTACCACTCCGGCGGCAGTGTTTGCAAAGCGGGCGGCATCCGATAGCGAAACACCTGCCGCGGAGGCCAGCGTGAGAGCCGCTATCACAGTGTCGCCTGCACCAGTAACATCGAACACCTCGCGAGCAACTGTTGGTATATGTTCGCCTGGCGTTTTTCCACCTTTTGTGCTGATGAGCATTCCTTCGGCGCCCAGTGTTACCACAAGGTGTTTCGGCTCAAACTTCTTTCTGATACGGCTGAAGACCTCATCGGCGGGAAAAATCGCGGAGTCATCACAGTCGATCCCGGCTAGCTTTAAAGCCTCGGCTTTATTGGGAGTCATTACCGACATGCCGCTGTATTCGATGCGGCTGCGAGGCTTGGGATCCATGGCGATGAACATGTCAGTCGGCGCTGCTGTTTGGATTGCACGGATAGACTCCGTTGTGATGCAGCCCTTGGCGTAATCGGAGAGGATCACGGCATCGACCCCGCGCATTGCTTTGGATAGAATTTTCGCAACATCGCCCTCAGTCACCACATAGTCCTCGGGATTGAGCTCGCGGTCGAGCCGGCAGAGCTGCTGCCGGTTGCACAGCACGCGCGTCTTTGTAATTGTTTCATGTTTTGTGCTGATGGCACCGTCTAATATCTCCACGCCTTTGGAGGAAAGAACTTTTTCGAGTCTGCTGCCGTTGGCGTCATCGCCGATCCATCCGAAAAGTTTCGCATGACCGCCGAGCGCGGCTATGTTCAGCGCTACGTTCGCCGCGCCCCCCGCGGAGAAAGTTTCATGGGAGACTCTAACCACTGGCACAGGAGCTTCCGGTGAGATGCGGGTGGCTTCGCCCCAGATATAGTTGTCCAGCATAACATCGCCCACCACCAGTATACTCAGGTTATGGACTTCCTTGAGTATGGACTCCAAAACTTCCGGTCTGTTTATCATAACACTAGCCTTTACCTATTACCCTTCTTCCCTCTGACGGTGTCGGCACCTCCGTGGCGTTTGACGTGCGAAATGACGCTGTTTAGCGCCACACTCAGCACAATGAACACCACGCCGGTCAGGACACCGCTCATAGCCCCGAGGTTGGTCTCTTTACGGCGCACGGTTTCGTAGACAAATTTTTGCCGCTTTTTCACTGAATCAACAGCGGTGCTTCCCGCGGTAAACTCCTTATCGACAACTAAAGAATTATCCTCATCAGACGTGGATTCATCATCTGACACGGCAACATCCTGTTCCTCATCTTGCACAAACCTCTTACCGGAGTTTGTTACGGCTTCTATAGAATACTGCTGGATGGCTGGATCGGCCCTCGTCTTGACAGAGGAATAATACTCCACTTCAGGCATGAAAGCGAACTCGAGAAGTCCGATCGTCAACGCAATTCCCCCGATAAGCAATAGAAGCAAAGAGAACATATTGAACATTCTGAGTTCGCGATCAGTATATTTCATCTTCTATCCCGTTTATTAATCATTGCTATGGTGGAAAAGGAACCCGAGGCTCCGTAATCGAACTGCCGCCGATTCTAACAGAAACCCCTTGTTCCTGCAACGCCGGTTGATGTCCAACCATGCTCTTCCATGTTTCTTTTTTTCCAGCGGCAAACAACAAACGTCTCACCTTCACCGGATCTCGTTTGCGCCTGGCACAGGCGAGGGCGCGGTGGTAGATGTTGTTGGTTGCTCGACTTTTGCGAAATCATCATTCGCGATATCAAGACCTACCCACCCCAGCAGGAAGTCCGCAATTTCCCAAAAGTGAATGCCCAGCCGCATGCCAACACCCAGAGATGCGGAGAATTCGACGGATCCGAAACTTTCCGCAGCAGACGGCCGTTTGGTAGAAAACAGGTCTTGCCTTAAGTTAATCATCAGGATTTGTATAGTCTCGCTCTTGCGTCTTCGCGAAACCGAAGACACTGTTTCATATGACTTCAGACCAAATATTAGTGCCTGTATCTCGGTATATCGGTACTTTCCCAATGCGCCGGCACGCAGACCGAATCCTTTAGAGTTTTGGCTGGCAGTAATTGGTATATTCAAACCGGTCAGCAACGGGCCAACTTGAGCAGTGACGCCAAGACTGTTTTTTTCCACTGCAACCGTTATGGTATCCAGCGAATCACGTCCACGATTAATAAAATACGCCTTGGTGGAAGCGCAACCAGTCATCAGGATTGTGCACACCAACACAAAAGCCATTAGGATAGTCCTATTAATGTTTCCACCGTCGAGCGGATCCCTCGGTTCTATCGCTGTACGGGAAAGTTGAACATTAATAGCCCACGCTCCTGCTAGTCGTATTTCCATGTATTGATGACCTTTGTTGACATGCTCAAGCCAATAAAAGCTCACAAAGCCCGCGTTGGCTGTTTGTTAATGTAAGCTTCAGCAATGATGTTGAAGTCATCTCGGAAGTACCGGATGGTCTGGGATAGTGACCGCTCAGCGGAGCCGAAGGTCTTCACAACCATCCGCCCCTGATGATCGCACGCAAAAGTAATCGTTGAAAACCTTCTGTCTGAAAGCCCCTCCGTTTTCATGCCTGCATAATACCGTTTATAAGAGTCGCCCGCAACACAGGAATTGTGAAAACAACACTGCGCGGTATGTCATAGCCATGGACACCGAAGCCGAGAGCCGCGTGGTTCTGAAACGAGCGCATCCGTCAAATACCTTACCCACATACTTGTAATCTTGCATGAAGTTGAAAGATTACATAAACCTCACCCGCGCTCATTGACGACGCTAAATTCAAGAGCAGAC
>CAYOPG010000062.1:0-13602 GCA_964405775.1 uncultured Lentisphaerales bacterium
GACATTATCGATTCACTGTGGCGCAAGAGAGTTGCTGTTTTCCCCCCAATTATTGAATGAAAAATGTTTCTAAATAACCGGTGATGTGGTAACATCTGCCAGTCAACTATCGAATTTAGGGCGGGTTTGTTGCTGCGGTTAACGCTGTGTAGGCGTGCGCCGGCGCGAAAAAACAGTAAGGGAACGAGATGAAATCGAAAATCTTTACGTTGAAGAACAAGAGCGGCATGACTATGAAGGTGAGCAATCTCGGAGGTATTGTTACCGAATTGACAGTGCCTGACCGTGACGGAGTGTTCGAAGACGTATTGCTGGGTTGCAAGAAGTTGGAGGATAACCACAGCAATGGATACATGTCGGCAATAATCGGACGAGTCTGCGGCCGTATAGGCAAAGGCAAGTTTACCCTTGATGGCAAGGTTTACGATTTAGCGAAAAACGTGGAGAAAGACGGCGTTGCCTCGGCGATTCACGGTGCTGCCGAGGGGTTCGACAGCAAGATATGGGACGCACGGGAATTCACCTCGCCCGACGGGCCTGCGCTTGAGCTGACATATCTGAGCCCCGATGGCGAGTCCGGCTTCCCCGGCAACCTCTTCGTCCGTGTGGTGTACACCCTGATGGAATGCAATGCCTGGAGAATCGAATATTGGGCGATGACTGATGCCCCCACGGTCGTGAACCTGACGAACCACGCTTATTTCAATCTCAACGGAGGCAAAAGCGACGTGCTCGACCATCTGGTGCAGATCTTTAGTTCTAGTTTTCTGCCCACAAATCCTGGTCTAGTACCAACAGGCAAGGTGCTGCCCGTCGAGGGAACCCCGATCGATTTCAACGCTCCGCGCAGGATAGGCGAGCACATTGGAAGCAAGTCCAAAATTATTGTCAACGCTGGAGGTTTCGACCACTGTTACATGATTGACAGGTCTGGGCCTGGGCTGGCGTTAGCCGCAATCGCGGAGGATGAGGAAAGCGGCCGCCAAATGGAGGTCTGGACTACCGAGCCATGCTTGCAGTTTTACAGCGCGAACTCCCTCAAGGCGGGCATAAACGGCAAGGGCGGCGTACCTTATCCCCCGCGCTACGGACTGTGTTTCGAGACTCAGCATGCACCAGACGCGCCTAACAACGTAGGCTTCCAAAGCATACGCCTGGATCCGGGCAAGGTGATGCAATCCACCACTATTTACCAGTTCTACACGGTATAGCCAGAGTCTACAGGGAAATCCAAACTTCATAAAGGACGGTTCTAATAAATCGAAATGACGGACTCTACAGGCATGAATAGCAACGGGGAAAGTTGGGGTGCGACGCGCGAGGCTCCGCGGATACCCGGCTTTCAAATTACAAAATTCAAAAACTCCACGAGTCTCGCGGATGTGTGGGGCGCGTTGCAGCTCTCGTTGGACAGGTACGTGGAGATTTGGATACTGCGCAGAGAAATCGCAGGCGACAGCGGAATAGCCGAAAACTACGAAGAAGTTGCACGTGCCGTGTCGAAAATCAAGCACCCTAACTTTGTGCAGATCATAGACATCTCAAAGACGGAGGACGGGACACCGTTCACAGTGTTCGAGGAGATAGACGGAGTTCCGCTCTCGACCGAACTTGCCGGGGAAGGCAGAATAGACCAGAAGAGAGCCGCCACAATTATAGCGGGCATTGCCAACGTTCTGGACGCGGCGTGGAAGCAAAGCGGGTTCGTTCACCGCAACATAAAGCCCGACACCGTGTACATCTCGCGCGGTGCTGGGGTGAAGATAACAAACTTCAACAGCGCAACACTTGTAAAGGCTGGTTCCAACCCGCTGGCATATGATGGAGGTTTCATTATAGGCACACCCAACTACCAGTCCCCCGAACAGATCGAACGCAGGGGATCGATTGATTTCCATGCAGATATGTACAGCGCTGGCGCTCTCTTTTATGAGATGGTGACCGGTCAGGCTCCTTTCCATGAGGAATCGGATCCTCGCGAGGTCATGGAGCTTCAGCGTACGGGCACGCTTCCGAACCCGCGTGAGTTGGACAACTCCGTCAAGCCCGGCTTCGTATATATAATGCAGAAGATGATGGCAAAGGAGCCCCAAGACCGGTACACGTGGTGGCAAGATGTGGTCGAGGATCTGCACCGTGTTCTCGATGGGCGCCCGCCCTATCCCCAAAGCGGCGGCACATATTCACCACCAAGGAGCACGGTCGGCACAATGCTTGGCGATGTCTCCCCGGGAGCGACTTCGGCGAACACCCGCATCCAGAAGAGAGCGGTGGGCGGGGGCAACTCCCGGTATCGTCAGGCAGTGCCGAACGGCGATTCGTCAAAGACTATAAGCCAGCGCACGGCAGACAAGCAGCAAAGCCAAGGGCCGGGCTGTCTCACGGTTCTGACCGGTATGTTGCTGATAGCAGTCGCCGTCGTTGTGACCGGGATTTTGCGGATTAAAGATCTTGAGGGAGGGGACAGCCAAAAACCGGAAGTGGAGACAACGTCCACGGAACTTAGCGGTGCTGTCGCCCCCACAACACCTGACGCCGTTGCGTCAAGTGAGTCCGACGTTTCGGAAGCCGCGGATACTGGCATTGAAGCTGCGTCGGAAACAGTGGCCTCCGATGATGCCGTGTCTGAGCAGCCCGCCAGAGCATTGCCCACGCAAAAGGAAATCGTCGCCGATATTTATGCCCAGTTTATGGCCAGAGGTTTTCCTGAAGCCAAAGCATACATGCGTGAGCGCCTTAAGCAAGCACAGGAAGAAGGAGGCTACGATGCGGAAGAGTGCGCGGCGATAGTCCGTGCATTCGACGAAGCGGCAACTTACACAGATTTGGTTGGCGGATCGCTGGTAACCGGCGGCGTCAGGCGCGACATCTCCATCGGGGGACGACAAATAAGCATCATTCCGAAAATCTACGCAAAAGGGGGAGTCGCGGGCACCGTCATCATGCCAGATGGCAAGACGCACGAAAACGCACGAGTCAATCTGGCAGAAATGTCTCCGCGCGAAATGTACGACGCTGTGACCACGGGTTCTATGCCTACTGACAGGGCGTCTCTTATCTCCCTCGCATTCCTGGCACTGAAGGTGGATGAACCTTTAAGGTTCGCAAGCATAGTGGAAAACAATAAATTGAACGGCCTTTTGCCGTTCATTGAATTCGCGGAAAAGGAATGAAGATCGCCGCGGCAACAGCAGTTCTGGCCGCGTTCCTTCTGGCGGCATGCAACGTCGTGATGGGACCTCTCAACCAAGACGAAGGCTGGTATCTGCTTGCAGGCCTTAACACCGCGTCTGGCATGATGCCGTACAGAGACTATTTCTACTCTCAGGCGCCATTTCTGCCGTATTTCTACGCCTTTGCTTCTCCGCTCTGGGCGCCGTTGGGTGTGCTTGGCGGTCGTATATTCACCTCGTTGCTTGGGCTGCTTTCAGCGTGCTTGTGCGCTGGCTTCGCATGGCGGGTTTCCAGCCAAAGGCGAGGGCTGGCAGCTCTTTGCGCTTGGCTTCTCACGGCATGTTGTCCAGTATACAGTTATTTCACAGTTATCCCGAAGACTTACGCTCTTGCGTCCCTACTGGTTTCCGGTGCGTTCTTCGTGCTGGCAGGAAAGAACCGCTTTAGATTCGAAATCTGCGCTGTTCTGTTAGCACTGGCGTGCGGCACCAGGGTTTCACTCGGCATACTGCTCGCTGTCGTTGGTCTTGGACTGCTCTTGATGCGGCGGCGGGATGGGTGCAAGTTTGCATGGCTCCGTTTCGGCGTAGCCGGAGCTATTGCCCTATGCGCGGTGTTTTGCCCGTTTATGTTCATGTCGGGGAATGGATTTGCTTTCTCTCAGTCGGTTCACGCTTCGCGTGGTGATGCCGGTCTTATGCAGTGGCTTATGTTCCGCGCGGGAGCGGCTTCGCGTCTGGCTCAGGGATATTTTATGATGTTCGTTCTGGCGGCCTGTGCGCTCGTGTTGGGCGGGGGACGCTGTCTGCCGTCGCTGCGGCGCGTCAGTCCGATAATCTGGCTTGCTATCGCCGGTTGGATGGCTGCTGCTGCCGTGCACTTTCTAGCGCCGTATCCCTACGACGATTATCAGACGCCAATCATGCCGCTCGCGGCGGTCGTAGTTTCCGTGTTCTTCGCGGCGGTTGTGGCAGAGTCAGGACTTCGCCACGTCTCCGTAACGGCATGGACGTTGGTTTGCCTCGCTGTTTTATTCATGGGCGCCTCTCCGATGTTGATGAACTGGGTGTCGGTGCGTCAGGATCGATTTTGGGTGGTCATGAAGGAAAAACCCGACGTATTGAAACTCCGCGAAGTGGGGAAGTGGCTGAATGAACACACGGAAGACGGCGACCTCATACTGACACTGGATGCATACGTTGCGGTCGAGGCGCGCCGTCGAGTTCCGAGCGGACTCGAGGTAGGGCCATTCAGCTTTTATCCAGAGCTCTCGGAAAAGGAAGCCGCCTCCGCGAACGTGCATAACATGGAAACGCTACGCCGCCTGATTGAAACAACCGACTCTCCTTACGCCGTTTTGAGCGGGTACTCGTTCGCTATATCGGCACCGGAGATGACGCGTACAGATCCCGGTATGATCGACGAGCTTAACGCAGCAATCAGACGTCGCTACAAAACCGTCGAAATCATTCCCGATTTCGGGCAACAACACACGACTCTGGAAATATTGGAACTGACCAAGCCGGGCATGTAGCCCTTTATGTTACAGGTCGTTCTCGTGCTGCATTGTCGTTGGCCGTCTTGTCACAGGACGAATGCTCGTCACCGCTCTGCGCAGCCTCTCAACTTCCGCTATGATAAGTGGCAGCGTTTCCGGGGAGTTTATGCCACCGATGCTGGCGACAGAGCATTTGTTCACACACGTGTATGGTGAATCGGTTTCGAAGCGGACTCTCTCCGGATTTGCATATGCGGCTAGTTCGCGCACTTTTACAGAGCTGTAATGCAGAACGCGTGGTCCGATCGATATATAAACTCCGAGCTTCTCCAGTTCCTGCCAAGTCTCTATCGATATGGAGGGAGCGTGCACAAGAGTGTCCGGCAGATCTGCCGCGTGCTTGCTAAGGATTCTGATGAGAGATCCGTCCGCCTTCACACTGTGGATCGTGACTCGCCTCTTCATCTCGCATGCAAGCGATAGTTGTCGGGTGAAAATCTTCTTCTGCACTTCGGGGTCGTCGCGCGTGAAGTCGAGTCCGATTTCGCCGACCCCCACATCCGGATGCTGGTCGAGAGTTGTGCCGAGTTCATCGAACCAATCCGCTCCGGCAGATCCGGCGAACCAGGGATGAAGCCCGAGCGAAGGCTCCACTCCGTGCTCCTCACCGGCTATACGAAGAACTGCACCCCAGTCCGCCTGCGACGAGCCGCAGCATCCGAAACGCGTCACCCCGGCGGCGCGTGATCTCTTGAGAACACGGCCAAGAACATCTGCCGGATATGCTTGCAGATGCACATGTGAGTCAAAAAGGCCGTTCTTCATAGAGTTCATTTAAGTTTACTCCTGTTGCGAGAGGTAGTTGCGGATATAATCTCCAACCGTTTCCTCAAGGGGGTTAAACTGCACGTCGCAGCCTGCTGCCCGCAGTTTGCGCATATCAGCCTCTGTATGGTACTGGTAGCGCGGCTGCAAGCTCTCCGGCATAGGTGTGAAGCGGATGTCCGGCTCGCTTCCGATCGCGGTGAACATGGCACGGGCGAGATCAAGCCACGTGCGCGCCTTGCCGGTGCCGCAGTTAAACAACCCGTTCGCCTCGGGATGATCGTAAAGCCAGAGCGTTACCTCCGCCGCGTCCTTAACATACACGAAGTCACGGGTCTGCTCGCCATCGGCGTAGTCTGGCCTGTGGGACTTGAAAAGAGATATGAACCCCGTGTCCCTTATGCCTTTGTAAGATTTGTTTACGACTGACCGCATATCACCCTTGTGATCCTCGCCCGGTCCGAAGACGTTGAAATATTTGATTCCTGCTATTTTGTCGAGCAACCCCTCGCGCATAGCCCAAATGTCGAACTTTTGTTTGGACCAACCGTATAGGTTTAGGGGTTGGAGGTGGGGAGTGACCTCGTCGGAATCGCTGTAGCCGAGCGAACCGTCACCATACGTCGCGGCGCTTGAGGCGTACACGAACCGCGCTCCGTTCTTTATCGACCAATGGCACAGATCTTGCGTGTAGGCTGTGTTGTTATCATCCAGATATGCTTCGTCGGTCTCCGTCGTCGAACTACATGCTCCGAGGTGGAAGACTCCGTCCACAGGGGGCACTTGGTTTCTTAGGAACGACTTGCGGAAATCGGCGCGGTCCATATAGCTCGAGAACTTTAGCCTGTCGAGGTTTCGTTGCTTGCCGGGATGGTTAAGGTGGTCGATGACTATAATGTCGGTAACACCCCGCCTATTCAATTTCTCCACGATGTTGGAGCCTATTAACCCAGCTCCTCCTGTCACAATGAATCTGCTCAATCTGCCTCCGCTATAAAATCTTCTTGTTTACCAGTAATTTCAGTGCCGCCTCTAACCTGACCCCTTGCGGAGCACATGGCGTCACCGCCGGTTTTACGTACATAAGATACCTTTTATCGAGTTTTCTCGCAAGTGAGAAAAACAAGGAAATTGAAATTTTGCGCGGGAAAGATTAAAATACGGCATAAATCCGGGGTGAGGTACTTGCGAAAGGGCTTTCAAGATGAATCTATATTCCGATAACAATCACTCAAATGCACGGGTGCTGGGCAGCACCATAGCCGGATCTTGGTATCCGGGCACGGCTTCTGGTCTTGACTGTATGCTGGCAAAATGTTTTTCTCCGATCACCGCAGCGGTAAAGGAACCTTTGCGAGATTTACTTGTGTTGCCACATGCTGGTTATTCGTACTCGGCTCAGACTGCTGCATACGCGGTCAAGCACGTATTGGGCGCGAAGTACTCGCGTGTCGTGCTGTTAGCGCCAAGCCATCGCGCATTCATAATGGAAGGGCTTGTGGCACCGGAATCCGCAGCCGTGTCTACGCCGTACGGTCAGATTCCGATAGATACAGCGGCGATAAAAACCGTAGCGCGTGCCATCAATGTTACGCTTAGCGACGGCATCCACGCCAATGAGCACAGTGCGCAGATACAGTATCCGATTCTGCAATACGCGCTTGGTGATTTTAAAATCGCGCCGTTCATTGTGGGCTCTCCAGACTATAGCGGCATACTGCGCACCGCGGCAGCAATAAAGCCGATTATGGATGATAAAACGCTCCTTGTCATCAGCTCCGATTTCACACACTACGGCGACGACTTCGACTACACTCCGTTCAGAGATGAAATACGCGAGAAAGTCCGCAAAATGGATTTCGAAGCCTTCAAGAAAATACAGGCGAAAGATCTTGATGGTTTTCTGGATCTTGTTCACAGTACTGGAGCCACCATCTGCGGCCGCGTGCCTATCGCGGTGATGATGGCGATGCTTC
The DNA here is from genome assembly GCA_964405775.1 of uncultured Lentisphaerales bacterium. GTDB lineage: Bacteria > Verrucomicrobiota > Kiritimatiellia > RFP12 > UBA3636 > JAAZFF01. Next base: position 7,474 of record CAYOPG010000062.1, read on the forward strand.
CAGATTCCGCGGAACTTGAAATGACGCACTACGAAACATCGTCGGACGACTCAGGTGACTTCTCTCGTTTCGTCTGCTACATGTCGATAGCCGGTCGAGCGGGGTGGGGTGGCCCGGATCAAGCCGGGAACTCCAGCTTCCTCACTTCCAATGAAAAGCTCCTGCTTCTCAAATTCGCTCGCAACTCTATCAAGCACACGCTAGATACGGGCAAGATACTGCCGGACGATCATTTCAAAGGAGAGGCCTCCAGGAACATGCGGCGCGAGATGGGATGTTTCGTGACGCTAAAAATGAAGAACAACGGAGACCTGCGCGGGTGCATTGGAGAAATCGAGGCTCATCGGCCGCTTTTCAGGGCTGTGACTGCGATGGCTGTGCATTCAGCGTTTGGAGACACGCGTTTTCATCAACTGCACAAGGATGAATTCGACAAAATTGAAATAGAAATATCGGCACTCACTCCCGCACGTCCGGTTAAATCCTGGCGGGATATCGTGATCGGGAAACACGGCGTTATAGTCACAAAACGAGGCCGTTCGGCGGTATTCCTGCCGCAGGTCGCACCGGAGCAAGGCTGGACGCTGGAGGAGACTCTCACTCACCTGTGTTTGAAGGCCGGTCTTCGTCCGGATGATTGGCGCGAAGGCGCTGAATTTACCGTCTTCGAGGCAATAGTGTTTGGTGAGTCGGATGTGAACCCGCCCGCCTAGATGCCGTCAGCCAAAAAACCCGTCAGGAACCGTTCGGCCCCGGCAAAGTCTTTATGCGTCTCTATGTCGTCGAAACCAAGGTTCGACATATACCGTGCGACGGCGCCCGCTTGGTTGTCTTCCGCGCTGATTTCAAAGTATACCGAACCTCCCGATGCCAGCAGCATTACGCTTTCATCAAGAATTGCTCGTATTACATCCATTCCGTCCGGGCCACCGTCTAACGCCTGCATTGGTTCGTGCTCCCGGACGTTACTAGGAAGCCTGTTGCAGGCGGCTGTCGGTATATACGGAGGATTGGAAATCAAGGCGTGAATAGCACCGCCTTCGAATACGTCGGCCAAATCGACTTCAGAGCAATTTAGGAAAGAAACGCGGTCGGTCAATCCTAGCTCCGCCGCGTTTTCTGCCGCGAGTTCGAGCGCTTCCGCGCTGGTATCTATGCCAACGACTTTGGCTCCAGGGAATTCATGGGCTATTGACAGCGCTATGCAACCAGTGCCCGTGCCATAGTCCAATATCCTGGGTGATTCGATTGCCCGCAGTTTTTTGCAGTTGAGCAGCAACTGAACCAGCTCCTCCGTTTCCGGGCGCGGCACCAGCGCTCGTTTGTCGGTTTTGAGGGTGATGCCTCGAAAATCCCATTGCCCTATAACGTACTGCACTGGCTCGCCTTTGCCAACACGAACGACTCCGCGCCTCATAGCGTCGATCAGCTTTTCTGGCAACGTGGAATCCAGTTTGGCCGGGAGGTCAAGCCGTTTACAACGCAGAAGTCTCGCCGCTAGCAGTTCGGCCGCAATGCGTGGAGACTCGACATTGCGCTTCTCCAGAAAATCCGCGGAAGACTGCAGTACCGCGCCCAGCTTCATGTCAGAAGGGCAGGTCGTCGTCGTCGGCCGCCAGGTCGTCGGACATCGCAGGGGGTACTGCGGCATTCGATTCAAACTCGTCCGTCGCTTTAGGCGCGGCGCCCCCCTCTTCATCGAGTTTCTCAATGCGCCAGCCTTTGAGATTGTTGAAATAGCGCCCGTTGTATTCGCGCCCGCCGATGTCGAAGGTTACCTTTACGCGGTCGGCTTCGCCGATGTTATTTAGAAGGTCTGCCTTTTCCTTGAGGAATTCAAACGATACATCCTGGGGGTATCGATCCTCTTCCGAAGTAACAACGATCTCGCGCTTGCTGAAACCGCTCGGGAAAGTCTGCACTTCTCCAATTTTCTTTACTGTACCTGTGTATTCGTATGACATAGTCCGTGTTCTCCTGAAAATTATGGTTTCATTATAACTGAACAATGACAGCTCGAACAAGGTTTATTTTGTTGCGCAAAAGGTGCCGCGGTGTGTCCATTTGTAAAATACTGTGCCCAGTCTCTGGATCCTGAAATGATTGGAACCCAAAATTAACCCTTTACAGGTATTCAACCTGAGCTATTGGGGAGCCTTTTTCGATTATCTCTCCATGCTTGGCGATGAATTTAATCACCTTGCAAGGTTTATCGACCTTTATTTGGTTGAAGAGCTTCATCGCCTCGATTATGCAGATCGGTTCGCCGCCTTTGAGGGTGCCTCCTTCTTCGACAAAGTTTGGACTGTTGAGACCACCACTGCGGTAGAAGTTGCCTGTAAGAGGGGCGTTGATTGTTGGGAGAGCCTTGCCGGCGGGTTCCGGCGCTGGTGCAGCGGCAGGCGCTGGTGCCTGAGCTGCGGGAGCCGGGCCAGAGTCGCTCAGCGGCGCGGCTTGCGCAGGCGCGGAGGCGTCGCCGCGGAGCGTGAAGGCTACGTCGTTGCGCCGTATCGACAGCTCGGATATTCCGAGTTGTTTGACGGTCATCATAAGCCCTTCGATGGCCGTGTAGTCCGAAGGCGCCATTATAGGGCGTGCAACCACGGCCTCCTTCGAGCCGGTCTTCTTCTTGAGCTCCTCGTCGGCAGGAATCGGGGGGCGTTCGCCAGGGGGCGTTGCGCGCCACTTGAAGTAGGCGAGTGCAGGTTCGGGGAACAGGCAGAAGGAAAGTATGTCTTCCTCGTTTTTGATAAGAGCGGGATCGACTGAATCCACGGCGCCCGGAAGTCCTGGCTTTAGCATGTCTGCTGGGCGGCCGGTGATGGGTTTGTCGTCGCCCAGAATTAGCTTCATTATCTTCTTGTCGATCGGCGCTGGCGATTTGCCATAGAGGCCTTTGACGTAGTCGCGTGTTTCCTGCGTCACCATTTCATAGCGTTTGCCTGCGAGCACGTTGAGTACTGCCTGTACGCCGATGATTTGGCTCGTGGGCGTGACGAGGGGCGGGTACCCCATGTCTGCGCGAACTTGAGGCAGTTCCTTAAGCACCTCTGGCAACCTGTCGAGCGCTCCCTGCTGTTCAAGCTGTGAGCGGAGATTGGAAATCATGCCGCCTGGGATTTTGTGCTCAAGAATATCCGGATCGATTACCAACTGCATCTTCTGACCGGGCTCGCGCACGGGCGAGAGGTTCATGAAGTGCTTGTTGATTTTCTTTAGCGCGTCGACGTCAAGCCCCGCCGCGTAAGGAGTTTCCGCGAATATCGCGAGCATGGTCTCGATAGGCGGCTGTGATGAGAAGCCGGCCACTGACGAGATGGCGCAGTCGATAGCGCCCGCGCCCGCGTTGACCGCCTCGTAGTAGGTTGCCACGCCCATGCCGCTTGTGGCATGTGTATGCACCTGCACAGGCACGCTGATGTTCTCAGAAAGAGCCTTGACCAATTCGCGCGCGGCAACAGGAGAGAGTATGCCTGCCATGTCCTTTATGCAGAGCGAATCTATGCCCATCTGCTCCTGTTCTTTTGCGATGCGTACGTATTCCCCGACCGTATGCACCGGGCTCACTGTGTAGCAAATTGTACCTTGCGCATGTGCGCCGTAGTGTTTGATATGCTTTATCGACTGCTCTAGGTTGCGATTGTCGTTCAGAGCGTCGAAAGTGCGGAATATGTCAATGCCGTTCTGAACCGAAAGAGCGATGAAGCGCTCAAGCACGTCATCAGCGTAGTTGCGGTACCCAAGAATGTTCTGGCCGCGAAGCAACATCTGAAGCGGAGTTTTTTTTGCGTGCGATTTGATTTGGCGCAGGCGCTCCCAAGGGTTTTCGCGAAGGAAACGCATGCTGACATCGAACGTGGCACCGCCCCAGCATTCAAGCGAGTAGAAACCTGCGGAATCGATGACGTCGATGATTTCCATGATGTCGGAAGTGCGCATGCGCGTCGCCCAAAGCGATTGATGCGCGTCGCGCAGCGTGGTGTCGGTGATCCGCAGTGGCAGACGCGGAGCCGTCTCGGAGACGGTTTTTGCCTGCTGCGCTTTCGTGGCGGGTTTCTCGGAGGTTGTCTTCTTGGATGTGGTCATGGTTATTATTCTTTCTAAAAGGGGTGTGCGTTATTTCTTGGCGGCCGGTTTTGTGTGTTCAAACCTGCCCAGCGCCGTGAATTTCTTATAGCGGTTTTCTACGAGCTTGGAGCCTGTGATGCCGGAGAGCGCTGTGAGCTGCTCCATCACAGCGGACCGCACATTCGAAATTGTCAAGTCTACGTTCGTGTGGGCGCCGCCCGTCGGTTCGGGGATGATGCCATCGATGACGTGCAACTCCGCGAGATCTTTTGAGGTTATGCGCAGCGCCTTGGCGGCCTCGGCGGCCTTGGAGCCGTCGCGCCAAAGGATGGAGGCGCAACCTTCCGGGGAAATCACAGAGTAAACAGCGTATTCGAGCATCAGTATCCGATCCCCGACTGCTATTCCGAGAGCTCCGCCGCTGCCTCCCTCGCCGGTGATGATGGTGACAATCGGAGTCTCGAGGCGAGCCATTTCCATCAAGTTGCGGCCGATGGCCTCTGCCTGTCCGCGAGCTTCCGCCTCAAGTCCTGGAAACGCTCCCGAGGTGTCCACCATAGTCACGACAGGCAGCCCCCATGCCTCCGCCAGCTTCATAAGGCGGAGCGCTTTGCGATATCCCTCTGGATTCGCCATGCCGAAATTGTATTCGATGCTTTCTTCGACGGTCAGACCCTTCCGGTGGCCGATGAGCATAAAGCGCTGCTCGCCGATGCGGGCGAAACCGCCCACCATAGCCTTGTCGTCGCCGAATACGCGGTCGCCATGAAGTTCGATAAATTCATCGCACATCTTTTGCGTGTACTGCATTATCGTGGGGCGGCCTGGATGGCGGGCAACCTGAACCGTGTCCCACGGAGAGAGGTTCGCGTAGATCCGGGCCGCCTCGGTATTAAGTTTGCGTTTGAGTGTGGCGATCGTGCTTGAGGCCACTCCGTCGCCCTTCAGGCGTTTAGTTTCCAGTTGTGCGATCTCGTCGCGTAGTGGCTGGAGACTTTTTTCAAATTCAAATTCCATTGTTTCCTCCTATTTCTTCCTGTAGGCGAGGACGTTTGAGAGGAACGTCTTCATGTCCTTGCGGTTCACAATGCGGTCTACAAAACCGTGCTCCAGAAGGTATTCGGCCGTCTGGAAATTATCCGGCAGCTTTTGTTTTATCGTCTGCTCTATGACTCGTCTGCCTGCGAACCCTATCAATGTCCCGGGCTCTGCTATGTTGATATCCCCGATCATTGCGTAGCTGGCAGAAACACCGCCGGTGGTTGGGTCGGAAAGAATGGAGATGAACGGTAGTCTTGCCTTGTCTAACTTAGCTACCGCGGCGCACGTCTTCGCCATCTGCATCAGTGATATTATACCCTCGTGCATACGCGCGCCGCCCGAGGCAGAGACCATCAGGAAAGCTCGCTTGAACCTTATTGCGTGCTCGATTGCGAGAACTATCTTTTCACCCGTACCGCTGGCAAGGCTGCCTCCGAGGAACCGGAAGTCCATCACAGCCAGCACTACGCGCGTCCCGTTTATGTTGCCGCTTCCCGTGATTACAGACTCGCTGATCCCAAGCTTTTCGACTGTTTCCACCGCCTTTTCCTTGTACGGACCTTTGGCATCGCTGAAGTTCAGCGGATCGGACGGTACGATGTGCTGGTTGAATTCCCTGAACGTGCCAGAATCGACCAGCAGATCTATGCGCTCACGGCAGTTGATGCGTTCGTGGTGATTGCACTTCGGGCACACTTTGAGGTTGGACGCCCACTCGTCCTTGAACACATGCGCCTGACAAGAAGGGCATACCTGCCAAATATCGGCCGGCACCTCTTGTTTCTTCTGACTGTTCCTTGTAAACCACCCCATTATGATCCCCCCCTCGACCTATTGAGCTACCCGTCAAGACGGGGTGCTCAATTGTTGATTGTTTGTGCGCTCCGTGCCGAATGGCGCACACGTCACGCGATAAAAAGTAATAGTATGACATTTTTCCGGTTTTTTCCGCAAGTCTTTTCCCGTGACATCGATCGGTATTGAGATTCGAGCGCAAGTATCTTGCAGATAGTGTTTTCC
>CAYOPG010000063.1:0-13210 GCA_964405775.1 uncultured Lentisphaerales bacterium
TGCAAGATTACATAAAACCGCACCCGTGGCAGAGTCCACACACCGACACAGCACCTCCCTTGTGCTCTTTCCTTTTGACTTTCGCGGTGTGCTGTGTTTAATTTCTGCGGTGTGGGCATTCGGCATTACTCCGTTCAGGGCGTTAATCACGGGGAGCCATCAGGCGACATCGTGCGAGTAAGAGGAATGTCCACTTTTGTAGCAACAGCCAGTACTTGCCGGCACTACGCGATATATGAAGTCGAGAGCAAAATGAAGATCCGCCCCCATTACCTTCGAAAAGATAAAAGCTTGCCTGTTAGACGGGAAATGCTGTAAACTGCGGTTGCTTATTTAATTAACATACAGCGGAGTACGTACCTTCTTCTGAACGGTGCGGAGTCCGACAATTGCAACAAGGGAGTTTTGCAGATGAAGAATGAAGGCAATGTGGCGTTGATTTCCGAAATGATGGAGACGCCGGATATTATACGTAATTTTGATTTTTCCAAGACGGCGGGAGTTGCGAAGCGCATTCAGGAGAAAAAACGGGTGTTCATAAGCGGCGAGGGATCCAGCAGGATTCTCCCGGCTAAGAACTTCATGTCGGAAGCGCTCCGGTTAGGGGTCGACATCGCCACCGCGACTGACGGCTCTTATCAGGGCTGCGAGTATGATCTATCAAAATACGTCGTGCTTCTCGGCTCAAACAGCGGACAGACAAAAGAGACGATTACGCTCATGCGCAAGCTTTTGAAAGAAGGCCATAAGGACGTGTTCGCCTTTACAAACACGCCCGGTTCGGTTCTCGACAGCGAGGCACACGGCGCCATAAACTTCGCAGGCGGCAAGGAGAATGCGGTGGCGGCCAGCAAGAGCGTGATTGAGCATGCGCTGACTTATCAGTCGATACTCTGCAATATCATGGACTGTGGAAACTGCAATTCAGCAAAAGGCAAGGCGGGGGATCTCGCGGAGACCGTCCTCAAAGCTGATATTGATCAGCGCATTGTTGATCGCATGGCGTCGGCACGCATGTTGTTCATAGCAGGCCGCAACAATGGCGTGGCTGAGGAAATGGCGCTGAAGACGACAGAGATCACTCGCAAACCGGCGCAATACCTGGAAGGTACGATTGTGCTTCATGGTTACGAGGAGATTATGTCGAAGGACGATGTTGTGATCTTCATTGAGCCGTATGAAACCGAGTACGACAAGATGCAGCAGATTTTTGTGAAAAACGTGGGTGCCGAGGTTGTCGCGATATCCTCCAAGGACACGCCGTTCAACACGGTCAAGACGCCGCTACTTGACGGGTATTCCAACTTTCTGGCTCTGATGGCCGGGTGGAACCTGCTCATACAGACGGGGCAGAAGCTCGGCGTCAACCTCGACAAACCGGCGCGCGCCCGCAAAGTGGGCAACGCGATCTAATCTGCCACCTCAATGAAAATTGCGGCGTACCTGACGCATTCCCGCATAGGCGAATTCGCGTTTTCGGAAGAGAACGCGCGTCACCTTGTGGAGGTGTTGCCGTCGGCCACGGTGTATGTCTGCAGCGATGAGGATACGTTTCTGGAAGAGCTGCAGGATGCCGAGATCGCGTTGGTGTGGCGTTTCAAGCAGGAGTGGTTCGACTCGGCGAAAAATCTGCGGATAATAAGCACACCCGCGGCGGGCAGGGACTACTTTGCGGTGGAGCCGCCGCCTGGAGTTCGCCTGATGTATGGTAGTTTTCATGGTAAAATAATGGGCGAAACCGCTGTCGCGATGATGCTCGGAGCGTCGCGCGGTATAGTCGCGAATGCGTATCTTATGACTGCGGGTGGAGAGGGATGGCCGAACGCCAAGTTCACAGGGGCGCTGCGCACGCTTGCGGGCGCTCACGTGGTTATACTGGGATTTGGAAACATCGGGCACCATGCCGGGCGGTTGCTCAAGTCGTTTGGAGCACGTGTGACAGGTGTGAGGCGGCATCCTGAGAACGACTGCCCGGATTGGTTCACTGACTGTGACAGCGTCATCGGTGTCGAGGGGCTTGACGCGGTACTCCCTTCCGCCGACCATCTGTTGTGCGTGCTGCCTTCCGGGAAAGAGACAGACCACATGCTGGATCGCCGCCGGATCGGCCTGCTCCCCGCACATGCCGTGGTCTACAACATCGGACGTGGTAACACAATTGACGCGATTGCACTTTCCGAGGCTTTGGATGGCGGGTCGATCGCGGCCGCGTTTCTGGACGTGTTCGAGACGGAGCCGCTGCCGAACGAAAGTCCGTTGCGCAAAGCCCGCAACGTCTTCCTGTATCCGCACGTGTCGGCTGTGGCGCCTCAGTATATGAATTTATACGTGGAAGAGCTTGCGGAGCGGCTTTGACGGAGCGCATATTTTCTTGACTTTCGGCCTTTGATATGAGAGTATCCAGACCCGTTATCTGGCGCTTTTTTGGACGTCGGGCGCGTGGTCAGCAATTAAGTCACCAAAGCAGGGCAATATTATGGCAAACGAGAATAATGGAATCAACCGAGAGGAAGGGCGCGAGGCGAACGAGGCCACAGTCAAGGCGCCAGTTGAAATCCCGCAGAACATAATGAATCTGCACAACAAGGGTTTGGCGGCTCTCGAGCGCAACAATCCAGATGTTGCGGTTGATATTTTCCTTCGATGCGTGCAGCAGATTCCGAGATTCATCGCAGCGCGGCGCAACCTGCGCGTCACAGCGATAGCCCGCTTCAAAGCAAGAGGAGGGGTAAACTCTATCGCGCACCGTATTGCGCCACTCACCGGGCTGTTCCAGAAGTTGAAAGTCAAACGGTTGCTCAGTACCGGCAAACTTGAGGAAGCTCTGTACGAAGGAGAAAAACTTTTGTTGGTCGATCCGCTGGACTTGGGCTTCGCAGATCTTATGGCTCAGGTAGCAGTAAAGGCGGGGTTGATTGAGGAGGCGATCATGACTCTGGAGCTCGTGCGTGAAAACCTCCCCGCCGGCAATCTGAAGGTCGTGGAGAAGCTCGGCCGCCTGTACTTCCAGATCAAAAACTACCGCGGGGCGCGTGACTGTTTCTCAATTGTGCAGCGAGCGCGGCCAACAGACGCGGAGATACGGCATTTGCTGAAGGACAGCGAAGCTCTGGCGACGCTTGACAGCGGCTGGACTGAAGCTGCCAGCGCCGGGGACTACCGCAAGGTGCTGGCGAACGAGGAAGAGGCCGTCAAGCTCGAACAGGAGAGCAAGGTAGTAAAAACCGCGGACGATGCCGACTCACTTATCACCGCCGCGAAGCAGAAGATCGCCGCGGAACCGAACAACGTCAACTACTACCTGAACCTTACGAACATTTTTATGCAGCAGAAACGCTACGTAGAAGCGCTGGAGACCATCGAAAGCGCACGCAAGATCGTGGGAGCCGACGCCGAGCTGGATCGCCGGTACTCGAACGCCAAAATCGCGCAGTTCAATGCCGAAATCGAGGGATTGGAGAACAGCGGCGATGAAGCAGGGGTTGCCGAGAAAACCGCAGAGCGCGACCAGTATGTGTTTGACGACATAGCGGAGCGTGTCACGCGCTATCCGAACGACCAGCATCTGCGCTACGAACTGGCGTTGCAGTACTTCAAGAACGATTACATTGATGAAGCAATCCAGCAGTTCCAGGTCTCCCAGAGAAACCCCAAGGACCGAGTAGCGTCACTGTATCACCTCGCGCTTTGCTTCCGCAAGAAGGGGCTACTCGACTTGGCTGTGTCACAGCTCGAAATGTCGCTTGAACATCTGCCTTCGATGAACAGCGAGAAGATGGACGTCTATTACCTGATGGGCGAGATACTTCTGGAGGAGGGCAAGCGCTCCGAGGCCGAGAAGTACTTCAAGGAAATCTACAAGGTTGACGTAACGTACCGCGACGTCGGCAAACACATTGAAAACATTTACTCTCAGAAGAAAAAACAGACCTCTGGGGAAGGGGCGGGGGAGGAAGCATGAGAAGTGGATGGCTTCTCACAGCGGTGATTTTGGGGACGGCCGTAGTCATACAGGGGTGCGCCACATACACTTCTGACGGCAGAACCGTGTTCGGTGGGCGACAGACGCGCCAGCCTCAAGGGCCCACGCCTGAGCAGGCCGCCGTCATGCGGCGCGACACGCGTATAGCTGAGTTGGAGAATCTCACAAGACGCCAGCGTGGCGAGTTGGAGGAGGTTAACTCCTCTATCAGTTCACTTTCGGCAAGGACGGACGACTTCGCACGGCAGATGGACGTGCGTAGCTCCGACGTGGTAGCGTTGCGCACGGAAGCAGCTGCGCTGCGGCGTGATGTCGACGCGTTGAAAGCTAAAATCGATGCCGTTCCCGTGTCCTTCAGCAAAATGCTTGAGGAGCAGCGTCGAGTTATAATGGCTGAAGTCGACCGGAGCGTCAAAACCTCCATAGCCAACATACCGAAAAGCCGTTCCTCTTCCGGTGGAAGCACGAGTTCTGGAAAATTCTACGAACATGAAGTCCAGAATGGCCAGACGCTTTCTGAGATTGCGCGCGTGTACGAGGTTTCAATGGAGGAAATCAAGCGTGAAAACAATATCAAAGACGGGTCACTAATCAGAGTCGGTCAGAAGTTGCTGATACCGGCGAAATAACATGGAGAACATAAAATGGAATTGCCTTTTAAAACGGATCTTGAAGGAAAAATCGTAGCAATAACCGGTGGCGGAGGAGTGCTGTGTGGATGCATGGCCAAAGCTCTTGCAAAATGCAGAGCAAAGGTGGCGGTTCTCGATTTGAGACTTGAGGCCGCAGACAAAGTCGCGGGCGAAATCACGAAGGACGGGGGCATCGCGAAAGGGTTTGCCTGCAACGTGCTTGATCGCGCCAGCCTTGAGGCTGCTAACGAGGGCATAGTGGCGGAATTTGGCGATATCGACATCCTGATCAACGGCGCCGGCGGGAACCATCCCAAGGGAACAACTACTAAGGAATATCTTTTCCCAGAGGACCTTGCCGAGGGAAACCCCGATATCAAGACGTTCTTCGACCTTGATCCTGAAGGAGTTCAATTCGTGTTCAACCTGAATTTCATAGGTACACTTCTCCCCACTCAGGTGTTTACCCGGGCGATGGCCGGACGCGGGTATGGGACGGTAGTTAACATATCATCGATGAACGCTTTCACGCCGCTCACCAAAATTCCCGCTTACAGCGCGGCAAAGGCGGCGGTCAGCAACTTCACTCAATGGCTTGCTGTGCACATGTCCAAGGTCGGCATAAGGGTCAACGCGATCGCGCCCGGATTCTTCGTGACTGAACAGAACCGTGCCTTGATGACCAACCCCGATGGTACCCCGACGGCGCGCGGCGGAAAAGTTCTGGCGAACACTCCAATGGGACGCTTTGGAGAGCCAGAGGATCTTGTCGGTGCGTTGCTATGGCTTGTGAATGACAAGGGTGCTGCGTTTGTCACTGGAACGGTGATCCCCGTCGATGGCGGGTTCAGCTCGTTTTCAGGGGTGTAGACGAGAGCAGGCGAGGTCTGTAAACATGCTAGATATCAAGTTGATTCGCGAGAGACCGGACGAAGTTCGGCAGGGGCTCGAAAAGCGCGGTGCTGATTCGAAAATAGTCGATCACGTTATCGCGTTCGACGATACCCGCCGAGACTTGCTAGGCAAAGTCGAGGAGCTAAAGAGCCGTCGCAACACGGTGTCGAAGCAAATCGGTCAGCTCCGCAAGGAAGGCGCAGACACATCGGAAATACAGGCTTCAATGCGCGCTTTGGGTGACGAAATATCGAACCTTGACAACCAGATCGCTGATGTGGAGAAAGAGCAGAACTCAGCGTTGCTCAGCATGCCGAACCTGCCTGCGCAGGACGTAGTTCCAGGCGGCAAGGAGAGCAACGAAGTTGTCAAAACATGGGGCAATAAACCCGCGTTCGAAGGCTTTGAGCCAAATAATCACGTGGATCTATGCACTTCGCTCGGCCTAATAGATTACGAGCGAGGAGTCAAAATGGGTGGAACCGGCTTTTGGCTGTACACAGGAGTCGGCGCACAGCTTGAATGGGCTCTGCTTAATTACTTCATAACCGAGCACGTTAAGGACGGATACACCTTCATGCTGCCGCCTCATCTCCTGACTTACGAATGCGGGATAACTGCCGGGCAGTTCCCCAAGTTTGAGGAGGATGTGTTCCGACTTACAGAATCGGGCTTTCGTTTCCTGCTCCCGACGGCTGAGACGGCTCTCGTGAATCTATACCGCGGGGAGATTCTCTCCGAGGACGACCTTCCAAAGCGCCTGTTCGCATACACGCCGTGCTACCGGCGCGAGGCAGGGACCTACCGTGCAAGCGAACGAGGCATGATTCGTGGCCATCAGTTCAATAAAGTCGAGATGTTCGGTTTCACGAAACCCGAGGACAGCGCGGCGATGTTTCAGGAGCTGATCAACAAGGCTTGCCGTCTGGTCGAAGGTCTGGGGCTCCACTACCGTCTGAGCAAACTCGCCGCAGGCGACTGCTCCGCCTCCATGGCTTCCACGTACGACATCGAGCTGTGGCTGCCCAGTATGAACGAGTACAAGGAGTGCTCATCCGTCTCCAATGCGATGGACTATCAGGCTCGTCGTGGCAACATGCGTTTCCGCAGGGCGGAGACAAAGAAGGTGGAATTCGTGCACACGCTGAACGGCTCTGGTCTTGCGACAAGCCGTCTCGTGCCGGCCATTGTCGAGCAGTTCCAACAGGTTGACGGTTCTGTCGTCATACCCGAAGTGCTGCGCACGTTTATGGGCGGCGCTGATGTACTTAAGCCGCAACCGATTTAATGTTTAAGAGATGGCTGTCGTAGAATCCTCAGCAGTCACACATCGATACAAAATAACAGAAAGGAAGAGACTAACAATGATGACGCTTGGAATGATCGAGAATTGGAGCGAAGATGGCTTCAAAAGAGTGGCAGGTTTCGGGTTGAAAGCTGTTGAATTCTGCTACAACGTAGGCAAAGACCCCGCCGATTTAATGGCGATAGAAGCTGACGTCAGAAAATGGAGCGAGTCCACAGGAGTCAAGGTTGGTTCTGCAGGCCGTTGGGGCGCGGATAAAATCGCCGAGGACGGTTCGGTGATCGCTGAGGAGCTCGCAGCTTCTAAGACGATGATAGACTTCTGCTCCAAAGTCGGCTGCCCCGTCTTCAACACCGGTGTGAACTACAGGGACGCGATTCCCTTTGTTGACAACTGCAACGCTGCTGTAAAGTTTCTTGGCGACCTTGTTGAATACGGCAAAACCAAAGGAGTCCGCGTGGCTGTCTACAACTGCAATTGGAACAATTTTGTACGTGAGCCAGCGGTGTGGAAAGTAATACTTGGCAAACTCCCGGAGCTCGGAATCAAATACGACCCCTCGCACTGCATAAACTCGGGAAGCGGAGACTACGTGGGCGAAATCACAGAGTGGGGCAAGAGAATATACCACTTCCATATCAAGGGCACGATAAATGTGAAAGGCAAACGTGTTGACGATCCTCCTGCGGGGCTGGATTCGGTAGACTGGCGCACAGTCATGGGATGCCTTTATGCCGTCGGCTATAACGGAATGCTCAGCATAGAGCCACATTCTTCCATCTGGAAAGGCGATATGGGCGACTGGGGCGTTCGTTATACCATCGAATACATCGACAAGATGATATACAAAGGCTAACGTCCGCCAACTGTTTAGCTTCCATCAGGAGTCAATTAGCTTATGGATTTCTCCACCGTACTCTTATGGATTGGCGCGGCTGTTGCCGTGCTGCTCTTCTTCGGGTTCTCGATTTTTGTGCATGAGTTCGGTCATTTTCTGGCCGCGCGCGCGTGCGGATTCCGGGTCGACGCATTCTCAATTGGTTTCGGTAAGGCTATCTGGAAGAAAAAGGTTGGAGAGACCGAGTATAAAATCTGCTGGATTCCACTAGGCGGCTATGTGATGTTGCCGCAGCTTGATCCATCAGGTATGGAGAAGATACAGGGGGAGGGAGCGGCTGTGGACGATAGACCGCTTCCTCCCGTCCCGTGGTGGAAGCGCATAATAGTCAGCGTATCCGGCGCGCTGGGCAACATTGTGTTCGCTTGTGTTTTAGCTCTTGTCATTTCAGCGTTGCCGCAACAGCCTCTTGAGAACATGCGCTTCGACGGGCCTGTAGTCGGTTACGTCGGCGCTGAGTCTGATGCCGCAAAAGCGGGGCTGAGAGCGGGTGATCGCATATTGTCCGTTGACGGGAAGCCAATGGCGTCATGGGGGGAGTTCGTCACGGAAGCGCACCTCGGCGCTCAGGATGGCAAGGTGGCGCTTGCCGTCTCCAACATTCTCGACAACGCGCAAGCCGATCTTCTCGTACCCGTTGCCGGAGTCAAGATGGGCTTGCGGACAATGTATTCGATAACCAACATAGTTGAGGCACACTTCTGCGGGATTGCGTCCGTGATGACAAATTCGCCAGCGGAACGCGCGGGTCTGAAGCCAGAAGACGTGCTTGTCTCTCTGAACGGAAAGACCGTAGTTAGCACGGATCATGCAATAGATATGATACGAGCCTCCAATGGTGATCCGGTGACGTTCGGCATCATGCGTCTTGGCAAGGCGTTGGATATTAAAGTCGAACCTGTAATTTTCGAAGAGCTAGGCGGAGTTTTTGGGGTTGGTGTCATTTTCGGCGTTTACGATGTCAGTCCGCCAATGTGGATGCGTTATCGCGATCCCGTAGGGCAGCTCAAGAGCGACTTCAGGGCCGTAGGCAGGATTCTGCAGGCACTTGTTACGCCAAGGGAGGCGTCAAAGGCGGCCGGAGCACTAAGCGGACCTATCATGATAATACCAAGCATGTGGGCAATAATGCTTTCCGGTGTGTTCAGCGCTCTTTCTTTTGTGAGATTTCTCAACATGAACCTCGCTATTCTAAACCTCCTGCCAATCCCCGTGCTCGATGGTGGTCATGTGGTTTTCGCCCTATACCGCGGTATAACCGGCAGGGAGATTCCTGAGCGCATCGTCAATGCTCTTGTAAATGCGTTCGCCATTATCTTAATAGCTGTATTCCTTGCACTCTCTGTTCTCGATTTGTCGATTTTCCCGAAACTATTTAGTGGCTCAGACAGAGATGATCAAAAGAGCAAGGAGCAGGTTCTGGAAACAGACAAGGAGCCTCCGCCCGGTTCCCCTGCGTTGAAGCCTGCCGCTTCGCAAGGTGACTTATAAGGGAGTCGGGAATAAGGAGCGATGAAGAACAGCAGTTCCAGACAGGCGCTTTCTGATGTGGCGCACAATGCGCCGAGATCGACAACGCGCCGGATCATGCTGGGAGGTGTTGCCATAGGTGGTGGCGCCCCTGTCACTGTCCAGACAATGGCAGACACAGATACTCGTGACGTCGAGGGAACCGTTGCTTGCATTAAGCAGGTGGTGGAGGCTGGCTGTGACATCGTGCGCCTGGCTGTGCCGGACTCCGAGGCCGCGGCCGCCCTTGTGGAAATCCGAAAGCGCACGGAGGGTGTGCCGCTTGTGGCGGACATTCATTTCGACTGGCGTTTGGCAATGCTTTCGCTCGAGGCGGGGCTCGACGGACTGCGCATAAACCCCGGCAACATAGGCGGCCCGGAAAAAGTGCGCGCAGTGGCCGAGGCTGCCAAGAAACGCAGAGTGCCGATCCGCATAGGCGTCAACGGTGGCTCGCTTGAGCCAGCGCTCTTGCTCAAGTATGGCGGGGCGACCCCTGAGGCGCTTGTTGAGAGTGCGATGGGGCATGTGGCGATGCTGGAAGCGGCTGATTTCGGCGATATTAAAATCTCGGTTAAGGCGTCGGATGTGCTCAGAACTGTCGCCGCTTACCGGTTGCTTTCTTCTCGCACCCGCTATCCGCTGCACCTTGGACTCACCGAGGCTGGCACCTTTCTGGCGGGCACAGTGCGGTCGTCGGTCGCTATCGGAATTCTGTTGGCGGAGGGTATTGGCGACACCGTGCGCGTCTCGCTCACGGACACGCCGCTAAAGGAGGTGGCTGCGGGCCAGGAGCTGCTACGCTGTCTGAAACTTCGCGCACCCGGGCCGAACGTCACCTCTTGTCCGACTTGCGGACGCACTCGGGCCGATGTCGTCAATACCGCGACGGCCGTGGAGGCGGCTCTTGAAAAGTTATACAAAGACAACCCAACCGCGGCAAGAGTCCATGTGGCTGTAATGGGGTGTGTTGTTAACGGCCCCGGTGAGGCTCGCGACGCGGACATAGCGCTTGTGGGAGGATCGGGGTTTTTCTACCTCTACGTAAAAGGTAAACGCGTCTCAAAGCATCCCGAGGGTGAAGCCACCCAAGCGGTCGTCGATGCAGTAAGGAAGTTCAAGTGAAGAGCGGGGGCTACAATCCGACGATTATATCCGGGACAGGCTTCTCTGGACCCCGGAACCGGAGCGTGCGGCTTATACGGGCTGTGATGGTGGCGCATTTTATCGATGATATAGTTGCGTTGATGCTGTCGTACGCCTTAACTTACTATCTGCGTTTCAGCAGGACCGTTTTTAGTGTTCTAGCCGGGAATTCCATGTTCGAGAGCTCCTACGCCAGGATATACTTCAATAGGGCGTATTTATATTTCTGCGTACTCGCTGTTTGCCTTTTCGCGTTCTACTCCATTATGGGTATGTATGAAGGGCATAGGCGTCTGCGTCGCACACCCATCGTGTGGAATTCCATTATAGGCAACGGAGCCGTGTTGGCATTAATGTCCGTCTATTTATTTTTCAGTAAAGACAACTGGCACATGCGCGGCTTCTTCCCGCTCGTGCTATTGATCAACATCCCATTCACGGTGCTGATGCGCGTGCTTACCAACTTTGTTATATCGGGACTCCGAATACGATACCCGTCGCTTTGCACTAGTACGCTGTTGCTTGGGTCAGGAGCCGATGCCGAGGTTATCCGCCAGCGAGCCAGTTTGGGAAAGCTAAAGGGTATACGAATATACAACCAAGTACCTGCTTTCCAGAGCCCCAAGGAGATGCGGGAAAAACTCCCTGATCTCCTTACGCCCAAGACAGATCTCGTCTTTCTAGTTGACCGCAACCTATCCACAAATACGATAATGGAAGCTGTCAGGATATGCTCTGAACGCAACAAGGCATTAAAAGTTTTGTTTCCCCGGTTCCTCACACTGTACAACCCATACAGTAGCGGCGACATGGTGGACGGCATACCTATCGTACACTTCTCGCCTCCCGAATTTATAAACAACGATCGCAAAATGCGTCGTTACATATCAGTGACCATAGCTTCCGTATCCGCCGTTGTTGTCGCTCCGTTAATGTTCATAATCTCCATCGCAATACGCCTGAACAGTCCCGGCAAGGCGATTTTCCGGCAAAATCGCTACGGAAAAGGCGGCGCAACGTTCAGTATGATGAAATTTCGTACCATGCGCGAAGGGGCGGAGAGTGAAATAGAGCAGCTCCGCGAATACAACGAATCAGACGGTGCGCTCTTCAAGATGCACAATGACCCTCGCATAACTCGGTTTGGCGCTCTACTCCGACGCACGAGCATCGACGAGATCCCGCAGATAATCAACATACTGCGCGGCGAGATGCGTTTCATAGGCCCACGCCCTTTGCCTTCAAGCGACCTCGAAGATTACAAGGACTCCTGGCATTTCATGCGGCAGAACTGCTATCCCGGAATTTCTTGCGTGTGGCAGGTGGCCGGTCGCAGCGATATCGGATTCGAAGACATGTGCTTGTTGGATATTTGGTATTGGCTTAATAACAACAGCATGCTCGACGTCCGCATTTTTTTCAGGACGTTATGGGTGGTTTTCTTCAGGCGGGGCGCGTACTGAATCCAATCCATATAAACACAACTGCACAAGGTCAATGTTATATGCTTGAAAATGTTAAGATAACGACTCTGGACAACGGTTGCCGGATTGTCACTTCGAGCCTGCCAGGCATAGAAAGCATAGCAATCGGCATATTCGCCGGTGTCGGCTCCCGCTTTGAAACGCCTGCTCAGGCCGGACACAGCCACTTCCTTGAGCACATGCTTTTCAAAGGCTCGGAAAAACGTTCCGCGCGCGCCATATCGCAGGACATTGAAAGCCGTGGCGGTAATACAAACGCATACACCAACTTTGAAACGACCGTCTACTACGCCTCGGTTCCGGCTGCCGCGGCCTCGATCGCAATGGACGTGCTTGGCGACATATATATCGCGCCTAAACTTTCCAAGACGGATGTCGACAAGGAACGCTTCGTCATTCTAGAGGAGCTGAACATGTACCACGACCAGCCCGACTCTTTCGCCATGGACTTGTCGCAGCGTGCCCTCTGGACAAACCACCCTCTTGGCAGCGAGATTATCGGCAACACCGTTTCTCTTGCGGAAACCACACGAGAATCACTTTTTGAATACCACAACACCCGATACAACGCCGGGGCTACAGTGATCGCCGCTGCCGGCAAATTAGATCATGATTCATTCGTGAAACTGGCTTCCAGCTATGCGAATCGTCTTCCTTCGGCCCCATCGGTAAAGTTCAAGCCAGCCCTCGACAAAACCCGCAAGACACAGCTCCTCGTTGACAGGCGCGAGACGGAGCAGGTGAACGCAGTGATAGGTTTTCGGGCTTTCGGCAACCGAGACCCTCGGCGCTACTCCATGAACATTCTAAACGTCATCCTCGGAGGTAACATGAGCTCCCGCTTGTTCCAGAGTGTACGAGAAAAACACGGACTCGCTTATTCCATTGGATCGACCCCTGCTTTTTACAGTGACACCGGAGCCTTCCAGATAATAGCCGGGCTTGACCGCGGCCGCAGCGTCAAGGGGCTGGCTCTTTGCGCCGCTGAACTTTCGAAAATCGCAAACAAGCCCGTCGGTAAAGCCGAATTCAACCGTGCTGTGGATTATCTTGTAGGCTCGCTGCAAATCGGACTCGAAACAGCACGCAGCCACATGTCGTGGATTGGCGGCGGAACGCTTCGAAACCAGTACCAGACACCCAATGAAATAATCGCGAAAATCAAGCAAGTCACGCCCGGCAACGTGCAGGATATAGCCCGCGAGCTATTCCAGCCGCAAAACGCCACCCTGGCGCTTGTAATGCCGCGGCAAGATGTTGGGGAACCCGAAGAGCACCTTGCCGCTCTTCTTTCCGGTTTAGCCTAGTCGATCATGAAAAAGTATTTAAGTCGTTGACTATCATGTCGTTAATCCAATA
>CAYOPG010000064.1:0-10874 GCA_964405775.1 uncultured Lentisphaerales bacterium
GCCTCGGTACGTCCGAGTTTTTGCTAGACTTAACAGCAGGGAAATTGTAACCTTTGCGCTGATTTTTGTCTTTTGCCCAAGGAGCATTTCGCGGATTTATGAGAGCCACATCATCCAAGTATTCGATAGGGGTTGATTACGGCACCAACAGCGTGAGGGCAGTAATCTTCGCGCTGGACAACGGTGCCGAGATTGCATCAGGAGTTTTCGTTTATCCTACCGGAGAGGACGGTGTGATCGTCTCCGCCAGCGACCCACAGTTAGCAAGGCAAAACCCGGCCGACTACATTGAGGGCTTTTTCTCGTCTGTTTCCACTGCCCTGAAAAAGGCCGCGAAGGCGGACAGGAAGTTCAAACCGGAGCATGTGGTTGGCATCGGGATTGACACAACTGGCTCGACGCCTATTCCTGTAGGCAAGGGCGGGATGCCTCTTGCTTTCGACAGAAAGTTCAAAGACAACCCCAACGCGTATGCTTGGCTTTGGAAAGACCATACGGCATACGCCGAGGCGGAGGCTATAACAGAAACTGCGCGCGAGATGAAGTTGCCGTATCTGGACAAGTGCGGCGGCAAATACTCCTCAGAATGGTTTTGGTCTAAAATCTGGCATTGTCTCAAGGTCGACAAGCGCGTTTTCAACGCGGCGTATTCCTGGGTTGAGCTCAGCGATTTCGTCCCGGCTTTCATCACCGGCAACCTCGACCCGCTTACAATGCGGCGCAATATATGCGCGGCCGGGCACAAGGCGATGTTCGCGGCGGAATGGGGCGGACTGCCATCGAAAGAGTTTCTAGGTAGACTATCGCCGCGTCTGGCGGAGTTGCGCGACAGGCTTTACGAGCAGGCCGTGCCGTCAGATTGGCCAGCGGGAGGTCTGAGTCCGTCTGTGGCGGAGAAGGTCGGACTGCCGTCCGGTTTGCCAGTGGCGGTCGGCGCGCTGGACTGCCACCACGGAGCAGTCGGTAGCGGCATCAAGCCCGGAACACTCGTTAAAATCATAGGAACCAGCACATGCGATGCGATGGTGGCGCCGGAGGGCACGGATGTGCCGGTCATCCCCGGAGTTTGTGGCATAGTCCCCGGCTCAATCATTCCCGGCATGACAGGCATCGAGGCGGGGCAGTCGGCTGTCGGCGCCATATTCAAGTGGTATGTTGACAAGCATGCACCTGCGGAATTTTCCAAAGGGAACGCCTACGCGAACCTCGAAAAGGCGGCAGCAGAGCTAAAGCCGGGTGAATCTGGGCTGTTGGCGTTGGACTGGAACAACGGCAACCGCTGCGTACTCGTCGACCCGCTGCTGACTGGCGCCATCGTGGGCACCACTCTCCGTACGACCGCACCTGAACTCTACCGCGCGCTCGTGGAGGCGACAGCATTCGGTTCGCTGGTCATTATCCAGCGGGTTGAGGAATACGGCACGAAGATCAAGGACGTAGTCACCTGCGGAGGTCTTGCTGAAAAGAGTCCGCTTATGATGCAAATCTATGCAGACGTTCTGGGGCGCCCCATACGAATAAGCAGGAGTGCCCAGTCGTGTGCTCTCGGCGCGGCTATATTCGGGGCGCTTGTCGCCGGAGAGTTCTCAGGCGGGATCGCCGCCGCGCAAAAGGCGATGACAGGCACAAAGGACATTGTATATAAACCAATAAGAGCGAACGTGAAAACATACGGGAAGCTCTATGGACTGTACCGCAAATTACACGACGCTTTCGGCGTGTCGGACTCAAGCGGGAATCTGGCGGACGTAATGAAAGAGCTTATTGAAATAAGAAAAAGCGTCCGCTGAAGTTTCGGAACACACAAATGAGCAATAAAAACAGAATCAGAGCAATCAACAAAATCGTGGAGCGTCCGGCGGATCCGGTCTTCGAAGCTAAGCCCGCCAACATAGATTACTACGGCATCGACGTTTTCAACGAGGACTCGATGCGGAAATACCTTGCCAAAGACACCGCCGAAAAGCTGCTCGCCACAATTAACAAAGGCGTTCCGCTTGACGCCTCAATTGCAGGCGATGTTGCCCATGCCATGAAGGAGTGGGCCCTCGATCGCGGCGCCACTCATTACACGCACTGGTTCCAGCCTCTAACCTACGGTACGGCAGAGAAGCACGATTCGTTCGTCTCCCCAGTCAACCACGGGCGCGCCATCATGGCGTTTTCAGGCAAAAACCTAGTCGTCGGCGAGCCCGATGCATCCAGCTTCCCGTCTGGCGGCATACGATCCACATTCGAGGCGCGCGGCTACACAGCGTGGGATCCAACGAGTCCGGCTTTCATCAAACGCCACGCCAATGGCGCCACGCTCTGCATCCCTACGGCGTTCTGCAGCTATAAGGGAGAAGTGCTCGATAAAAAGACGCCGCTGCTCCGCTCTATGCAGGCGCTTAAGGAGTCAATCGTGCGCCTCATGAGGTGCTTTGGTGTGCCAGACGACACGCCAGGTATGTCTCTCGGGGCGGAACAGGAATATTTTCTTATAGACAAGGCTTTCTATTTTCAAAGACCTGATCTGGTTCAAACAGGGCGTACGCTTTTCGGCGCACCACCCCCCAAGCACCAACAGCTAGAGGACCACTATTTCGGATCGATCAAGCCGCGCATCCTCAAATTCATGACCCAAGTGGAAGAGGATTTGTGGAAGCTAGGCATACCAGCCAAGACACGGCACAATGAAACGGCTCCCGCACAGTTTGAGGTAGCCCCGATGTTCGAGGATCTTAACGTGGCTGTCGATCACAACATGCTGGTCATGGAAACGCTACGCCAGGTGGCGGAGCGCAACGGTCTGGTTTGCCTGTTGCACGAAAAGCCGTTCTCAGGCGTCAACGGTTCGGGCAAGCACAACAACTGGTCGCTCTCATACGGTAAGCGCAACCTTCTGGACCCCGGCACTGATCCCGAACAGAACATGATCTTCCTCACCGTGCTCTCCGCCATAATACGTGGCGTGGATCTGCATGCGGATCTTCTACGGACCACATCCTGCAGCATCGGAAACGATCTCAGACTGGGGTCCAACGAAGCGCCGCCGTCAGTGATTTCCATATTCCTTGGTGAACAGCTAGAGGGAATTATAGACCAGATAGCGAAAGAAGGCGCCTCAAACGGCAGCAAAAAGCCGGGGACTCTCCGTGTCGGAGTGAACACTCTGCCACCGCTGCCACTGGATGCGACAGACCGAAACCGTACGAGTCCGTTCGCTTTCACTGGCAATAAATTCGAATTCCGCGCGCCAGGATCAAGCCTGTCGTGCGCCGCGCCCAACACGTTCTTGAACACGATAGTTGCCGACTCTCTGGATTTCATTTCCGAAAAGCTCGAGAAGGCCGCGGAAAGAGACTTCCAAAAAACGGTTCAGGCTACAATCCGCGACATTATTGTCAAGCACCGCCGCATAATTTTCAATGGTAACGGCTACAGCGCCGAATGGGTCGCCGAGGCCGAGAAACGCGGTCTGCCGAATCTCAAAAACACACCGGAGGCTTTGAAACCACTGCTCGACGCCGACAACCAGAGACTAGTGGAAAAGTACGGTGTGTTTTCAAAGGTCGAGATGAGTTCGCGCTACGAAGTATTCCTGTACGACTACAATCGCCGTCTTCGCATCGAAGGCGAGATTGCGCTGGAAATGGCCACCAGCATGGTTAGACCAGTCGCTCAGAAAGATTTCGCCCGGCTTTCAGACGCGCTTGCAAAAGCAAATTCAACCGGCATCAAGGAAGGGCTGTCTGGGCTACGCGTGGCCACTAAAGCCGCCGGACAACGGTTGGATCGACTGACTGAAGCCTGCGACAATCTTAAGAAGTCGATCTCTGTGGAAAAGCACGAGGACATCATCAAGGACATGAAGGCATTGCGGGCCGTTGTTGACGAACTCGAACACGAGGTCGACGATCAGGAGTGGCCGCTGCCGAAATATCGAGAGATGTTATTCATCTACTGACCCCGTACGCGGCCCCTGCCGCTCGATGCGCCTGATTGGTGCACACGCCCCTCTCAAATCAGGTAAAGCGAATGCGCGTATACGTGTCTGCAGATTCTCGCGCCAGCAGCGCCGCTCTGGTCACTTGTATAAGATCGCCACCTGTCATGCTGTTAGACGGGTTCCCGTCTATGCACTGGAGAAAATCCTCGAACTTGCCTTTCGGCGGCTTCTCGGTGAAAGTTTCGATTTTAGTTGCTGTAACCATGTGGCAGCGACCTGATTCGACCTCCAGAGTCCCGTCAGTTCCAACAACGCGAAGTCTGTCGTCGCCGTGGTTCAACTCCGGGTTCTCGGGTCTAAAGTAGTCTATCGAGGCAGTGGCTGTGATGCCAGTTTCGAACTCAAACAGACATGTCGCGCTCATCTCCATGTCCCCGAGTCCTTTGTTGAAAGCGTTGGAATGCGATGCGCAAACCGACCGGAACGGAACGCGCCCTGCGAAATGGTACAACCATGATATGGCGTGTATGCCGACCCAGGGAATGAGTCCAGACGAGGTTTGCCGATTAGCGAAATAAGCCGCTCGTTTTCCGAGCTTGTAGGACTTTCGCGCATTCAGCAGTCTTATTGTGCCTATATCTGCCGCCAGTCGCGTCGCGCTCCACATGCCGGGCTCGTAATGCGGTCCGCACATCTGGGCAACCTTAACGTTTGGATTGCTCTTGAGACTGCCCTCAAGCTCGTCAAGTCCTTCAAGGGTGGTCGCGACTGGTTTTTCACAAAACACGTGGATATTTCGCTTGACCGCCTCCACCGCCATTGATGAATGCTCTTCGAACGGTCCGCAGATCACGACCGCGTCCGGAGTTATTACGTCCAGCATCTCACGGTAGTCGCCTTGGAAAACACGCGGAGTGCGTCCGAGTTTCCGCCCGCATGTCTCTGCGACACGCTCTGCCGGAATTTCCACCCCCGCTCCACAGACCCCTGCTAATTCGCATTTCCCTGAGGAACTTAAGCCCTCCAGCGCAGTCTCCAGATGCCCCCTGTCTCCTATGACGCAAACTTTTTTCATGCGCGTATCTTATCACACACATCACACCCCGTAAACGGCTCGCACCGCCGGATGTGGCGACAACATTCGTGATGGGGTCTGGTCATCACTCTTCACGTGCATGCTGCTGGTTAGGGTTGTGATGGAAGGAAGGACGGCGCGTTATGCGCAACACTTCGCCGACAGTGGTGACTCCATCAACTGCGCAACGCCATGCGTTGTGACGCAGCGTCGTGAAACCCAATGACAGGGCATGCTGAACCAGCGCCGATGTTGGAGCGCGATCAATAACGAGGCGGCGAAGTTCTTCATTCATCGGGAACACCTCAAATACAGCCTGCCTGCCGCTGTAACCGATGTAGCGGCAGTTCGGGCAGCCACGCCCCCTATGGAACTGAATCGGAGATTCCAGACCGGGGAAGAGTCCCAGAGCCTCAGACTCTACGGGCTGGCTCTCTATATACGTTTCTCTACAGGTGGGACATATGCGGCGCAAGAGGCGCTGCGCGATCATGCCCTGCACGCTTGCCGCCACCAGATACGGCTCGACACCCATGTCCATCAGCCGCACTACCGCGCCTGCGGCACTTTGCGTGTGGAGGGTGCTCAGAACAAGGTGCCCTGTGAGAGAAGATCCAACCGCTATGCTGGCCGTTTCGGAATCGCGAATTTCTCCTATCAGAATGACGTCGGGGTCGTGCCTTAAAATTGATCTCAAACCTGAAGGGAAAGTGAACCCGATCTCCTGCTGAACTTGCATTTGTGTGACGCCCGCTAGATCGTACTCGATGGGATCTTCGAGAGTCACGATCTTGCGTTCATCGGTGTTCAGTTTCGCCAGGGTCGCGTAGAGGCTGGTGGTTTTGCCACTCCCGGTCGGCCCGGTGAACAGCACTATGCCGTGCGTCAAAGCCATGAGATCTTCTATTTCCGCACGCTGTTGCTGCTCTAGACCAAGCTCCTCGAGATCGAGAAACGTGGACTGCCTGTTGAGAATGCGCAGGCTTATCGTCTCGCCATGGCGCGCCGGCAAAACTGAAACTCGAACATCGTAGGAGTGGCCGTCGGTGACGCGCGTGAAACGCCCATCCTGCGGCAGACGGCGCTCGGCAATGTTGAGCTGTGCCATGACCTTTATGCTCGACACGACGGCGCGCCGGTATTGGTCAATGCCTGCCGGAAGGGTAATGGGATAAAGAATGCCGTCGATGCGAAAACGCACCCGCAGACCGTTCTCCAGTGGCTCGACGTGTATATCGGTCGCATTCGCCTGAATGGCGTCGTCGATCAACTGCCCAACGAATCCAGATAACCCAGGTGAAGCTTCCGCTCCTCCGTCCTGATCGTCGCCGGTGCGTTTTTGCGTTTCAATATCAAGAAAACTTTGAAGGCCGACGCCGTAGAAGTGCTTGATGCTTTCCGAAAGTTCATTCGGAGTGCAGAGCGCCCATTTGATAGGGCAGCCGAGCAGCACGTGCAGTTGCTCGGTCTCGGAATGCGAAACGATTCGGTCGCACGCCAGCACTATATGCTCCTTCCGCAGCAAGAGCGGCATTATGCGGCAGCGGCTTACGGTGGTTACCGGCACGCGTTCGACCGCCTCGGGCGCCACGCGTATTTCAGCAAGCGATATAGTGGGTATGCCGCTGATCGCGGAGAGCGAGTCGCGAAGCTGCGTTCCAGACAAAATGCCTTCGCGCAGTACCAGGTTCGTGATCGGCTCTCCGAGCCAACGGGCACGGTGGCAGAGTTCTTCCACCTTGCGCTCGGGCACTTCATATAGCTCCGACAATTTAGCGCAAAAGGCCCTGGCTAGAGTCTCCGATGGGAATCCCAGTTTGTTTCCGGAGGTCGGATCGCGCGGGGTGTTGGCGGACGACTGGAACAGGTTCACTTGGAAGCCTCCTCATTTTGTTCCGCGGCATCCGTCGTCTTAGAGGCTGTTGCTTCAGCGTCTGCTGACTCAGGCTCAGGATCCTGCGAGACACGAGGTATTTCGAACTTACTTCCATCTTCCCCGGTGAAAACTACGCTGCCCCTTGAAATATAGTCAAGCCGCCACCCCCCAATATTCTCGCCTTCCATCATGCGCAGGGTGGTTTTTTCGTTTGTGTCTTCAATAAACACAATCTGTAACCCG
The DNA here is from genome assembly GCA_964405775.1 of uncultured Lentisphaerales bacterium. Classification (GTDB taxonomy): domain Bacteria; phylum Verrucomicrobiota; class Kiritimatiellia; order RFP12; family UBA3636; genus JAAZFF01. The sequence continues at coordinate 7,126 of CAYOPG010000064.1, forward strand.
CTAGATGTCTTCATAAGCCCCCGATAGCGCAGTGAACCAAGCTCCTCGGCAGGATCCTGCGGCGGCGGTGGTTCAGGAGCAGGCTCCGCAGGTATAGGCGGAGGTTCGGGAACAGGCTCCTCCGGTTGCTGGGCGGTTTCGTCCGGACTGGGCAACGCAAAATAAACACTGTTGGGGGTGAATGGGCTGCTTGGAATATCACGAAAGCTTTCCTCGTCATACGGAAATTCAAACTCCGAGACCTCTCCTGCGACGAGCTTAGGTGCGGCGGGATTGGCTTTTGAGACAGGCTTTCGGCGAGCTTCCCAGCGGATCCAATAGGCTCCCTGCGCCAACAAGAGCAAGAAGATTGCTGCCACGGGGACGGACGGATGGCGGCGAAGAAATCTTTTCCATGCTGATTCTATTATCCTCATTGCATCACCTCCTGCACCGTCAAGTTTGTGGAAGGACTGGAGGAGGAGCCGGCTCCGTTATCTGCCTGGCGTCTGCCCGACCGGGCTGGAGGCGCCGGCTCAGCATGTGCTGAGGACTTTTGCGATGAAGGTTGGGACTGACGCTCCGGAGCCACATCCCCGAAAAGTTTGCGCTGCAACGGACGCCCGGCTGTTGCGACAAACTGAAGGTTTAGCCGTTTTTCCGGGTTGAACCAGATATCTTTGTGTATATAGAAGGAATCCAGGGAATAGCCCATGTTAGGGTCGCCAAGCAGAGACAGCAACGAAAGGCATTCATCGAAATCCGCAAGCGCGTCTATTTTCACGCTGTACTCGCGAAGGCGGTCGTTTTCGTCGGATTGCAGCGACTTCATCGTAACAGCCTGTGGCTGAATTTTAGTGACCTCCTGTATGCCTGAGTTCATGACCTTGTCAAGGAGTCGCATGGTGCCAGAGAGCTGTCCCAGAGCGGTTTCGACACGCGTGTCCGTGCTTAGCGTTTCATTGATTCCGATATCCTCCGGAATTATCACGTTTCGCGCCTCGGCGCGAGCCATCAAGCTTGTCCGCGCGTTGAACAGCGCGATTTTGAAGTCTATGCGGCCATCCTCCTGTTGCGGCGCCGAGCCGGAATGATTCTGCGGCAGCGCAAAAGTATTGCGCCTGGCAATCCAATAGCGCATCTCCGACTTCAAGGCGGCTTCACGTGTGAGAGCCTGCTCAACTTCGTCATAAAGCGCATCCACGCCTACGGACTGCTCCAGAATTTCCCCTCCCAGAGCCACCGCGCGATTCTCCTGTTTGCGGGTGTCGAGCCGCAATGGGAGCCAGACCGCCACAAGCAACACAACACCCAGCACAATGGCAAACCACATCACTGCCGTGAGCAGCAGCTCTACTTGTATAGCGCTATTTGGCTTGTCAGTGTTTTGCCTACGGTTCACGAGTGCGTACCTCCATTACGAATCGATAGATGCGCGGTATGGAACGTGAAGGCGCGGGTGTGCGGTCCGGACCTACACGATCGTCTCCCAGAAGATCGACTGCCACTACTTGCGGGTGCATGCGCAGCGTCTCAATAAAAGACCTTACGGATGAAAGATCCGCGCTGGGAGTATATCCTTCCACTATGAAGGCAGACGTAGAGAATGTGAACGGCGGCGGAGGCCCGTTTTCTGGCTGTTGCTGTACCGGCGGCGGCGTATCGAAATAGCTTCGCGCATCAGCTATGCAAACAATCAAGTCGTCAGGGCTCTTCGCCTCCGCGATTGCAATGAGAAGTTCCCGGGTTTTGAGCGGACTCAGGGCAGAATCTCGCAACGCAGCGACCTGCATATCATAATCAGAATTGCGGGCGGCCAACGTCCCGCGCCGCTCCAGCAGCTCCCGCCGTTCAAGATTTTGAGCTTCCGCGATGTCCAGCCGCTGGCGCACATCCCTTGAGCGCCTTGACTCGCCGACGCAGAGCATAATGGCAAAAGCCGCGAACAGAACCGCCGCCGTCGCATTGTACGGCAACTTTGCACGACGCACCACGCGCTCGCGCATCGCCGTAGGGAGAAGGTTCAGGAATGCGCCCTGACGCCCGGGGACGCATTGCGACAGTGCAGCCGGCAACACCGGGGTGCCGCGGGCAGCTTTGGAATCTGTGCGCCATTCGGCAACAGGCACCGGCTCGGCACCTATGGTGGCGGAAAGACTTTTGACAACATCTTCCGGCAATGAGTCATCGCCGCACCAGACAACTGATGGCGGTTCTCCGCGGGCGGCCTGGCCTCCCCGCCAGGCTGCCTCAAGCTCAGCGCCAAACGCCAGCATCGACGCGTTGTTTGCAGATTGAGTTGATGCCCCGGCGGGAATACGCCACACTCCGACCAGCGTATCCCCCACCCCACAAAGCGCCTCGATGCCCGTATCTGAAACAGGACATAGAACGACAAGCCGGTCATAACGGCTCGAAAGTTTTTGTGCCGCGTAGTTGAAAAATGCCAGAGACGCCGGAACCGCTGCCAGAATGTTTAAACCGGCGGCCTGAAGCGGGGAGATAAGAACCTGAATGGCGTCCAGACGAGCCACCGCCACCAGAACAGGCTTGTGCTTGCCGCTTGAAGGCACAGGCGAAACATCGGAAACAGTCTCGCTTCCGGACAAAGCATACAACCCTTCGAGGTGCTCGTTCACTGCGGCCTCGCGTCCTCTTCGAGTCCCTGAAGGGATTTTTAGCAGACTCAAATAGACGGTCTCGGAGGGAACTCCCAGCACGGCGGGGACGCCCGCCAAACCTGTTTCATCTACGTAGCGCGAAATCATACGCTGCGCCTCAATAGGGTCGGACGGGAGTAACAGCCCTTCCGGAGAAGGGCGGCCAAATTCCCCTGCGCGCAATGCGCCATGACCATATTCTATTCCTATTGTGCGCTTGTATCGCATTCCAATTTACCGCGGAGCAGCACCTTGCGAAGTTGCAGTTGCATCGGCGGCTTCCGCCGGCGCGGCAGCAGTCTTTGGTGTCGCGCCACCGTCAAGAACGGAAGCTATCGCAGAGTCTATGGATCCCTCCGGCTCCAGGACCGAAGAAGGCGCGGGCGCTGCCGGGGGTGGCAAAGCCGGTGCGGAACTTCCGGCGGACGCACCACCGAACTCGTCGTAATAGAATGATGGGCTCAGCAGCGATTCCCCACGATCCGAAATTACGGTTGCCGTGACGAATATGAGCAGGTTTCGGCGCTGCTCGGTGATACCGGTGCGGCGGAATAAATAGCCTAAGATCGGTATGTCACCGAGAATCGGAATCTTGTGCACGGTATCCTGCTCAATGGAATCTATAAGACCTCCCATAACGACCGTGTCGCCACTTCTTACGGTCAACTTCGTAGCCACCTCGCGGCGGGTAAATACCGGAAGCTTTACAACAACCTGTCTGATTGGCAAGGCGGTTTTCTCGGAGGGTGCCTCGGAATCATCCTGATACGACACATATCCGTCGAGGGAGCTAATCGACGGATTAAGCAGAAGTGTGATTTTATCGCGGTCGGCACCCACGCTCGGCACGGCCAGTAAAGTGATGCCAAGCTCCTCTATAGAGGGCGTGCCCTTAGGGATCAGCGCGGTGACAGTGTATTTCTGGTTGTTCACGTCCACCAAGCTGAACGCCTGCGCCTGAAACTCCTCGAAGAAACGCAGATCCTGGCCGCTTCTGAGTTTGGCAGGATTGTTGTTCATAGTGGTGACGCGGGGCATGGAAAGGGTACGCCCCTTGCCCGATATCTGCAGAGCATGCAGCACTGCCGTAAACATCGGATCGGTAAGCAC
>CAYOPG010000064.1:10974-12941 GCA_964405775.1 uncultured Lentisphaerales bacterium
TCCCCGATTAACTTTAGGTTTTCACGGCTGTTGCGCACGAAAAGCGTGTGCGATCCTCTGTCGAAGAGCAGAGCTGAACCCGGCTGCTCCGGCACCATGGTCGTTATAATAGTCTCGAGGGTGGTTTTTTCACTCGAAGGGACGGTGGCCTTCTGCGTCAGCAAAGACACGTCGGTCACTGCCTTCTTCGCATCGCCCTCCGCCGCGATCCAATCGGTTGCCTTCATCTGGATGCCCTGCCGCAACCTGTAGATCCGCGTCTCCAGCGGACGCGTCGCCGCGTCTGATTTTGTTACCCATATCACCGATTCTCCTACATGAAACTCCACACCAAGGTTGCGCGAGGCGTAGTTAAGCACTTCGTGCAGGGGAACGTCGGTCGCCTCTATCGTAAGGCGCTTATCCTCCCCCAGATCGTGGTCTGCTATTATGTTCACGCTCATATTGGCAGATAGCGCCTCGATCAGCCCGGAGAGAGGGGCTTCACGCAGACTAAGGCTTACCCGCTGGTCTAGTTGGGCGTTCATAGGACTATCCGGGCTCAAGGAATCCATCGGCAAAGGCTCCGTAGAGCCTCTCAGCCCGTACCTGTCCGGCAGCTTGATCGCATCGAGCGACTCGGAGGCCATTCGGTTGCGGTCTATCTCAGCCTCATCCCTGTAGCGGCTAGCCTCCTCGCGTTGCACGGCAAGAAGCACTCTCCTGCGGAAATCCGCAAGACCAGACGTCTCCGGGGCTGAATACGATATCTCGGCGCATTCTAAAAGCGCCGCATTATATTCTCCCGCCCGGTAAAGTTCTTTGGCTCTCGCCAAGGGGTCGGATCCGGAAACAGGTAGCGGCGAAACGCAGCCCCCTATTGAAAATATTACCGAGACAATCAGCCAACCGAGAAAAAGGAATTTCAATTGCATGGCGTTATTTTAGCAAAAACACGTGAGCGGAACCGGAACGATCGGGCAACCGCTCTATAAACAGTCGCTCGGGTAAAAACTATACCAAAAATATACCTGTCATGAAACAATAAAAAACAAAAAAAAAGTCCGCCCTTGCGCTATCTGCCGAAAAGTTATAGAATGCCGGTGTTGCGATTTGTTATGATTGATTTCGCGATTAAAAGTGGAAAGATGGAGCGGCGAAATATGCGAAAGACAGGCAGAATTGTAGATTGGAATGATTCAAAGGGCTACGGGTTCATAGATTCCGGGGATGGAGGCAGGCAGGCATTCGTGCATATCAACGATTTTCCCCGTGGTTCGCGGCGCCCGGTCGAAGGCGACGAGGTCAGCTACGAAGAGTCGGAAGACAAACGAGGACGCCCGAAGGCGGCGGAAGCGAGACTGGTAAGTGCCGGCGTCTCGTTCAATCCTACGGTGTCTGCGGGATTGACGGCTCTGCTCGCTCTTGGGGCAGTTACGGGAATCTCCATAGCTGAACTTGCCCCATGGTGGATCCCTGTGGCTTTCTTAGCGGCAAGTTTGATCGCCGTGGTGGTTTATGGACTTGACAAAAAGGCCGCCGCGACGAACGGCACAAGGATACCGGACGCGCTGTTGCATCTGTTGTCTATCGCCGGAGGCTGGCCTGGAGCCTTTTACGCGCAACGTCGTTTTCACCACAAGACGCGCAAGACCGCGTTCCAGATAGTGTTCGCCGTGACTATCTTTTTGAACCTTGCAGGACTATTTCTGTTCTGTTGGAGTTGTGCGTAATTTTCTTGGCAGGCAGAGAGGCTGATCGGGTATCCATATCACCTAGAGGTGCCCTTCGATGATTTTATACTTTTTTCTTAATTCTACAATAGAACCCAGAAATGCCGGATCGCGTCAAAACACGACAAAGCAAACGCAAATGAGGACGAAAAATGAAGCAGGGAAATGACACTGTCAGGGACAGATTCTGGATTTGGGGACATGAGGCGGGATGCCTGCACAAGCATGCGGACAACGTATGGAAAATACCCGGAG
>CAYOPG010000065.1:0-12643 GCA_964405775.1 uncultured Lentisphaerales bacterium
CTCGGTGTTGTTTTGGCTATCCATTGCCACAGAAATATACCAGACCGAAGCATATATGTCTATAATCGGTTCACTAACATCCCACCTCAGGCATTATTCAAAGGTGCAATAAATGCGAAACAATTGAGGGTACTGTTCATATTATACAAAACCCGCAAGCAGAGGCCTGTTTGCGGGTGTCCACCATAAGCTCTTTCAGGCAAGGGCGAACTTAAATATGGAACGCAGCCGTTTAACCGGCTATCAACGCCAGAAGTAATGCCAAGTGTACTCTAGGTCCATGGGCTTGCCGGGGTCAAGTGTCACATTCCAGATGATACGCCCGCATCCGTTAACACCGTGCCACCACCACGGCCAGCGGTATCGGCTCCACCACCAGGGGCGGAAATCTCCGCCATAGCCAGAGGAGAGGTCTTCGGCCACGTTCACCATTTCGGTTGCAGCGTCGTCGTCAGCACTGTCCACTGCACCGAGGACGTTGCGCGTTACCTCAATTTCTACTGGCTCGTTACGATAGTTCGTCAGTGTGACTTTGCCTGACAGGTCTACGCGGGCGAAACTCTCTCCCTGCCAGTTGATTGCGTTTGGCGTGAGCTTCCGTTCGGACTCGCTCTTTTTGACTCCTATATCGACCGCCTCGGTGATCCCTAGGTCGGCCGAGGAGCCAGGCGCGGCGTATGTCATAAGCCCCTGAGCAAGGATTCGCCCTTTTTTCATTATCAAGGCAGGTGCCGTTGTCAGGGGGTATTTGCTGCTGTTTTTCAGGCGTATACGATGCTCTACTTTTGGGGTGGCGAACAGCTGTGCCAGCTCATTCTGATTGTTATTGTGAAAGTCTCGCCACATCTCCACAGGCGGGGCGGAAGGTATATTCAGTGTATAGACATCTTTGTATTCCATTGAAAACTCCCCGATTTCGACCACCATGCGTTCTCCTTTTTTCAGGGTAATGTCATTCAATGTGAATACGAATAACTCCTCGTTTTGTCCGGATTCAGCTACAGACGGTCCGAGGTCGAGTTGTTTTTCAGCGTTTGCCGGTTCGGGATTGGTGTTTCGCGGGGCAAGCTGAAGAGGCAACTGCGTCATTATTGCGTTGTTGAATCCATACGCGGTTTGTGAGGAGTCCGTGGTGAACGCGGACGATAGTTTTGCAACAGTCTGCTGGAGCGAAATAGGATCTACAGTGTCCTTGAAGTCGAATGAAGGCACTCCGACGACGAGGTGCGCCGTCACGCCTTCGAGATCTGCCAGTTCGTTTACTATTGAGGCTTGCAGGCGCAGTGTGGCACGTCCTTCGCCGTCAATGTCAACCTTGTAGCTCGGTATCCACCGAATTCCGCGCTGCAGATAGATAAGCCCCACGTCGGCCTCCTTTCTTGGCTCGCCTTCCCATGTCATGTTGAAAGTGAGCAGATTGCGGAATTCCTCGTCGGCGACAGTGGTGCTGAAGTCGTCCGCGAAACGGATGTCCTGTATGCGATCGATATTCACCACCTTCACGCCGGACTGGGTTTTCAACAGCACGACATTGCCTTTTTGCCGGAGCTTGTCGCCGGAGTACGGCTCTGATCGGGATTCCAGCTCCTCTCCGCTACACGTGGGTATGTCTAAGATTGTGGCTTCATACTTGTCGCTTATTTGCCCTGGTATTTCGGTCACTGTCACTCGGGCGCCGATGTTGCCTTCGATAAGTTCGCGCATTGTCAGAGCTGTGCGTTCAACATCGACTTTACGCTGGCCTGCTTTGACTGAGACGAGTTTTGCGTGAGGGGAGGCTGAAAACGGCCAGAACGTGCCTATTACCGGACGGGGAAGGTAGTCAAGCACCACGTTGCCGTAAGAGTCGACCGGCACTTTGCCATTGTGCGTCACGAATGCATGCCCGTCCTTGAATACAGTTATTTCTTTTACAGGCATTCGTGATGTTGTGACTTCTGGCGTTGCTGGCTCCGCATGGGAGCGTGTGGCAATCAAGCTTGCGGCGAGGAGGCATGCCGCCCGCCGCAAAGTGAGATGGCTTACTGGCATCGTTGAATGGCTGACGAATGATGTTTGGTTGTTCATGTGAATCCTTTCTTTTGTGCAGTTGGTGCGAACGGAATCATTACAACATTCACTGGTGAAACGGTTGTCAATACACGGTAAATACTTTGTAAAATAAAAGTAAAATATGCCTTCTTACATGACCTTTTGCCATGATTCGTCCGGAGTAATACGGCAACATGCCACGTCTGAGCTACAATCATTCCACACTTGGCATGGCTCAAGTGGGGAACCGAGCCAGAGAATATATCTTCTCGACTTATAATCACCTTCACGGATTTCAAAAAGTCCCTTCAAAAAGTCTGAGTTGTAAGAATTTGCCTTTGCTGTGGGACTCTGGTAACATTTTACGCATGAAAGAAGAGTCTTCAACAGTTATTGAATCTGTCCGGCCGACACCGGTCGCTACAGAGGTGGATGTGTGTGTGTCATCGGTGGCAGCTGCACCGGCGTGTTCGCCGCGTTGCGTGCCGCTGAAGCCGGAATGAAGGTGGCTGTTGTGGAGAACAACGGCTTTTTCGGTGGCACCGCCACGGCCGGTCTGGTGCCGGTTTGGCATTCGTTCCTTTCCACAGATGGCAAGAGAGAAATAATAAAGGGACTATCCAGACAGTTGCTCGATCATCTTGTGCGGCATGGACAAGCGGTAGTACATAATGCCGAAAGCCCCACGGTTTTCGCGTACCTGAGCTCAACGGGGCTGATCACGGCGCTAGACGAAGCTATATCCGGCAACCCGCTGATCCGGCCGTTTCTACATGCGCGTTTCGTTGCGGTGGTTAAGGACGGAGATGGGAGGTTGACCCACGCAGTGATCGAGGACAAAACGGGCAGACGTGCCATAGCGGCGAAGTTTTTCATAGATGCGTCGGGCGATGCGGATCTGCTCCAGAGGGCAGGATTTGAGACATGGCGTCCGAAAAAACACCTGCTGCAACCGCACACGACATGCGTTATGCTTTCCGGCGTTAACGAAGTCAAGGCCGCACATCCCGAGTTCTCACTGGGTGAAATGATGCGGCCGGAGCGCGGAGCCGGGCTAAAGCATGTCTTTATGTGGGGCGCTCCAGTGGTAGGGGCGCCTGGTTTGACCTTCGGGGCAGTCAGCCGCGTGCATAACTGTGATCCGTCTGATGCAGACGACCTGACCGCTGGCGAGATAGAAGGGCGGCGGCAGATGGCGTCATACGTGCGTGCTTGCAACCGCGAGTTCCCTGTCGATGGTGCCGGTGTGCACATCGCGTCTTTCGCCACAAGCATGGGGGTTCGCGAGTCGCGCCACGCGCGCTGCCTCTATTCGCTGACTGAGGACGATGTGCTTCGCGGACGGGTTTTTGAGGACGCCGCTGCATACGGGAGCTATCGCGTGGACATACACCACGATGGCGGAATCACTTTCAAAAATCTCGATGGCAAACAAGAGGTGATGAACGTAGACCCTGCCACGGGCAAGGTGACTTGGGAGCGTGGGCGTTGGCTTCCCGAGGGAGAGGCCGCCGCCACGTTTTATCAGATCCCGTACAGGAGTCTGGTGCCGCGCGGTTCGGTGAACGTGCTCTGTGCGGGCAGGATGCTAGACTGTGACAGAGGCGCGTACGGCGCATCGCGCGTGATGGTAAACTGCAACCAGATGGGCGAGGCGACGGGAGTCGCCGCTACACGTTACGTCAAAGAGGGCGTTCCGGTGGAGTCGGCGTGGAAGGGCTTGGAGCACGAGGCTCCGCCGACTGTTAATTTCTGGCCTAATTAAATCAAAGGACAAAGACATGGGCAAAAAAGCATCGCATATCAAGCAAATCAAAGTGGTTTCCAACACGCACTGGGACAGGGAGTTCAGACATTCGTTCGAGAAGACCCGCAGGCACCTGATGGACATGATGGACACAACGCTCGACATCCTGGAGAGCGACCCGAAATATCATTCCTTCACGATGGATGGTCATAGCATCATGATCGATGACTATCTGGAGATGCGTCCCGAGCGTCGGAAACAGGTGGAGAAGTTCATCAAGCAGGGGCAGCTTGTTGCAGGACCATACTACACGCTTGCGGAGGAGTTCAGCGTCGGGCAGGAACCGATAGTACGCAACCTGATGTACGGACGTAAAACCGTTGAAAAGTACGGCGGCAAGACCGGAACCGTGGCGTACACACCGTCATCATGGGGGCAGACTGGGCAGTTGCCACAGATTCTGCGCGATTTTGGGCTTACCCACATGATGTTCTACCGCGGCGTCAGCCACCACGAGTGTGATGCGGAATGGATATGGGAGGCTCCGGACGGGACCCGCGTTATGGCGAGCAGGTTTGCTGTCTACGCGCGCTACAACTGGTACTACCAAGTCCACAGGCCGGTTACTACCGGGCGCGTGTTCGAGAAGGACTACATTTGGGGAGAATTCGACGAGGCGCCGTTCCGTCCCGCCGATGGGCTCTCCGGCGAGGATCTGACCTTTGAGCTTAAATCACCGGCTAACCTTTACAATCCTAAGCGCCTTAAGCAGGCGATAGAGGATATGGTTGAGAGGGAAGGGAAGCATTTCACGACGGAGGTTTTCCTTGCGATGCACGGCCACGACATTTCAGTGGCACACCCAAACGAGTCGCGCGTGATAGAGGAAGCTAAAAAGTTGTTTGCGGGCAAGTACGATATAGAACATTGCAGTTTGGAGGAGTTTTGGGCAGAAGCGCAGAAGCATATCGACAAGGAAAAACTGCCTGTTCTGACAGGCGAGCGTCGCAGCTATCTCAAAGAAGGAATGTGGACTTTCCTATTCCCGAATACGATCAGCAGCCGCACTTATCTTAAGCAGGAGGATTTTGCCGCGACGTGCAATCTTGTGCGTTCAGCCGAGCCGCTTGCATCTCTAGCAATGGCCAACGGCGCAGAGGCGCCAACACGCTACCTTGACCGTGGCTGGCGATATTTGCTTTCGAACCACACTCACGACGCAAACGGCGGCTGCGCGCCTGACGCCGTGTGCCAGGACATGGAGTATCGCTACAGAAAGGCGTCGGATATCGCGGACATTGTGGCGTCAGACGCCATGGGGCACATCGCATTGAACCTCGCGCCGGGCAAACAGACCGCCGATGCAATGCAACTTATTGTATACAACCCATTGCCTTTCAAACGCGACGCGATCGTGGCAGTGGATCTCGAAATTCCCCGCGCACACGGAGCCAAAGCCGCACGCCTTGTGGACCAATCCGGCAGCGAAGTTGCAAGGCAGGCGATCAGCGATGAAAAATCAAGCTCGTTTGTCGACAGCATCTGGGAAGTGCCGCGCATTCTGGAATCGAACCGCGTCCGTTTCTATGCGAAATTTGATGATTTGCCGGGGCTGGGCTACAGAACGTACACAATCGTTCCTGAAGCATCGGAGCTGCGCGACAATGATACGCTTGTAACCGGACCCGCCAGTATGGAGAACGAGTATCTCGCCGTGACGGTCAACGGCAACGGCACTATAGACGTTCTGCACAAAGCCACGGGAGAAATGTACAATTCGGTCAACTACCTGAGAGACCAAGGCGAGACCGGCAACGCATGGAAGCACGTGCCGCCGGTGTTCGATCAGGTGTTCACAAGCTTGGGTGCGTCCGCGACTGTGCGCATCATTGAAAACGGACCGCTTGTCTCTGCAATCGCTGCCGAATACGAGTTTGAAGTCCCGCTTGATTACGCCGACGGCAATCGCCGCAGCGACACTCTCGTAAAGCTTCCTGTTAGGGTGGAGTACAGACTGCGTGCGGGCGAATCGAAAGTGAATGTACGCATGAAAATCGACAACCGTGCGAAGGATCATTGGCTGCGCGCTTGCGTTCCCACCGGGATTATTGCGGACTACACTGTTTCCGACAGTCATTTCGATGCGGTCAGGCGTGCTGTAAAGATTCCTGACAGTACAGGGTGGGTAGAGCGGGCGTACGGCACGCATCCGATGCAGACATTTGCGGGCGTTTCTGACGAACATGGCGGCATCGCGTTCATGCCTCGCGGACTTTACGAGTACGAGATGTTTGAGGATTCCGAGAGCACACTTGCTCTTTCGCTTATTCGCGCATGCCGCATTAAGTTGGCGGTGAGCGAGGAGAAGCAGACCGAGCTGCCAGACGAAGGTATTCAGTGCCCTGGAATCCGACGTTTCGAGTACGACATTTGCGTGCATGAAGGCGACTGGAGCACTGCGGGGCTCTTCAACGAGGCCGCGTGCGGCTACACGCCGGTTCGCGCGGCACAGATTGGTCGTGGTAAAGGGAAGCTGCCACTGGAGGCAGGTTTTGCTTCGATCGACAACTCCGTTGTCCACATCTCTGCGATCAAGCCCGCTGAAATCGGCAAGGGCGTTGTGCTGAGGATCTTCAACCCTTCGGACAAGCCGCAGACCGCTCAGATCGAACTGTCATCTGCAATCGGGAAGGCGCGTCACTGTGGCATGGATGAGAAGCCGGGCAAGACGGTAGCCATAAAGGGCGGCAGAATGAGCGTTGCCCTGGAGCCGCATAAGATCGCCAGCTTCCTCCTGGAGGTGAACTGAAATGCTACGCGTTCCAGGACTTGGGGAAATCTCGGTGGGGCCGTCCGCTGATTTTCAGGAGCTTGAAATCGGCGGAGGTGGTATTTACCGTGCCGGGCGCGACGGCGTCGAGCACATCCTCACGCCACGGGACAATAAGACGGAGTTGATCGTTTACGAAAACAACACTCTTGTTTACATCAAGTCCGCTATGGGGCATCCTGCCTTATACCCTTTGCAGGAAGCGCATTTCGAAGCGCCAGCCGAGGCCGTTCTGATGGACCTCGACGGCACGAGTGTTCACAGCGAGAGTTTCTGGATGTGGATCATTGAGCTCACAATAGCCAAGCTGATGGGTGACGCGAAATTCCAACTTGATAAGGTGGATGAACCGCATGTGTCCGGCCATTCGGTAAGCGAGCATTTGCAATACTGCATAGCGAAATACTGCCCGGATAAAACCGTGGAAGAGGCTCGTTCGATCTACTACGAAGTGACGAACTTCGAGATGAACGAGATAATGGAGGGGCGCGGCAAGTCGGATGCTTTCACCCCCGCGCCGGGACTAAAGGAGTTCCTGCTTGCTCTCAAGGCAAACGGGGTGCGCATAGGGCTGGTGACGTCTGGGTTATACGAGAAGGCTTGGCCTGAGGTGTTGTCGGCTTTCCGCCAGTTGAATCTGGGTGATCCGCTCGAATTCTACGACGCCATCATAACAGCGGGACAGGCGCTGCGCAAGGGGCAGCCTGGCACGATGGGCGAGCTTGAGCCTAAACCGCATCCGTGGCTTTATGCCGAGACGGCGCGTGTGGGGCTTGGCATAGAACCCGAGCGACGCCATAGAGTAATCGGCATTGAAGACTCGGGCGCTGGCGTGGTTTCGATACGGCTTGCCGGCTTCGCCGCGATAGGTATCGGCGGAGGCAACATCAAAAAGAGCGGCACCAGCCCCATGCTGTGGGCGGGGTGTGAAAATTTAATGGAGGCACTGCCTCTGATACTTTGCAAATAGGTTCTACAACAGGAAGAGTAGGTTGAAATGTCGCATTTTTACATTGATCTGGCAATCGCAAGGTGCGCCGATGATCGCGGCAGGATAGCGAGAGAGATACTCGGCGAGTATGTGCCACTTGAGGCGGAAGTGGCGGTGACACCGGCACCAGTACCTTTCGCAAAACGCAAGGGTCTCGAATACCGGAAAATAAACGAAGGCCAACACTGGGGGTCTAAATGGGATTGTGGATGGTTCCACCTGAAGGGGCGCATACCGAAGCAGTGGGCAGGCGAGTACGTTGTGGCGCGGATTGACTTGTCGGGCGAGATTCTTGTGCTTGATGCAAAGGGCAACGCTATCATGGGCATGACGAACGGCTCTGTGTTTGCGCCTGGCTACACTAAGGATTTGATGCACATCGCCCCGAAATGCAAGGGCGGTGAAAAGATAGAACTTTGGTGCGATGCGACTGCTTCTGCGCTGTTTGGAATAGAGCGGTGCCTCGAACCTGATTGGCTGGAAAACAAGGCAGACCTGCATGGCAGACGCGATGCGTCTGTCACTGCAATTCGACTCTGCAAATTCGATTATGAAAAGTGGCAGCTTTGGATAGATCTTACCGTTCTTGAGGATCTAGTGAAGGTTCTACCCGACACGACTGCGCGCCGATATCAGATCATGCGCTGTGTCGACAAGGCGTTGACGGTGTACAACCTCAAAGGAGCAAAAGCCGCGCGAGCTGTGCTGAAAGCCGCGATGGACTTGACTAGCGATCCCTCTGCGCCTCAGGTCACGGGCGTTGGTCATGCGCACATTGACACTGCGTGGCTGTGGCCCGTCTCTGAGACAATACGCAAGTGCGCGCGCACGTTTTCGAGTCAGATTGCGCTCATCAATAAATATCCGGATTACGTTTTTGGTGCATCTCAGGCTCAGCTATATGCGTTCACGAAGGAGCATTACCCGAAAATTTACGGAAACATAAAAAAGGCCGTCGCGGAAGGGCGCTGGGAAGTGCAGGGCGGCATGTGGGTCGAGGCAGACTGCAACCTCATAAGCGGCGAATCAATGATACGCCAGTTCGTGCACGGGATGAATTTCTTCAAGGACGAGTTCGGAGTTGAGATCAAGAACCTGTGGCTGCCAGACGTCTTTGGTTATTCGGGCAATTTGCCGCAGATTCTGAACGGCTGCGGCATCGGATATTTCCTCACACAGAAGCTTTCATGGAACCGCTACAATAAATTCCCGCACAACACGTTTATCTGGCGTGGAATCGACGGTAGCGAGGTGCTGACGCATTTCCCGCCTGAGAATACATACAACAGCGGAGTTATGCCGGGTACATTGGTGCGCAACGAGTCTGACAACCAGGAGCGCGGCCTTGTGAACGAGGCACTCTGCCTGTTTGGGATGGGAGATGGTGGCGGTGGCCCCAAGGAGGAGCATATCGAGCGCGGACTGCGTCTGCGCGATCTAAACGGCGTGCCGCGCTTCAGGTTCGGCCATGCGCAGCCAGTGCTGGAGAAAATGGCGGACTACCGCGAAGACCTAGCCACATGGAGCGGCGAGCTGTATTTCGAGACACACCGCGGCACGCTCACTTCGCAGGCTTACGTGAAACGGTGGAACCGCCGCGCTGAAGAAGCGTTAAGGGCGGCTGAAATGATGTGTTCATGTGGCGATCTATCCGATTACCCGTCCGCGGCACTCGACAAAATGTGGAAGACTGTTTTGATAAACCAGTTCCATGATATTATTCCCGGCTCGAGCATTCACAAAGTCTATGAAGAGACCGTTCCGCAGCTGCAGGGCGTTGTCAAACAGGCTGACGAGTTAATGCAAAAAAAGGCACAGAAATTGTTTAAGAAAAACAAAGACGCCATCACTGTTTTCAATCCTTCGACAGAGGACGTGAATGTCGTTCTTCCTCTTCCAGATGGCTGGAAAGGTGCCACCACATGTGACGGGACGACGTTGCCAGCTCAGCAGGAGACTGACGGGATAATGGCGCAGGTCTCGATTCCTGGCCAGAAGTTCATCACTCTCATAAAGGCGGTTGGTGTTGAAGAGACTTCGACCGACAACCTTGGCAAGACCCGAAAAACATTGCTTGAGAATGATCTGGTATTATATGAATTCAATTCAGACATGCAAATCGTCCGGGGGTTCGACAAAGAGGCTGGCGTTGAGTTCATTTCGCGAGGGGAGCGTGGCAACCGCCTTGAAATATTTGTAGACTACGGCAGAGTCGGATCCGATGCCTGGGATGTCGACGAGCACTACATGAGACAACTGGCCGGCTCCGCGAAGGTGGAGAACGTGTCTCGTATAGACGGCACGATGCGTTCGGGGCTGTCAGTGGATTATACGGTAGGCGAAGGTTCGGTCATACGACAGAAGATCTGGTTGGCAAGCGACAGCAAGCGGCTTGACTTCGTCACAGAGGTCGATTGGAAAGAGACGCACAAGCTGTTGCGCGTAGCGTTCCCGACCGCAATAAAGACAGAAATCGCGTCTTATGAGATTCAGTATGGGTTTGTTCAACGCAGCACTAACGACAACACCAAGTGGCAGTATGCGCAGTTCGAATGCCCGGCGCACCGCTATACAGATTTGTCCGATGGCGCATACGGCGTGGCTTTGATCAACGATTCAAAGTACGGGCACCGCGTCAAGGGCGGCTCTCTCGAGATTTCACTTTTACGCTCTCCGACCGATCCAGATCCAATCGCCGACAAGGGTGAGCACCTCATCACATACGCGCTACTTCCGCATTGTGGCGCTCTTGCCGGATCCGGAGTGCGCGCTGCCGCAGCGGCGCTCAATCAGGGCGTCGAAATTTTCGAGGGGTTCGAGGCGGCGGGCGCGGCGGTGCCCGTGGCAGTTACAGGCAACGATGGCATAGACCTCGCTGTCCTCAAAAAAGCAGAAAAGGAACAATGTCTTGTCGTGCGCGTTGTTGAGACGCGTGGGCTTCCTTCCTGCGGTAGACTTATCTGTGCAGACGCAAACGCGAAAATCGTGCCGACCGATTTTATCGAGTGGCGCGACGAAGATATAGCTCTTGCCAAGGGAAAATTAAACCTCAAGCTTAAACCGTTTGAGATCAAAACATTCAAAATACAACAGTGAAGAACATTCTTATGATTTCGCTTTGCGCACCGATTTTTGCCAGCTCCTGTGCGACGGACTCCACCAGACCGCCTGCTGAACAACCATGCAGCGAACTTCTTGTTTGCGGTTGGGATGAGGTTTACTGTCTGGATTTCGCCAGACTAGATTCAAAAGGGACTCCTTCGAAAGTGTGGAGTTGGAAGGCGGCGGATTGCAAGACGCTTCCGGAGGCTTTCAAGGAGAAATTCGCGACGACAGACGAATGCAAGCCTTTTGACAACGGCAAGAAGGTGCTGGTGACATCGTCCTCGTGGGCTGTGGCATACATCGACCGTGAGACTGGTGACGCTCTTTTCTACGCCGAAGTACCAAACGCCCATTCGGCGGACCTGTTGCCAAACGGGCGTGTGGCGGTGGCGTCGTCTTTTGACAGGACAAACAATGGGGACAGGCTCGCCATTTATGACCTTGATAAGCCCAACAAGCCTTTGTTCCACGAAGAGCTGTATGGCGGGCATGGCGTGGTCTGGGACGAAAAGCGTCAACTGCTTTGGGGGTTGTCGTACACCGACATTCGTATTTTCAAGTTGGTCGACTGGGATACTGAGCAGCCACGACTGGAGAAGCTTGAGACGATACCGTTGCCTGAAGGGGCGGGACACGACATGTATCCCGTGTCGGATTCCTCGGACATGCTCGTAACGACAGGGCGCCATGTCTGGCTGTTCAACCGGGACACGAAAGAATTCCGTAAACACCCCCAGCTTGGTTACGTGGACAACGTTAAGTGCATAAACATTCACCCTGAAACGGGGCGTACCGTTTATGTCGAGGCGGAAGGAGCCGATTGGTGGTCGGAAAACATCCGTTTTCTTGATCCTGACCAAGAGCTAAATTATCCCGGTGCGCACATATATAAGGCTCGCTGGAACAAGCGTATCGACTAGATTTTCCGAGTCTTATTATTCCAAGGCAGTGCGGATTTCGACATGGTAATCGATGTTCGGGTATCCGGTCCGCAGGAAATTTAGGAACCGCTTGGATTTTGGCACTTCGGTCGCTTCCATTGCTTCGTCAAGCAGTTCCAGAGACGATACGGGAAGTCGGATCGTTTCCACTCGCTCGAAAATAGATGTTGCGCACATAATGGTGCTGAATTCAGGGAATATCCGAGTTCGGGCAGAATCTGGAATCTCTTCTTCGATCAAATCTCTCGCGGGCTTGACAGGCAGTGATTTCCCTGCGATGATCCGCATTCGAGAGAGGACAGAAGGGTGGACTTCGCAGAGTACTGTTCCTTGAGTCAAGGGATCTTCTTGGAGGCGTTCTACTACTGGTAAGAGCTCAGCCTCGACGCCACCGCTGAGAGGAACGTGCGCAAGCAACGGGAAGAAAGCCAGCATAGAAAGGCCAAGGGTGTTCCAACTGGCAGCCGTAGAGACGCCATCCGGGGCAAAAAAAGCGAAGAACATTGCGATTGCGATTACGATGGTGAAGCAACACGCCGGAAGGATTTGAGTGCGTGAGAAACCGCCTGTTAAAGGCACCGAGAGCAATGCTGCGGCGATGGCGGCGGCGCTGACAAACAAGAAGGCTCGCGGTGTGCGACGCGCAGAGGCGCTGTTCTGCTCTGACTTGCTGCCCTGCGGAGGAAGGAATACATTGGCTATGAAAACTGATAAGAGTGGAGCAGTGCTCAGCACATAGCGGGGCGTGACTTTATTCCCCATGCCAAAAATGAAGGCGCATAAAACGCACCATGAGATCATTACTGTGACTTCTGTGCTATGGGGCTTACACAATGCTGTTTCGAGCCTTTCCCGGCGAGGCCCTGGTTTGATAAAGAACAGCAGCCACGGGAGGAACATCGCCGGAATGAGAAATAGATAACCAACGATATGAAATGGCTTGTACAATGGGCAGCCCTTGATAAGACGACCGAAAATTTGATCGTAAAGAAAGTGAT
>CAYOPG010000066.1:0-11769 GCA_964405775.1 uncultured Lentisphaerales bacterium
TGCGCCATTGCCAGCGCACGGAGCTGCGCGAGGCCGAGGAGCCGTTCGGCAAGGGGCAGAAGGGCTCCTCCACCATGCCGCATAAGCGCAACCCGGTCAAGAGCGAAAACCTCTGCGGCCTCGCGCGCGTCCTGCGCGGCTACGCCGTCACCGGTCTCGAAAACATCGCACTCTGGCACGAACGCGACATCTCGCATTCCTCCGCCGAGCGCATCATCATCTCGGACAGCACGACGCTCATCGACTACATGCTCGAACGCATCAACTTCATCGTCGGCGGGCTCCTCGTCTACCCCGAGAACATGGTACGCTCCATGGAAATGAGCCACGGCCTCGTCTACTCGCAGCGCGTAATGCTGGCGCTTGTCGCCGCGGGAATGCTGCGCGAAAAGGCTTACGACCTCGTTCAGCGCCTCGCCATGCAGTCGTGGGAGGAAGAGTGCGACTACAAGACGCTCCTGCTGCAGAATGCGGAAGTCTCGGCATTGCTCTACAAGGATCAGCTCGACGAAATCTGCCGCCCGGAAAACAGCTTCACGCACATTGATGAGATATATCGTCGCAATCTAGAGTGACGTTTGCCTTTTGCGTCTGACTTTTGGTCAGTGCGCGCCCCCCCTCAACAAACGCGTTTGAGTCCTAATCCAGCATCTCGCTCATTCTCACACCCGGTGCTGTTTCAGCGCCAGTGCAAGAGTTCTGAACGAGAAAGTGCAGACGGTTGTGGACATTCACTTCTGCAGTTCCAGGATCGAAATCCAGGAACAACATGTTTATTCCGGGGTAATGGCGCTTTATCTGCGCCTCCATACCCTTGCCGACTACATGGTTGGCGATGCATCCGAACGGCTGGACGCACACGATTTCATTGACTCCCTGGCGCGACATCGACGCCACTTCCGCCGATATTAGCCACCCTTCACCATACTGGTGGTTAAGACTCATGATTTCCGACGCCATCGATGCCGCATCCACAATGCTCGGCGTCGGACGGTAGTAGCGGAATTTCTCCATAACATCACTGAGTTTTCTGGTTGCAGCCTCAACCGCGCGCGCGACCAACTTCGCAAGCCGCGAACCTATATCCTCTCGAGCGACAAAATCCCGCGCACGCGCGGCGGTATTCACAATGGAGTGCAGGAAGAATTCCAACAAAGGAGGCACCACGACTTCCACGTTGTTCCGCACGAGCCAGTCAATAATGCCGAAATGCCCGAATGAGTTGTATTTTATATAGATTTCGCCGACAACTCCCACTGCAGGAACGCCAGAGACGCCAGCCGGAACGCCATTGAAATCGGCCACGGCTTTTTTTAGCAGTTTCACAAGGCGTCCGCTCTTCCCGGTGACCATGAGCTCCGCGCACTCAGCGATATACTTGTCGCGCAATTCAGTTGAGTACTTGACGCCCTTTTCGCGAGCGGCGGTAGCATAATACATCTGCGAAATTGCGTCGGCGAAAGCAATGCCCCGCAGAGCGGGCAGTCCGGCACGAGCCCAGTTCAGTTTGAATCCAGACTGAGCGTTTTCAATTTTCCCTGCCGCGCCTATAGCGACGACTGGCACGTGCGAGAATCCCTCGTTGACCATTGCGCGTTTTATGAGCGACAGGTAGTTTGTCGCTCGGCACTGGCCACCGGTCTGTGTCATACCCACTGCGATTTTGGATGTGTCGTATCGTCCGCTCTTTAGAGCCTTGATTATATCCCCTACGACAATGGTGGCAGGGTAGCAGATTTCATTGTTGGCGTATTTTAGCCCGCAATCTACTGAATCCCTGTCAGGCCTGGGCAGGTTCTCGAAATCATAACCCGCGAGTTTGCCAATCGCGGGAACCAGCGGGGAGTGGAAGTCAGAAAACCACGGAACG
The DNA here is from genome assembly GCA_964405775.1 of uncultured Lentisphaerales bacterium. GTDB lineage: Bacteria > Verrucomicrobiota > Kiritimatiellia > RFP12 > UBA3636 > JAAZFF01. The sequence continues at coordinate 1,871 of CAYOPG010000066.1, forward strand.
AGTATTTTTCGCGAGGCGTCGGCTTTGTCAAACTCCGCTACACGCCCGGCAGACAAGCCTGAGACATTGCCGTCGCCAGCCTTGAGTTTCAGCGACTCAACCAGAGAGCGCAAGCGCAGGCGTATAGAGCCAGAGCTAGATGCCTCATCCACCCGCACAAGCGAGTACGGCATCCCTAATTGTCTCGCGAGGTCGGCGACCTCGTCCATTATGAAAGAATCCGGGCCGCATCCGAAAGAGTTGAGCTGTATGAAGCCGATCTTTCGTTGCCGTTGCGTTGCCCACGACGCCGCTTTTAGTACGCGGTTGAGGTATTGCCATTGCGAAATCGTGCAGTATTCATCAAACGGGTCATCGGCGGCGTCACTCATAATTTCCTCGTTCACCACGTCCACTCCGAAATCTGCCAATGTTTGAGACACCTGCTGATGTATCAAGTTGTCGATATGATATGGGTGCGATGCCACCAGCACAGCCAGCCTGCTCTTGTCTTCAGACTTCCTCAGAATTTCTTGATTGCGCCGCACAGTGGATTCTTTGAATTCTGTCTGCGCGCGCAACGCGGAGTCGAACGCCTTCAAAAACACAGCCCGGCTGGCACCGAGGCCGGAGCAATACTTGTGGCAGGCTTTTTTCAGAAGCTTCAGGTCGTCGAAATTAACGGCGGGGGTGTCGAACGGCACCGGCGGGTTTCCAGCGTCGGAGCGCGTACTACGCAGCACTTCTCCGTACCCCGTGACTATCGGACAGTTGAAGCTATTGCTCGATTCGGAGAATTCCTTTTTCTCGTATACCACCATCGGCAGCAGTATGCGGTCGACCTCTTTCTCGACGAGGTCTGCTACATGGCCGTGAGCGAGTTTCGCCGGGAAACATATATTGTCCGACAAAAGCGCACCTAGCCCCTTTTGGTAAATCTCATAGGAGCTTTCGCCTGAAAGCACCGGTTCAAAACCGCAGCCCGTCAGCAGCGCGTGCCAGAAAGGATAGTTCTCGTATATGTTCAGCACGCGCGGTATGCCAATCCTTAGCCCGCCGGGCTTGACCGGACGGTTGAATATCAGTTCACGCTTGTATTCGAAAATGTTTTCCCCGCGCTCTTGACGTTCGGAGTCATTAGTAAAAATTTTCTCGCACTTGTTTCCGGAATAGCATACACGCCCGTTTGGAAATTTATAGACGGATACCTGGCACTTGTTCGTGCAGCCCGAGCAGTTGATGGATCGAGTGGCGAAGTTTACGGCTTCGGAAAGATTTTCCGCACCAACAAATTCACTGCCCGGCTCTGCCGTCGAGGCCTTGTCCATAGCATGGAGCGCGGCTCCATACGCGCCCATCAGTTCGGGATTGTCCGAGGACGAAACTTTCACGCCTGAAAGTTTCTCCAGACTTCTGAAAACGGATATGTTGCGGAACGTACCGCCCTGGACAACAACGCTGTCGCCTATATCGGAATAAGCGCTGATCCTAAGCACCTTGTTCAGGCAGTTTTTAATTACAGAGTACGAAAGCCCTGCCGAAAGATCCGCAACAGTGGCACCATCCTTCAACGACTGCTTGACTCTTGAATTCATGAACACTGTGCAGCGCGAACCGAGATCGCATGGGGCATGCGACCGAGCTCCAAGCTCGGCGAATTCCGACGGACTATACCCCAGAGTGTCCGCGAACCCCTCTATGAATGAACCGCAGCCGGATGAGCAGGCCTCGTTGATCATTATGTCGCTGATAGCACCGTTCCGAACGTGGATCGCCTTGATGTCCTGACCTCCGATGTCCAGTATGAAGGAGACGTCCGGCTCCACTCGCCGGGCGGCGATAAAATGCGCCACTGTTTCCACGATGCCGTAGTCAATGCCTAAGGCGGACTTGATGAGGTCTTCGCCGTAGCCCGTAACCGCAGCCTTGGCGATCCTTACGGTTTTACCTTCTGCTTCGAGCCCGTTGTAGAACTCTCGCAGTCCTTGTATGGCGGTCTCAAGGGGGTTTCCGTTGTTAGCGGAGTAATAATGAAAAAGCATATTGACGTCTGTACCGACTACCACGATCTTTGTGGTGGTGGAACCTGAGTCTATGCCTAAAAAACATTCTTCTCCATCCACTGCGGGGCGTTTGGGCACATCGATTACTCGGCGTTCCTTTCGCCAGTGGGCAAGCTCTTCGGGAGTCTCAAAAAGCGGTGGCAGCACAGTGCCTTCCGACTTGGCGGACCCCAAGTCCTCCAATGCTTCCATTAGCACCGAAAGCGCCCGTTGTTCCCGCTCCATGTTCGCCGATAGCGCCGCACCTGTCGCTGTGAAAACCTGAGCGTCTTCCGGCACTATAATATCATGCTCTGTCAAGCCAAGCAGCCTCGTGAACGACTTGCGAAGGTATTGGATGTAGCGGAGCGGCCCCCCGCACAAGACGATGGAGGGGGCGATCTCGCACCCTCTTGCAAGCGAATTGACGATCTGCCCCGCCACAGCATCGAATATGGAGGCGGCGATGTCGGCAGTCGGGATTTTACGGCTCAACAAGTTCTGCACATCCGTCTTTGCGAACACACCGCAGCGCGATGCGATGGGATAAGTTCGGGTCGACTGGCTGGCAAGCTCGTCCAGCTTGTCGATTGGAACATTTAGCAGCACTGCCATCTGGTCGATGTAAGCCCCCGTGCCACCTGCGCAACTACCGTTCATGCGTATATCCGGCGCTTTGCCTGCGCTGAAAAGCACCAGCTTCGCATCCTCGCCTCCCATATCGATAAGGCTTTTCGCCTCAGGGTGGCGTTTTCTCACCAGCGTGGCTGCCGCTACTACCTCCTGAACGAATTGCGCCTTTGTGCTTTTCGCGACATACATTGCGAGTGAGCCCGAAAACACGGGCCGAATTGACACATCACCGAATTCCGCTTTAATTTTGGAAAGCAAACCAACAAGGGTCTCAAGCACCCGTGTATTATGGCGCTCATAATGGGAAAAGACCACGGATCCAGAGGCGTCGGTCAAGGCCAGCTTGACCGTCGTTGACCCCATGTCTATGCCAAGACTGTACCCCCCGTTTGTCTCCATAAAAATCAAGAATCCCTCTTCGCGGAACCACAAAATACAGGCTCAAATTAACACATATCAGATTTTTCGTCAAACTTGACAGACAGGAAAACTATCGGTGAAGTTCTCTGTGGTGGTGACATCCCATTCCAACAGCTAATGAACCCGCAATACAACTAAAATTAAGCTTGCGGCACCGGTGTTTTCTGCTCGGCCGCTGCGGCCAGCGTGCCCTGAGCCGTGCCGAATTGCAGTTCGTGCAACCGGGTGTATAGGCCGTGCTTGGCTAGTAGTTCGGTGTGCGTGCCGTATTCGGCAACTCCTCCGCCGGCTATCACGGCAACGTGTTTGCACTTGACGATTGTTGAGAGGCGGTGCGCGATCACAATCATCGTCATGCGTCCCATCAGTCCCTCGATGGCTGCCTGTACGTTGCGCTCTGACTCGGTGTCCAGTGCGCTTGTCGCCTCGTCCAGAATGAGAAGACTCGGATTCCGCAACAGAGCGCGCGCGATTGCGATGCGCTGCTTTTGTCCTCCCGACAGCGATACTCCGCGTTCGCCGACCATAGAGTCGTAGCCGTCTTCTTTTTCTATAATGAAATCGTGCGCGTGCGCAAGTTTTGCCGCGTTCACAATTTCTTCGCGCGAGGCGTCCGGCTTTCCGTAAGCTATGTTTTCCGCTATGGTGGCATTGAACAGGAAGGTGTCCTGCATAACCAGGCCGATATTGGCACGGACTGATTTTATCGTGTATTCGCGTATGTCCTCGCCGTTGCGGAGAATAGTTCCGGAGGTTGGTTCAAAAAAGCGCATCAGCAACCCAACCAGTGTGGTCTTGCCGCCTCCTGAGGGGCCAACTATCGCAAGACTCTCGCCCTTTTCTATCTTCAAATTGAGGCTGCTGAAGACCTTGCGGGTGTCGTAGCTGAACGCGACATCTTTGAGTTCGAGGGAGACCAGCTCACCCGTGACGGGCACAGCTCCGGGCGCATCGGCGACTGTGACGGGCGTGTCAAGGATTTCGAAGATGCGGTCGGCCGGCGCGGAACTCTGCTGAATCTCCATGAAAACGCGGCCAATCTTTTTAATGGGCTCATACATAGCCCAGATCGCGCACGCGAAAATGAAACTGTCTTGCATCGGCATCTGAACAGATAGCGCATATACAAGCACGCCAATGCCGCCAATGCCGCCAATCGTGTGCGTGATCGGATCGTTAAGCGCCTTCGCTTTGGCCGCGCTAACCATGCGGCGGAAGAATTTACGGCACTGCTCCTCGAAGCGCGCCTCCTCCCGCGCCTCCTGGCCAAAAGCTTTGACAACGGCGACACCGTCCAGCGATTCTTTCATTACCGATGTCAGGTCTGCCAGGCGGCGCTGCCCTTCTCTGGTTATGCGGCGAAGACGGCGGCCGATTAACACTATTGGAACAACGACAGTCGGGAAAAGGAAAACGGAAATAATGGCGAGCTGCCATTCGGCTATGAGAATATAGCCAAGCACGAGCAAAAGCGTTATTGGGTGCCGGACGGCATCGGTTACGATGTTGGTGACAGAGTTCTGTAATAGCTGGGTGTCGGCAATCGCACGGGAGATCATGTCGCCGCTGCTTGAGGTGTTGTAGAACGCCACGGGCAGTTTCTGGAGGTGTGAGAAGAGTCTGACCCGCAGATCCATCACAATACGCTGCCCGACCCACTGAAGGTAGTATACACTGCCAAAGGTCGCCAGCGAATTGAATATGATTAACACCATAAGCACGCCGCACATTGCGAGCAACGTCGAGATTCCCCTGTCTTCCAAATTTTTAAGCTCTTCTTCAGATATGAAGTTCCCCAGCAACTTGCTGGATAGAGCTCCACCCGCGACACCGTCTAAACTCTCCGCCTCGACAACCGTTTCATCAGCGGGCAAAGGCTCCGGCGCGCCTGGCACGGCTGGCGCTGATGCCACAGGATTGTCCTTTTCCGCTTGTAACAAAGAGTCCGGGCCGTCAATAATGAACCCGAGAAGACCTCTCCCGACAAGTAGCAGCGCCAATATGGAGCTGCTCCCGAACAACGAGCAGACGGCGCCTACGATTAGACGCCACATGTAAGGCTTTGCAAAACCAAGCAACCTGAAGAACGTGTCCAGATCGTCCTTTGCCAACTTCTTTCTTTTATTTTCTATGTTGTTTTTTGACATAGCTTCACCCATAAAGTTGCCGGGTGTTCGCCACTTATTCCTTGTTGACAGCCCTGCGTTCTTTTTCGCGGCGCATCTGACGCGTCTCTCGCTCCGGCATCACCTCGACTCCGCCGGCGGCCTCGGCCGCAAGCCTCCTTTTCCGCCGCGCCCAGAGAAGTCCGAATATCGCGAGTATTTGCGAAACCATCCAGTACAGGCTTAGTGCCGATGCGAAATTGTAGCACAGAAGAAGCATCATGGCTGGCATAAGTATCATCATCATCTTCTGTTGCTGGCGATCGCCTGTTGAAGGCGACAAAGCCGATTGCACAACCATGGTGATCGCCATGGCAATCGGCAGTATGTTCAACCCAAAGCCCAGCTGGTCGCGGAAAAGGTTCTCCGGCGACGACAAGTCATTCACCCACAGGAACGGAGCGTAACGCAGCTCTACAACCGTGCGCAACATGGTGAAGAGCGCGAAGAATATCGGCAACTGGATTAGCATTGGAAGACAGCTTGCCAACGGGTTCACCTTGTTCTCGCCGTAGATTCTCATCGTCTCCGCCCGAAGTTTCTCGGGGTCGTCCTTGTACTTTGCCTGAACTTCTTTCAATAGAGGCTGGATCTCCGCCATCTTGCGCATGCTCTCCGCGTTCCGCTTGTTTACCGGATAAAGCAGCAAACGCACAAGAGCCGTGAGCAATATGATTGAGATGCCGTAGTTCGGCACAAGCTTGTACAGGAAGTTGAGCAGATCAAGAAGCGCCCGGCAGAAGATCGCCCATGTTCCGAAGTTCATGATTTCTGTATACCCGGGGCCCAGCTTGCGGAGCTCGGACATCTTGCGTGGCCCGATGAATAGTGAATACGTTTTTTCGAGCGCTTCACCGGGCTGAACCACCTGCTCTCCCGAAACAAGCGCTGCCGAAACCTGCTTCAAGCGCAGCGAACCGGCGGGAGCGACCGCATCACGCAATGCGCGCGTCTCGAAAGCCTGGCTCGGAGTTCCGGGAGTCAGAACCTGCACGAAAAACCGTTCGCGCACAGCCAGCCAGTATGTCTCCACCTGATGCACGTCCGGTGGCGCCACTACAGGCGCCGTCGCGGGGATCGACGTGCCGCTGCATCCGCCGCCAACCGCCCCGAACTGGCTGCTGAAACCGATGCCCTTCGTGTCTTTGGCTATCGACACGACGTCACTCTTGCCTTTCTCGCTGGCGTATGCGTTAACTGCGAGATCGGCGTCTGTGGAATTCGCGTCCTGCAGTTTCATGGGGCCGAGCGCCAGCTTGTGGCTGGGTACTGACACTGCCACGTTCGTGCCATTGCGCAGCGCGTCAGTTACGACGATGTTGTAGCCGTTTGTTAAAAACACGCGACGTTCAAACGTGAGTCCCGCGCCGGAACCGGCGGTCACGAGCGCTGAACGGGCATCGTCAGAAACTTCAATTTTGAAATCGGAGGCTTTCCCGAGCCAGGCAATGCCCTCGACACCCATGGAAGGAGAACCGCTAAAGTCTATTTTCACCAATCCGTCGGCCGGATCGACCGTGGCATTGTATTCTAGTAGAGTCGCGTCTTTGATGGCGCCGCCCTTGGAGGTGAGCGTGACAACGGCGACCTCATTGCTGAGCGTGAACGTTTGCTCGGGGAGTGCGGACGCAAGCGGAGTGATTTGTGCGTCCGGCTCCGCCGACGGCAGCGAGGATTCTGCAGCAGTAATAAAAGTATCGCCAGACGGCATGGCTGCCGGGGCGTTGGTCACAACCTCGGCCTGGGGTTGTGGATGCGTCCTACGGTATTCCGCCATGCGTTTGGCGTCCCGATTCATCACAAACATGGAAGCGAATAGCGCCACCACCAGAATGCCTACAATGATTTTCTCTTGTTTGTTCATGCTTTCTTTTTTCTGAAAAACCCCGGCCATTCCAGAGGCACCGGATCATAGCCGGACGGTCCGAACGGACGGCATCTCAGCAAACGGCGCACCGTGAGCCAACTTCCTTTAGTAAATCCGTATTTCTCAAACGCTTCAATTCCGTAATTAGAGCATGTTGGCTCAAACCGGCATGTTGCCCCTAGATGGGGAGATAGGACTATCTTGTAAGCCCTTATGAATAAAATTGCGATCTGCTTCAATGGACGCCTCCCTCGTAGACACCAAGCTTGCGGCATATCCATTGCATCTCGCGCTGTACGTCCGGCCGCTTCATTGAGATGATCCTGCGCCGTGCCATGACTACAATATCCAACGGCTCCTCGCTGAACCCGTTCTGCAACAGCCTGAACGACTCCCGGATAAGCCGCTTCGCCCTGTTGCGGTCGGTCGCATCCCGAAAGGTTTTCTTCGTTACGACCACTCCCAGCCTACGACAACTGCCGTCGCCACGTGCCACCCACACCACCAAAGCCTTGCCGGCCATCTCCCTTCCTTCTGCGAAAACCTTCTGGAAAAGGGAGCGCGACGGAAGTCGCCGGCATCTTGGAAAGGCAAAACGACGAAGCGGAACAGCTCTTCTCGCCCCCGCTTCTGATGCTTCGATCGAAACCGGCGGAACACCGGGCATTTATGCCTGGACGAGTTTAGCCCGACCCTTTTGACGACGGCGGCGCAACACCTTGCGGCCGCCAACAGTGGCCATACGCGCACGGAACCCGACCTTGCGGACGCGCTTGATTTTTGATGGTTGGTAAAGCTGCTTCATTTTGTCTCCACTTGATTTGCGTGCGCACGCGCACTTCTATTTATCCCTTAAAGAGGGAGTAAATTTATCCAAAACTGGATGGAAAGTCAACTAAGTTATGGCCGTGACCCACATAAATGGATGAATTGACAAAGTAACTGCGCCTCCAGGCATCTTCCGGCATCCGCCGGAAAACGGCATCACTATATCACTTTCGCCTGAGACAAGGGCTGACCCTGACGCCTCTCGTGACTCTTTCCACGTGCTATGAACAGCATGTATGGTTGCTGGCAGTGCGCTTGGCGATGTGTTGTGGCGGGGTGACGACATTGCCGCGGTTGAGCAGGAACTCGGGGTCAAGCGCCGCCTTTGTGCGGCGGATGTCGTTTATGCCGCGTTCGCCGTTGCATTCGGCGAAGTCCTCTCGCTTGCGCTTTCCGGTGCCATGTTCGCCGGAGTAGACACCACCCAATTCCGCGGATTTTGCGACGATGGATTCGTAGATTCCTGTGGCTGCCTCGAGTTGGCTGCGTTCCGGCATCATGCTGAAGTGGAGATGGCAGTCGCCTAGGTGTCCGAAGGCAAGGTAATCGATTGAATGCTCGTTGAGCTGCGCATGGGCGAAATCGAGGAACTCCGCAAAGCGCTCCTTAGGCACGACAGTGTCGGTCATCAGAGTGAAAGTGCCGCGGCGCGTGACGACTTCCAGCGAGTTCGCTGGCATTGAGTGGCGCGCTTCCATGAACAGGGCGCGGTCGCGGTCGTTGTCCAGCAGCAGGATTGCATCAGGATCCACACCGAGTTCACACAGGCGCACGAACCATTCCTCCGCGACGGCATCTGCCTTGTCTTTGGACGACGGCACCTGAATATACACTGCCACGGGGTTTGAGCCGCTGAAAAAGCGGTCTTCATGCGTCATGTACCGGCGACAGTTTACACCAAAGTATTCACATGCCGAGAGGCTATCAAGGTGGCCGCCAAGCACTTCTTCAAGCTTGAGGCGTAAGGCAACGGCTTCGCTCTCCGAAGACATGGAGAAGAAAAAGTCGAGGAACGTCTCCGGCTGCTCAACGAGGCGGAGCGTTGCCGCCACGACAGCGCCGTAGATGCCCTCTGAGCCGATTATGAAGTCCACGAAATCCATCGCGCCGTCGACGGATGAGAATGGGCCGCCGGCATTTTTGATGGATGGTCGCGGGAACTGGGGTACGGGGATTTCGCGCGTGGCGCCGCAGGCTTCAAGCAGAAACGCGCCGTTGCGGGAAATGAATTCTCCGCGATGTGCGGCAACAAGCGAACCACATGGCAGGATGACCTCGATGCGTTCGACCCAATCTCGCGTCGCCCCGGCGGCTCCTGGCGTGAAGCCTGAAGCATTGCAGGCGATGGTGCCGCCAACTGTCGCCTCGGCACGGCTCGTCGGATCCACAGGGTACCCGAGCCTGCCGGATGTGGCGGCTAGCACCGCCTTTCGCATTTCCTCCAAAAACATGCCAACAGGCGCATTGACAGTGCGGGCTGATTCATTGACGGAAAACGGTGGCTCTTGGAGCGACGACAGAGCCATTACTATGCCGCCCTCTGGGGTGGCACTGCCGGTGAGGTTGGAGCGTCCGGAGCATATTGTGACGGGCAGGTGGCAGAGTGTGCATGTGCGCAGCACGGTTGCTACTTCGCGGCGTGTGCTCGGGCGCGTTAGTCCAGATGCGTTGCCGGGGAGGTGTGATTCGTCATGCACAAAGCCGTTGACGATGTCGGCGTCGGTGACTAACGAGATGCCGAAGGTGGCGGAGAGGAAGTTGGCGATGGCGTGGGTGTCGGGCAACTGGTTGGTCTCGGCAAAGCGGTAAATCTGCTCATTTTCCGCTTCGGCGAGCAGGTCCTGTCCTGGCAGGATGCTGGATGGGGCTGGGGTGGAATTCACTGTTGATCTGTTCTCTTTGCTGGCGGTATGACGTAATTGTCTTGGAGAATTCTGCCGAATATTACAGCCTCGTGGCAGGGTG
>CAYOPG010000067.1:0-11756 GCA_964405775.1 uncultured Lentisphaerales bacterium
GATTAAGTATCGCGACAAAATGAAACAAAAAGTGCTTACAGCGCAAACGGCTCTGATTTGACCATGATCGCATATAATACAATGTCGAAAAGCACAAATGTGTCGGACTCAGGCAATAACCTTGAGTAACCGTTCTGTAACGGGTATAATTGCTATCGTTACAAGAAGGTTTGAATGGCACTGAAGTTTTTTGTTGGAAACACGCTGGAGACGCTTGCGGAGAGGCTTGCCGGAATGCTGAGGGAACGCCCGGCAGGCGCGGGGGCGTTCGCTCGTGAGGTGGTCGCTGTGATGAACCCTGGCAACGCGAAATGGCTGACTCATGAGCTGGCTCGTCAAACAGGTGTCTGCGCGAATGTGGATTTCGTCACGAGGGGCGGGTTGTGGAACCATGTGATTCCCGGTATGAGGGAGGCGTCAGGTAAATACGATCCGAAGGTGATGGCTTGGCGTGTTCTTAAGATGCTTTCGGACAAGCATCGTCCGCGGGATGACGCCCTTGCCGCTTACCTGCAAAGCGCAGGCGAGGGCGTCACGAGAGCGCATTACGGTCTCGCAAATGAGATAGCTTCGACTTTCGATGTTTATCACGTTTACAGGTATCAAGTCCTTGACGCTTGGAGCAACGGCAAGCCCTCGTCTTGCGGGGCGGACACTCTGCCACATGCGAGTTGGCAAAGGATGCTCTGGGAAAGACTGCGGGCAGAGACGGACACAGATTCGCCAGCTGAGCTTTATATGAGTTTCCTTAGAGGAGATCTCGATGATGAGGCGCGGAAGCTCATCGCGGAAGAGTTCCCACTAGGACGCGTTTTCGTGTTTGGAATAGGAACGCTGGCACCATTGCATTTGCACCTTTATCAGAATCTGGCTACGTTTCTGGATGTGAATTTCTTGTATCTGAATCCGAGCCGGGATTTTTGGGGCGATGTAACAACTGAGCGAAACGCCAGATGGCGCCGCCTGCGCGGCGACAAGGAAGCCGTTGCAAGCGGCAATCAGATGCTAGCTGCGCTGGCCAGTTCGGGGAAGACGCTTTTCAACAATTTGCTTGATATCGAAGCATACGGCGCGGCGGAAGAACGGTGGCAGAGTGCGGACTCTGCCACGGTGCTGGGCGAGGTGCAAAACGCCGTGTTGGAGAACGTGGCGCCGGATTTGACCGGACGAGAGGCCGATGATTCTCTTGTAATCCACATCTGCCACAGCGAGATTCGCGAGATGGAGGTGTTGAGGGACGATATCCTGAGGCGGCTTGATCCGAAGCTATCGGGCGGAGAGACTATTTCGCCGCATGATATCGTCGTGATGGCTCCAAACATTTCGAAATACGCGCCTGCGATCGAGGCAGTGTTCGGACAGTGGAACAAAGACCACCTGGAAGGACAAAGGCTTCTGTATTCGATAACAGACAGAACGCATACGGAGGAGAGCCAGCTTGCGAACGCATTTAAGGGGCTTGTCGCGCAGGGACGTAGCCGAATGAAGTTCGGAGAATTCCGCGAGTTGCTCTCTTACAAGGCGATATGGGGTGCGCTGGGAATTGATGAGTCGCAAATTGAGGTCGTTCTGGAAATGCTCTACAATTCGGGCATACGCTGGGGGTGGGATGCGAAGCAACGCGAGGAAGCCGCCGGGGTCGCGTTTGGCGAATACTCGTGGGAACAGGGACTCCGCAAACTGGCGCTTGAATATGTGGCAGGCAACAGCAATATAGTAAATAACTTGGGCGATGGAATTGGCCGTGCACTTGGGGCGGTGGCGGATTTGGCGCAGCGCGTGAACGAATTGAGGCAAAAACTGCGCGTTAGTCATACACCGCAGGAATGGCGTGGAATGCTGACTGGCATAGCTAACGACTTTCTGTTTGTCGATGAGGATTCGGAGCGAGACTCCGCAACGCTGCGCGCTGCGATTGCGGAATTTGGCGAGACATGCGAAGAAGCCGGAATAGGCGATCTCGAGTTTCCATGCGAAGTGGTGGAGGCGTATATGGAAGGGGCGCTGTGGAGCGTTGCCGATACGGGCAGGTTTTTATCACGCGGCATAACCTTCTGCCGTCTGCAGCCGTTGCGCAACATCCCTGCGAAGTATGTGTGGATTGCCGGTGTGAACGACAATGAATATCCGCGGCGCGACAAGTTGCGGAGCTTTGATTTGCTGAAGACCAAACCGGAGCCGGGAGATAGGTCCAACCGCGATGACGACTGCCAGTTGTTGCTTGAGGCAATGCTTGCGGCGCGTCACTATCTGCGCTTCTCCTATGTTGGCAACGACGCGCATGACAACAAGACGATCCCGCCAGGCGTGCTCTTAAACGCGGTGCGCTCACAGCTCGTCGAGGCATTCAAAGAGGAAGGTGCGGAAGCGGATCCCGAAGTGGTCAGCGGCAAGAAAACCGCGCCGTTTGAACTCCGCCACCACCTGCATCATTTTTCGCCCGATTATTTCGATGAAAATGGAGATGGCGGCTGGCAGAAAGAAGCCACGCGAAAGCTGTGGATGAACCTCTCGGCGGCTGATTACAAATCAGCAGGTTCACTGATTAGAGTAACAGCAGTCGAAAACACAGAAGACGATTCTGATGGGCGCGGGCTTATCGAAGGGCTCGTGCCGGGAAGCACGGCCGAGTGCGATTTTTTGAAGCGTACAGAATTCGATGTCGACGAATTGTTGGGGTTCTGGGGATCGCCTGCAAATAAGTGGTTGGCGGGAGTGCTTAAGATATACGGAGATGGATGGACGCATGAATTCAGCGATGACGAGCCCGTCGATCTGGATGCCCTCAGCGCATGGGACATTCGCAGTAAGCTCCTCGATATGTTTTTTAATATCAGATGCAACGAAAAAGAGGTCGACGCGTGGCTAAGCAGCGGGGACGTGAAACGCGAGGTGCTGGAACATACAAAGCGCAAAGCGATTCTTCCGATCGGAGTGCGAGGAGAAATTCTGGTTGAACAAAGCGTTGTATCCATAGAGAATTCGAATCTTATCAAGAGGGTTGCAAGGACGCTTGACGGCTGGGAAAAAGCTGATAATAACGCTCGAGTTTCTCTGGATTTTGATGGACGTACGTTGCGCGGTGAAATCGGCGACCTATACTTGAAAGACGGCAGCGTCATGTGGTTCCGGGTTAACCCGTCAAAGGCGAAGTTGAGAGACTGGATGCAGCTTGCCGTGGTCAACGCGTTGCTGCCGATCAGCGATTTGGCGAATGGGGAGTATAGCCCGTGCGAGTCGGTGCTTGTCACACAAGATAGTGCGTTCATGGCCGTTGCATTGAAACCTGATGAGGCGCGACCGCTGGCGGAACTCTACTTCAGCGGGATGCTCTCCGCAATCGGAGGAGATCCCGAGCCTCTGATGATATTGGCGAACAACGGGGCGCTGGAATGCGCCATGGCTTTGCTTGAAAGCGCGGACGAAGATAATGCTTTTGACAAAATCCGCGCGAAATGGAGTCCATATTACTCCAATGGAGATAGTGACTTATCGTCTAACACCATGATGTTCGGCAGGGATTTCCCTGAAAGGTTTAAAGCACGGATGCTATCGGCGTGTAACAAATATATGTTAGGCGCGGGCGTGGAGGTGCTGAAATGAGCGGTCCCATGACTTTGACAGACATAGATGCCGTGGAGCTCAACGTCCCTGTGCTTATCGAGGCGTCTGCCGGAACAGGCAAGACATACACAATCGAAAAGCTGTTCATAAGAGTTCTGGAAGAGAACCCAAACTTGCAGATAGAAGACATATTGGTTGTAACATTCACAAAAGCAGCCGCTGCGGAGCTTCGAACCAGACTGCATGCCAAGCTTCTCGAAGCCCGGAAAAAAGCGATCAAGGATCATAGCGCCGAGAGTCGATGGGAAGAAGATCTGCTGGCTTTTGATCAGGCGTCCATAACTACTATTCACGGGTTTTGCGAACGTGTTCTGTCCGAGTTCGCGTTTGAAGGCGGATTGCCCTTTGACGCAAAGCTGGCTGATAAAGGCGACGACAAGATCGTGGATGAAATGGTTTTCGATTTCTGGCGTTGTGAAATGTACTCTGGCAAGATCCCTGATGAACTTATGCGCGAGGCGGGGCTGTTCAACCACACGCAAATTCAGGAGCTGACTCGGCAGTCTCTATCCAAGCCGTTGGCAAGCATTGCAGAAAACTCAGATCCGCGAAAAACCATAAAAGCCGTTGAGGCAATGCGCGCCGAGTTTCTAGAAAAAAACTATCGGAACCCTGGCGATGTCGGCATAGGTAACTACAAAAACCAAGTGGCGGATTTCATCGCGTTGCGCGATTTGTTCAACGATCCCGCTTGGGGGCAAATGCAAGAAGACATAAAAATTCTGCGCGTCATCAAAAACTCCGGCAGTCTGCGCAAATCGACTGCAAAAAAACCTCAACGCATTGTTGAAGAACTGAAAGGCATCGCGTCTGGATATGTGTCGCTTGAAACGAGAATGATGTTGGAGGCTCAGAAAAGACTCGCTGAACCGGGTGGTTACGGCGTCACGAAAGTGGCGCGTCGTCGGCGCAACGAGGGAGTACGTGTGTTCGATGATACATTGAACGACGTGCGCATCATGCTTGAGACGAACAAGGATGCAGTGGAGGCTTTACGGGCGCGGTTCAAGGTGGCGATGATCGATGAGTTTCAGGACACCGACCCTGTGCAGTGGAAAATATTCAAAACGATCTTCATGGATGGACCTCCGCCCAATCGCATCATATTGGTAGGAGATCCGAAGCAGGCCATATACTCTTTCCGCGGTGGCGACATAAATACGTATCTGTCCGCGCGTGGAGAAATAGAGCGTTTTAAAAGTGGGGAGAACTGTGGCAGGGTGTACACTCTGCCACGGAACTACAGGTCGGAGCCAGCGGCGGTCGAGTCGGTGAACAGCGTGTTCCTGACGGCTGAGGGAAAAGAGAAAAAGGCATTCAACGTCACCGGTGAAGAAGGCGGTATCGAGTATCACTGCATAAAGGACAAAACCACGGACTGCAATATAAAAGCTGTGGAGATTCTGCAGCGCGCTGGTGACGAGCCTTTGGAGAATCCCGAAGCGAAAGACGGCGCTGGACTTGTGGTCAAAGATTTGACCGACGAGGGGTTGTCCGATAAAGGGAAGGACGGTCGCGGTGTTGACTTGGTGGAAACGATACGCGATTTGTTGTCGCCCGGGAACTGGAATATCTGGACTTATGTCCGTTGCACGGACGGAAAATGGGAACGGGAAAAATGCCGTGACGTGGTGCCGAGCGACATCTTGGTGTTGTCCTTCACCACAAAAGACATGGCTCGAAACCACAGGAAGCTTTGCCGGGCAGGGATACCATGCACGATGAGCAGCGAGGACAGCGTGTTCGGTGAAGAAGAGGCCAGTTGGATGAGGTGCTTGCTTGACGTGGCGCTGAGCTCTGCCAGACGTGGGTTTGGAGAGCTGCTTGCCACACCGTTGTTCGGATTTACTGCTGAGAATATAATGCGCCATGTGTCGCCTGATTCGGTGTCGGATATTGCGGGCATAATCCGAGAGGCGGCTGATGTCTGGAGAAAGCACGGGTTGCAGAGCTTTGTCGCGGAAGTCGTTCGCGAGTGCGGAATACGGGAACGTCTGCTTGCGGGGGTGATTGGTGAGCGGCATTGGACAAACTTCTCACAAGTGACGGAGATACTTGGACGTATCGAGAACGAGAAGCACTTTTCCCCTGAAGCGGTTCGCGACTGGCTCGTGGAAGCCATGGCGGGGCTACGCGAAAGCTCGAAAGATCATGAGTTCAGGCTTGAAAGCGACGCCGCAGCCGTCACCGCAATGACAATACACAAAAGCAAAGGCCTTGAGGCGCCGATAGTATTTGTAACGGGAATTAGGGACGGCAGACGTGGCGGAGGCAGCGGGGGCGTCAAGGTTTATCACGACGCAGGCGGCAATACACTACTATCTGTCTATGACGATGAGAACGGGGACGCAAAAGTCGTGACGGAAGCGCTTGAAGAGGACATAAGGCTATTCTATGTAGCACTCACGCGCGCTAAAAACCGCACCTATTACTACATGGACGATAAGTCCGGAAAATCCAAGTTGCTTGCCCACTTGCGTGAGACTTCTGATGCACTTGAAGAAGGCGCGCCAGGGATCGAGATATCAAAACTCGTGGCTAGCGATTCGCCGAGCGGGAAATGCGGGACGAATGCCGGTGATGCTAAGCTTATAGCGCCGCCTGCGGTGAATCCAGTGGCGAGCTCATGGGCAAGGGCGAGTTTTTCGGCGTTAAAGGTGAGGCTCAGCTCTGGCGAGGACAGCGAGAGCAGGGGGCTGGCAGAGTCTGGCTCCGTGTTATCGGCGTGGGACGAACCTGTGGTTGCGATTGATACGGAAGTTGTTGCGGCCGTTGAGGCGGAGGAAGGTGCTTTGCCGTTGCGTTACACAATGCATGGCGGAACTGTGTTTGGAAATGCAGTGCACAGTGTGTTTGAGGTTTGTCCGTTTGATGCCGGCGAGGATGACATCCGGGAACGTGTGCGTGAATCGTTTGTAAACTATGGGTTGGATGCAATTGCGGAGGAGCGAGAGAAAGTCGATGCAACGGTGGAAATGGTGCGCGACACATTAAACGCTGAAATCCCCAACGCTAGTGGCAAGGTCTTCACTCTGGCATCGATAAAAAAATCAAGGCGCTCCTCCGAGATGTCGTTTCACTTCCCTATGAAACACGGAGCCACGCTTGGTGGGCTTGTTGAGTTGTTGAGAGGGTGGGGCGGCATATATTCAAAGATGTTTGAAGGCGGGCGGAGCCCGGAAACATCTGTGGCAGGCATGATGACGGGTATAGTCGACCTGTTCTTCGAGCAAGACGGCAAGTATTACATAGCTGACTGGAAAACCAACATAATGGATGGAGTTCCTGCCTCGTTCCACATTGACGCAAACAATCCGCTTTCTAGCCGCATAGCGGAAGAGCTGGCCTCGTCAATGTATCCGCTTCAGTGGGCTATATACACCGTAGCCATGCACCGGCATCTACGCAACACGGTTCGTGGCTACGATTACGAAAGAGATTTCGGCGGAGTACGATACTTGTTTGTGCGTGGTATAACAAAACAGCGCCCTGGCGATGGAGTCTGGGTTCAACCGCCACCCTCGCTCAACGACCTCAATGCGCTTGACGCCTTCTTCGAAGGTATGAATAGGTGATCGTGCTGTTCGGCTTTTGCATACTTGCGAAGACATAAAGGTCACTTTGCATTCACACCGCGGTATGGCGCAGTGTGAATCGGCACAGAAAATTTGACCTTAAGCCATTACATGTGAAACTAGGACTTGGACCGCGCGCCGAGACGGCGGGCTGCTTCAAGAAGGAGCTCTTCGGTGGAATCCCACCCTATACAAGAATCGGTGACCGACATTCCAGGACGTAGAAGCGAGACGTCTGCTGGTATGGGCTGAGATCCGTTTTCAAGAAAACTCTCAAGCATGAAGCCGCATATTGACGTGTTCCCGTTTTCAATTTGCGTCAGAAGGTCGCGCAGCACAATCCCCTCACGTTGGTAGTTTTTACGGGAATTGCCATGGCTGCAATCGACGACGATCCGCGCGGGCATCCCCGCCGCTGCTAACGCGATCTCGCATTCCGCGATGCTCTCGGCATCGTAGTTCGGACGCTTGCCGCCGCGCAAGACGATGTGGGCGTGACGGTTGCCTGAAGTGCTGAATACGGCGGGAAGACCGTCGTAGGTGACCCCCAGAAAATGGTGCTCCCCGGCGGCAGACTTTATTCCATTGATAGCCGCCTCTATCGAACCGTCGGTCGCGTTTTTGAAGCCGACAGGAGTAGACATGCCGCTGGCGATTTCGCGGTGCGTCTGAGATTCTGCAGTACGTGCACCTATGGCAGACCACGACACCAGATCGCCGATATACTGGGGCGTTAGCGTGTCGAGGACTTCGGTCGCTGTCGGCAATCCCGCCTCCGCGAGATCCAATAGCAATGACCGCGCCATGCGCAGGCCGTCTTCCATGCGGAAAGAGTCGTCCAGGTAGGGGTCGTTGATCAAGCCCTTCCATCCGAGCACGGAGCGTGGCTTCTCGAAGTAGACGCGCATTACGACATACAACGAGTCGGCGACTTCATCCGCTACCCGCTTAAGCTTCCGAGCGTACTCGCGGGCGTCGTCGACGTTGTGTATAGAGCAGGGGCCGACGATCGCCAGGAGGCGTTTGTCCTTTCCGTCGAGTATCCGCTCAATCGTCCGTCGTCCTTCGTGCACGGTCGCGGCGCTTTCAGCCGTCTGCGGCAGAGCCGTTCGGAGGTCGTTCGGAGTGATGAGCTTTACAACGGATCTGATGTTGATGTTTTCGAGATGCAGGTTGTCTTTCATTGTTTTTCTTTTTTTAGCCCAATCCGTTTTCCGCCGATATTGTTTGCTGTAAACAAAAAACCGATGGCATCCGGCTCGGGCGTCATCGGTTTTTGTTTCTTGGACAGTCTGCGGTACTACCGCTTGCTTTAAATACACCGAGGATCGCCGCGAAGGCTCGTAAACGAGCTGCGGTATCGACGGAAATAAAACTGTCCTTTTAATGCTTTCATGTTTTGTGTGCCTTGCAGCGCGGTACAGTACATTTTTGTACCGCGCATGTCAACAGCAAATGCAACGTTACTTGATCGTCACTTCCTTGCCGGCTTCCGCTGAGCGGTAGATGCCGTCGAGAATCTTCTGAACGTTCAGGCCGTCGTAGCCGTCGGCTCCGAGTTCGGAACCGGTGAGGCAGCCCTGAACCCAGTTGTTCAGCTTGGTTCTGAACATGTAGAGCCAGTCGGAATTGTCGAGGAATGCGGGCTTGATGTTCACCATCGTGTTGTGCATGTCTGTGAAGATTTCTGCTGTATCCCAGTTGCAGCTGCCCTTCGTTCCGATAATCTCGAAGTTATGGTATTCCTGCGGGATGTGCGCCGCGAAGGACGATTCGATCTGCATGATTGCGCCAGTGTCAAAACGGATCTGGCCGACCGCGAGGTCTTCGACCGTGTAGGTCTTCCAGTCCCATCCGGGCCAAGTGCAGCGTGTCTTGCTGTCTGTGTTGCCGATGTAGGTCCAGGTGTTTCCGCTGGCTGCTATGGGTTTGGGGCAGCCCATTAGTTCGTATGCCGCCTCGATCATGTGCACGCCGATGTCGATCATCGGGCCACCGCCCTGAAGCTCCTTCTGGCCAAACACGCCCCAGTTGGGGATACCACGGCGGCGTAGAGCATGGACCTTGACGAACATGATGTCGCCGAACTGTCCGTTGTCGCGCGCCTCTATGAGCGCTTGGGTGTTGTGGCGGTAGCGCTGCTGGAAACCGACGGAAAGCTTGACTCCGGCCTTTTCGGCGGCGGCGATCATTTTCTCGCACTCTTTGGGATTCATAGCCATCGGCTTCTCTACAATCGCGTGGCAACCGGCATTGCAGGCGTCCACGACAGGCGCGCAGTGCACGTGGTTAGGTGTGCAGACGTCAACGGCGTCAGGCTTGATTACCTTGAGCATCTCTTTCCAGTCTTTGAACAGAGCCTCTTTGGGGACGCCCCATTTTTCGTTCATGATGTCGAGGCGCTCTTGGAGAATATCGACTCCCGCCACGATTTCCACCTCAGGTATTTCTTTGTACGCGTTGAGATGAGTCTGTGCGATTCCGCCGCAACCGATTATCGCGATGCGCAACTTCTTCATTTTGGTGTCGGATTTTTTCTTGGCCGATTCCATTTTGGTGGATACGCTTTCCTGTGCCATTTTGCTAGCTCCTGCTTTTGTGCTTCTGGGTCCGGCTTGTTTTTGCGGAGCCCGTTGTTGTTTATGTGTTTGTTATTGAGAGCCGGGACAGCCCGGCTCAAATGAATTTGCGCAGATATTCAACCGTGTCTGCGATGTCTTTTTTCTGCTGTTCCCCGGATATCTCGCGCTCAATGATGAGGTCGCCGTCGAAACCCAGCCCGAACAGTTTCTTTAAAAACTCGGGGAAGTGCACGAGTCCTTCGCCAACCTTCGTCTCGTGTCCCAGATTGTGTCCATCAGTGGGAAGCTTCCCGTCCTTGGCGTGAATGCACTTGACATATTTACCAAACACGTCAAGAGAGTCGATCGGATTGCCCTTGCCGTACATCAGAAGGTTTGCCGGGTCGAGGTTGATGCCCAGATTGTCAAGCCCAACGTCCTGAATGTAGCGCAACAGGGTCACGGGCGTCTCCTGCCCAGTTTCAAACCAGAATCCGATGCCGAGGTCTTTGCAGCGCTTGGCGACCGTCTGAATCGCGGTGCAAAGCGGTTCATACTGCTCGTTGGTCATGTCCTCGGGCAGGAATCCGCAGTGCGTAACTATTGCGGGCGCACCCAGTTCAACCGCGAACTCAGCCCAATCCATTAGAGCCTGCATGCGAGCCCAGCGATATTCCACTGGAACTAGACCAAGAGTCACCGGCCCCTGCGTGAAATTCCATCTGGCCGGTCCTGGAACACCCGCCCAGAATGCCGATATGCGTACACCACGTTCCGCTGCGCGTTTCTTGGTGGCGGCCGCGATTTCCTTTTTGCACTTTGAACAGTCCCAGCTAACCACTTGACAGCAATCCAGCCCGAATTCCGACACCGCGTCTATGTTGGTCCCATCAGGGCGCAACCCGCTTATTACCCCTACCGATGTTTTTCTTGCTTCGCTCATTTACCTTTTTACCCGACTTCTGACATTGACAAACTACGGCGCACCTCTCGGCACGTAAGAAAATTTCGGAAATTGTATCACATCCTAGTTTTTTTTGGAAGCGCTATCGTTTCCATGTTGCGTAATCGCCTCATAATCCCCTCAGATCACCGGTGTTTAGCTCCTTATTATTCCTCCAACCATGGTTCCGAAAGCGAAAGACCCCGCCACATAACCAACTTCCGTGAAATCCGCCGCCGGCAGAACAGCCGCGACTAAAATCAACATCGTCCAAATGTTATTACGCACTGTAAATGCGCACCAGACCGCAACAGCAACCATGGCTACTGCGTTCGCGGGAGCGAGCAATGCAACTTCCAATGCCGCGCCCGCAAGCAAAATGGCGAACGGCGTCTTCAACGCAGCAAGCAGTCTGAGGCTTCGACTTCCCGGTGGAAGTGGAGGAAGTCTGATGGAGCTTGCCGCCAATGCGATGGTCGCGCAGGGCACAACCCAACCGAGATGAAACCTCAACCGTCTCGCCGCAAGAACGGACTCATAAGGCAAGACGTGGCAGAGTCCCGACACCGCCACCGCTGTTATTGATACAAGAACAGCATTGCGTCTATCTGTGTATCCACCTCCTGCCGTTAACATGAAACCCGAGAACGCTGCCACTACATAGAGTAATGCGGGCAGTGGCCGTTCTCGCAACCCAAACGCCATGGTGCCGAGTACAAGAACTATCGAAACGGCCGCGCAATGCCACATCATATATCGAGATGCGGGTACTAGTGCTCCGCACCACGGGCAGATGGAAAACTCCTCCGCGGCGCGCCCGCATTCGCGGCAAGACATCGTTTTAAACGGTGAAACGTTCTGGAGTTTTTTCACATTTGCGGTAATGCAAATAGATGTCTATGTTAAAAACAGGATAATATCCACACTGTAATGTTTGCGACAATAAAAAGGCGGGATCCGCAATGGATCCCGCCCGTCGTTTATGTATACGACAGTCCTACCAATTAAGGTTACGGCAGTACGTGTGGATATTTTCCACCTGAAGCGTATTCG
>CAYOPG010000068.1:0-11738 GCA_964405775.1 uncultured Lentisphaerales bacterium
TTTTCAATTTTGGCGCCATCGCGGAGCTTTTTGAAGAAGTCCTCTATGACTTCGTTGTCGCGCTCACGCTTCACGCCCACCGAAAACATGTCCTTGACATCTTCAAACGAGACTAGACCTGGCTCATTTCTTTCGTCTACTCTAATGATATGGTAACCAAACTGAGTTTTAACAGGCTCCCCTATCACGCCCAACTCCTGCGAGAAGGCTGCGTCCTCAAATTCCTTAACCATCCTGCCTCGGGTAAACATTCCGAGGCTACCGCCATCTTCCTTGCTCGGGCAATCTGAAAACTCCTTCGCCAAAGCGACGAAATTGGTCCCATTCGCCTCCTTTAGCATCTGGGAAATGTCGTCGATCTTGCTCTTTGCCTCTTCATCAGTCCTCTTGTCGCCGACCGACACCAGAATATGTGAAGCTGAAACCGTTTCGGGAGCCATGAAAGCTTCTGGATTCGCCTCAATCATCTCCTGGAATTTGGCTTTCACCTGTTCGTCAGAAATTTCCGGCAAATTCTCCACCTTGCTTTGCAGCAACTTATTGACCACCAGATCCGACCTGACCATCTCGTTAAATTTTTCAACCGGCATTCCAGATCCCTTAGCCGCATCTTCCATTGACATGCCGCCAGACACCTTGGCGAACATTTCGTCGAGCTCTGCGTCTGACACCTCAAAGCCCTCTTTCTTCGCCTCTCTTTCAAGCAGATACTTTAGCGTCAGCTGGTCTAAAGCGTAACTGCGCATCTGGGCAATCGCCTCGGGTGGAATCTGTTGTTCTGGCATCATCTGCCCGTTCTGTGCTAATAAAGCACCGACCATCGAGTCGACATCGGAGCGCAACACCGCAGGCTCCCCGTCAATCATGACAGAAACGGACCCGTCTGAGACTACAGAAACAGGTTCAGCGACAGTCGCCTCAGTGACTTCCGCAACAGACTCGTCTTTAACATCAGCAATTATGGATTCGGCCTCCGACTGTTCGGTGGCGGACTTATTACAATCGGAACAACCTGAAAACGTAATAGCCCCGATTGCGACTAATATACCAGTGAAGTATTTGTAATTGCTCATCTATTGCCTCTTATGTATGTTTTATGAACTTATCTCTTCTGAATAAAATGCTTATTGTCCATTATTTCTGCCCGGAGGTCAAGCTACTTATCTTCAACTTTTATTTTTATTGGCAGTATAAGCCGCCGGTCATCTATCTTTCCGTCCTCTGATTCCACTTTAAAACGATTCGATAAAAGCCCCGGGCGCCAAAGCCCCACGGCTAGATTATATTCACCCGGCGACGTGTCCGGAAGTGGAGTCATGACGTACATGGTCAACCATCGCGATACGCCTGCCGTCGGAGTGGATTGGGTGTTACGTGCAAACCTCCTGTCTGTTTGGAATGCTATTTTACCATTTGCATCGATAGCGTGCAGGAAAATCATTGCATCCCCTCCACGGTCTTCTCTCCCGCTTGTCTCCCACAACATTGAGACAGTCGCCGATTCATTGTCGTATTCTATCGGGAATATTCCCAGAAGTCTCACCTTCAGTTCAGGAAAGGAGGCCGAAGAGCCCGGGATCAACCCACCCCCGGCGTCTATCGGTCGATTGCACATTAGCTGTCCTCCATAAAAACACAGTGTAGAGTCAGATTCAGGCCGAGATTCTCCTGTTACCGGCCGAAATATCGTCATGCCGCCGGAACTGCTTTCCGCGACCTCAACTCCGGCATCCGCAAACACGGAGCGGGCTCGCTCGGCTTCTCCATCCAGAACGATGACGGCTGTTGAATCTACCACCGGGACAGTGCAAACCCACCACTGATCTTCGCCTGTGATGTCGGGTTCACGAGATATCCAAACATCCAATCCAAGAATCCTGTGGAGTTCGTTGGCGTACCAACGGTCGGCAAATATACGTTCGACGCCTGCACCGCGCAGAGCTTCGGCAACGCTCTCGATGTCGACGGAGTCACGCGCTGGTCCGGCGGACAATGCCTGCAGAGTCTCTATATATAGTCCTGTTCTTCCAGTACGCGGCCTTAGCTCTACGCGCAACTCTGTTACTTCCGCCTCCTCTTTGAACAGAATCTCTGTTCGACGGTTCACGCCATAGGTGTAAAAGCGCGACCCTGACCAATACCACTCCCGCTGCTGGCTGCCCGGAGACAGCTCCCGCCATTTCTCGGAATCGTTGCTGCGGCCCCATACGCGTGAATAAACCAGTGTATTATCACGGCGTACAAATACCCGGACGCCTGCCGTCCGCGTTGGGCGCCTGAACTTTACAATCAAGGAGCACTCGTTGTCTCTTCCCGACGGGATGAGAGCGGCATAGCTATCGCCGTTCGAATCGATCAGTTCATCAGTCCATTCGCGGTCTTTCTTCTCTGTGACGGACTCAATTTCATCAGCTCTGATTGGTGTCAGCAGTGTTTGAGGCGCGACAGCATCATAAATATAGCCGTATTTCCCGACATGTGCGATTTGCGCACTGGTTGCCGTGCTCGACAAAAAGTGCGTAAACTTGTCCATATTCGCAAAAACACCTGGTGACACCGCGTTCTCCAACTCAACAAGAAATGGATGGTAGCGCCACAGCTTCGGCGAGACGAGACAGGACTTCCCGTCTGTCGCCCAGTTCACGCCGAAATATTTGAACTCCCCAAACATTGCATGAGAGGACGATGGAAGTGACATCAGCTCCCGAGAGGCATCGTAAATGGTTTTTTCGTTGCTGTTCTTTGAACGGTGAGCCTCCACACTTATAAGACCAAGAGCCAGCGGCACAGCAGCCGCTAAAACCCCAAGCACTGCGCCGACTCCGGCGGAAGAACTCACCCAATTCGGCGAACATGTGGCAGAGTCCCCACCCCGCCACATCCGGGCTAGATGCCCTACCCCACAACCAATCCAGACCGCCAACAAAGGCAGCAACGGGAGCAGGTATCTGGAAGTATTGAATGTTCCGAATTCTGAAAACACATAGAATACTGAGAGGAACACGGAATACAGTGCGACAAATGCGGCGAGTCGCCTCAGCGGCGAAGACGCGCGGGCTCGGAAGTTGAACGCCAATGCGACAAACGGCAAAACAATCAGAAACAGCACAATTCCGGGAGCCGCCGCCGCAACCCAACCCTCTACACCAAAATCCACAACCTGAAACAACCTCTCATTTAACAGGATCTTGAAGGTTTCAAGGCTACTGCGCAAGGTCGGTGTTACGCCTGCGGCAGAGTCCAGCGATTCCCATGAATGCCTTATGTTCCAAATCCACCAAGGGGAGCTTCCGAGCATGAAGCCGAAAACAGCTGGCGCTAACACCGACGGACGTAAAACTCTCAGACGCAATCGCGACAGGATCATTATTCCGGCCGCGGCGACTGCCGGCGCTACGAGCCAGAAATTCCAGAAAGCTAATCCCACAAGTAAACCCGTGCGGAAAAACCCAAGACTTTCCTTCCTTCCTGACGGTGTATTGACATCTCCCAGAAAAACCCCTTCGCGAATCAACAACACTGTAAGCAGCAGGCAAAGCGCGTACCCCCCACGCGGGGAAGCCATGTAATGAAAATATCCGAAAGGTCCGATCGCACACAGTGAAACAGCTACGAAAGAGGCAACGTAACCTCCAATGCGACGTGCAACAAACCAGACTGCCACCAACATGAGGGATGCCACGAGTGCGGTGCCGAGACAGACAACAAAAGGAGTTGGCCCGAACACAAACCCCAGCACGGCGCTGACAAATGGCTCAAGCGACCCCATGTAAGCTTGTCCGTAAAAGAAAACGGGGAAATCAATCCCCGCAACGATATTTTGCGCCATAAGCACAACGATGGCGTAATCCATGTTGTCGTTCAAAGCATATAGCTTAGCTCCGTAAACACGAGCGGCGATCCCTGCCGCCAACGCCAGCAACGACAGCACCTTGAAAAGGCGTTTAGGCCTTGTATTGGATTTTTCCTGATGCACGCAATGAGCAGATAAATTGTCAGAGGAACGGTCAGTCTCTGTTTGTTTGTCCATCAGAAAACGCTCCTGTAACGAATTATAACCTCTTGTTCCCCATTCGGTTCAATACCTATAAAGACAGCGTCTTCGCCTGTGTCAACGGGGAAAATCTTTGTAGGCGGATCAACTTCAAAACGATCATTCCAGTTGTATCTTATAACAGCGCGGCTCGGCACCGGATCGTCGAATTCCACTTTAATCTCGTTGAATGTGGCAGATATCTTGCCAGAGCCTTCGAGAAATCTACCTTCGGCACCAATTATCTCAAAAAACACGTAGACACTGTTCTTTATCTCGGCGGGATCGCGCAAGGTCGCAATTTCGCGAAATAGCGACGGCTCTGAGCGGAAGTAGACGATATACCGCTTTTCATACGCGACTACGTGCGTAGCTCCTCGCAACGCCATGTAGCGGTGCATGCCGCCAGGCTTCGTCCGCGAAGCCCTAGGCGGATAGTCATACTCCACCATTTTGGCCGGGAAACCATAATAGTCGCATCCCATCATTTCGCGGTGCGCGAGCATGGGCAAGTATGCCGTATGGCCACGCCCGTATGCGTGGACAGAAGGTCCGGCGAACGCAAGCCGGCCGTTTTCAGGCAAATTCTCTTCTATCCAAGAAGTCAATTCTGTGACTATCGGCCTTACGCCGTAGTACCCGACCTCATCGAGTCCTCCGTAGAACTTAGGAACGTTGACAAGAGAGCACACCAACATTGCGAGGAAAACCGACTGCACTGCAGAGGCTCTTGGAGAATATCTGCCCAGCGCCCCGCCCGCGATGCAGGCCGCAGGTATGACCATAAGCGCAGAAGCCTCCATGGACATCCGGGCGAGTTGCATTTTGGGCAAATACACCGGACCGAGTACGGTCACAGCTATTACGAACAGAAGCGCGAGAACAAGCGCGTTGCGCATGCGGCGAGCGGGCATCACGAGCAAGCCACCGAATCCCGCGAAAACGAGCACGGGGTTGTTGTCAAGCACCAGTTCGTGTGCAACCAGTACAATGTTCTTCCAGATCGAACCAAAGCCTTTGTCGACTGCGGGATCAGAGGAAAGCACAAAGCTCATCACCGATTTTCCCAGAATTGAGCCTGCGATGGTCGGCAGAATCAGTATGACAACGACAAGGCAGGTTGCAATAAACGGAATACGACGCCTCGACAACCACCAGCGCCGCATGGTGAAAAGCACGATGAGCCCCATCGGAACGCCCAGAAACATCATAGGTGGCCATTGAATCATAAAGAACACCGAAATAGCGAGGCCGGCATATGTTGAAAACTTTGCCTTGGGTTGCAAAATCGCGGCATACAAAAAAGCGAAAGCCGCCGGCAGCATCGCGCCTGAAAGCATGGCGCCAACTGTGCCAAAATGCAAAAGCCATTTGAAATAGAAACGGTTTGCGCAGTATGAAAGAATGCCTCCTACCAGAGCAGCGGTTGGCGACATGCCCGTTGCACGCACTCCCCATGCCGTCATCCAAGGGATGAAAAAAATAAAAATAAAGACAAACACATAAGGCATCGCCTCATGAGGCTCCATAACGAGGAAAAGAGGCGCCCCCAGAATAGCAACGCCTGAAGTGCCGGAAGAAGTTATGACGCTGTTCACAACACCCGAGTTCCAATATGGAACAAAGTTTTCACGCCATGGGAAGGATCCGAAGAACTCCGCAATTCTGAAAAGAAAAGAAGGGTGGTCGTCAGAATAGGGTGTTGTGTATCCAGTACGCCGGAACAACAGTTTAAAACTGCGAAACTCACTTATTAGAAGCCCTGCCGCCAAAACCTTCGGCATCCATAGAGCGGGTTTACAGAACACAAACAAAGGCACGAGAGCCCATGAAAGTATGATGAAAAGAAAACTCAGCGACTTGTGGTTCCTGCCCAGCTCTGAAAAGCTGAGAGGCCAATCAAGAAAATAGAAGTGCGGTATGTATTTTCCGAACAACAAGGTGAATAAAGCAGCAGCAATCGCGAATATCCAAATGTAAGATCGCGCCGGGGCGCAATCGATCCGCGCCATTTCTTTAGTTCGGTTGCGACGTTTCAACCACAAAGAACACTTCAGGGAACAGATAATCCCGCCCATCCACACGCCAGCGACCAAAGTATTGCCCGCTAAACTCTTAAGCGAAACACGCTTGCCAGCGTCAATGGCAACAAACGCGAGCAAGAATACGCAGATGGAAAAAATTACCGCCAGACTTGTTGCGATATGTTTCCGCGGAAATTTTTCTTCCATGCCCCCAAGATCCTCACTATCTAAAATTCTTGACCGTAACCACTTATTACATCGAACGCATTTTAGCCACACAAACGGGGAAAGTCAAACAGTCAGCGATAGAAGATCATAGTGCCGGAGGAAATATTTTTTTCATCAATGGCGTCTCCCGGTGTTATCTTGCCATTTTTATCGAGATAGAAAGTGTCCGGGCGGTTCCACTTCACACTGCAGATGTTGAAAACTGGGTTGCGAGCCGAGACCGGGCCGCCCACCTTGTATCCCACCAGCATTTTTGTTCCTTTAGGCAGCTCTTCGATTTTCGAGAGAGTAAGGGAACTCCCCGAGTGGTATTTGCCACTCCCGGGCGGGAAATAGAAAGTTGTGGAAGCAGCAACCTCGTCGCCCGCCAGATCCGCAGGTGTGCCGTCGGAGCCAATTGTGAGCAACCCCTCCATCAGGTTCTCAACCGCGCCACCGAGTTCGACTCGCGTCCCAGCCGGAATTGATTTCCAGTTTTTTATTTCGGTTCCATTTTTTCTGGTTCCGTCGGGGAATGTGTAAATGGTATCCCGAGAGCGGTACAAGTCACGTGCTACATCCCACGCAGACCGTCCAGGGCCGATTACAAAAGGATCGCCTTTTTGCTGAACCGTGGCGACCGGCCCCTTCTGATACAAGATTTTACTCAGCTCGGGATCGGCGTCTACAAGGCGCCCTGCCTTCACATCGGGGTCGTAAAGCGGCTTTTTATAGAGTCCGAGAGCCGCCCGAATCTGGGGTGACGCAAGCGCCATGGCACAGCGCTTGCGGCCGCGGTGGCGTTTTTTGTGCCATCGGTTCGGGTTGCCGTATGCGATCATGGAATGGGTCAGCACCCTTTCGTCTGGAATATTGTATACTCCCTGCAATTCACTTATTAAAAGACGGAGCGAAGAGGTTTGTGCATCGCTCGGCTTTTTGTTGTGGTATCCTACAACCTCAATGCCGACGGAAACGGAATCGAGTCCCGTCTGCCCTTCCCACATGCTTAGCCCGGCATGATAGGCGACGCGCTTCCTGTCTATAATTGCGTATACCTTGCCATCGGAGTTGACGACATAGTGGCATTCTCCGTTTGCACTTAGCTTGTCAAGCGCCCCGCGGGCGGCTCCCTCGGTTGTGTGCAGTATGATGAATTTGGTCATTTTCCGAGATGGGCGCTGACGGTTCTTGGGGCTCCTGTAGTTGTTCAGCACATTCACGCGCTGCGCCGATATCGACGGTTTCGTTGATCTTGGCCGAGCCGCTTCGACCTCAAAACACGCCACTGACGTGATCACAACAATGGTGATCATGCTCATAAACGTTTTTGCAGTTGCCTTAAAGAGTTCCATCCTTTTTTCCAGCGATGCCTCCTTGAGCCCGTCTACCGAGTTTTACTTGGCGATAAGGCTGCGGGAAGTCATCTCTTCGGGTTTTCTGATTCCAAGTAGTTCAAGAACAGTCGGCGCTATGTCGGAAAGGACACCGCGCTCGACAAGCTTAACCCCTGCTGCGTCGTTGGCAATGTAGATGCACTCCACGAAATTGAGCGTGTGGCTTGTCTTAACCATGCCGGTCTCATAATCTACCATCTGCTCGGCATTGCCATGGTCCGCAGTAACGATTATTTTCGCGTCAAGCTCCAAAAGACGTTTCACGAGCCGCCCGACGCATTCGTCAACGATCTCAACAGCCTTCGTCGCCGCCTTCATGTCGCCAGTGTGTCCAACCATGTCGCAGTTTGCGAGGTTGCAGACGATGAACGCATACGGGTTGCTCTCAAGACGCTTCAACAGATCTTCCGTCACAGTATACGCATCCATTTCCGGATGGCTGGCGAAAGTGGCAGGGTCGAAACGGCTTGGAATGTTAACGTCGTCCTCCCCTTTGTACGGAGTGGTTGACTTGCCGTTGAAGAAGCTGGTGACGTGCCTGAATTTCTGAGTCTCCGCGATACGAAGCTGACGGAGTCCGGCATCGGCAATCACCTCGCCGAGCAGTTTATCCATACCGCCATCGCCTCCCATGACACCCAGCAGGTAATCCTCGAACTGATCCCAGTAACGTGTAAAACCGAGGTACGCCAGCTTAGGGCGCGCCTTGCGGGCACCAGGATAATCATCGCAGACAAAAGCCTGAGTAAGCTGTATCGCGCGGTCCTGCCGGTAGTTCGTGTGCATTACAGCATCACCGTCATGCATGCCGTTGTAATCTCCAATCACATACGGGAGGATGTACTCATCGGTCATGTCAACTCCGTCAGGCGTTTTGTCGTTAGCATAGCATTCCGAAACGGCTGAAACTGCATCATCTGCCTTTCGTCCCTCACCCGTCACCAGAGTGTCATAAGCGAGACTTGTAAGCATGTAGTTCTTAGACCGGTCCATCGAATAATAACGCCCCATCACCGTTCCAATCCGGCATTTGCCAATTGCCTCCATTTCTTTTTGCAGGCGGCCAATGTATTCGAGGGTACTCCGCGGAGGAGTATCGCGTCCGTCAAGGAAAGGATGTATTACAATCTCCCCTTCAGGCAGGGTCTCGCGGGCGCGCCGCATGATTTTAAAGAGGTGCTCCTGATGCGCATGTACACCCTCGTCCTGAAGGAGCCCCATAAGATGCAGCTTGCCCTTGCCATTCTTCCATGAGGCCATGAAGCTCTTCCACTTTTCGGTCTCGAAAAGCTCCCCGGTAGAAAGACCGTCATCGATTCGTTTTAGTTCTTGCACAACAACACGTCCCGCGCCCATGTTTAGGTGTCCGACCTCGCTGGAGCCTTGGTATCCTCCCGGCAACCCGACAGCTTCGCCGCACGCGTCAAGCGTCGTCCACGGATATTTAGCTTTGAACGCATCTATGTTCGGCGTCTTTGCCGCCTTGACAGAATTGCCTTCTTCCTTGTCGTTTAAACCCCATCCGTCCCTGATAATAAGTGCCACCGGTCTCATGATTCAATCACCTTTCTCGAAAAATCTCTAGGCGCCCTTCAGAGGGCGATGCGTGAAGCCGGAATGTTATCACATCTCACCACTATTTGGCAAAGACAGGTTTCAGACAACGCTTATTTATTTAGTGCGATTGGTAAAGCCGCTCGTCCTTATCAGATGTGCGCGGCAAATTAATGAGCATTATTGAATTGCAAAACTTTTTCACACGTTATACTATTGCCTGCGTGTACTTGCGGACGGCACGCTTCCGTGGAATACCGCCAACCTCGGGTCGTGGGTCCTCAATAAAGTCAAAAGAAAACTCTGGCGGCAGAAAACAAAAAAATGAAAAAAACCTTATTGGCGCTTGGCGCCGGAATTATCTCATTCACCTTTGCATTCGGTCAGGAAGCCACTGTCACGGAAGTGACGGCACCTGCCGTCATTACGGCTGAGGACGAAGCTTCTGCTACGTTCCTTAAAACATCGCTCGGCTTGTCGTCAAAATCCGGCAACACCGAATCAGACTCATATTCCGGCAGGATTGAGGCTGGAACCACAATCAACAAGACAGTTCTGGATATGATGATCGAGGGGGCTTATGCGGAGAGCGAAGTAGAAGACGCCGACGGCAACAAGCGCGACGAGCAGACTGAAGGCAAGGTTAAAGCCGTCGCAAACGCAAAGCAGCGCTTCAATGGGTTTTACCTGTACGGCAACGGCTCAGCTTTGCATGACAGCATCGCCGGCATCAAATTCCGCGGCATAATCGGCACGGGGATAGGCACCTATCTCGTTGACGAGGACAACTTCAAGTTCACCGTCGAGGGTGGGGTTGCATATATGCACGAGGAGGCTTTTGAAGACGACGACTACTTCGCCCTTCGTTTCGCGGAGCGTATAGACTACAAGTTTTCCGACACCGTCACCTTCTGGGAGAGTGTTGAGGTCATTCCCGAGGCGTCTGACTTTGGAAATTTCCTCCTAAGCGCAGAGGCGGGTGTTGATTCCGCAATCAGCGAGAAGGTTTCCATTGGTCTCCTGCTCCAGATCGAACACGATTCCGAGCCAAGCAGCGGTGTCGAGGAAAAGACCGACACCACCATCGGCGCACGCGTGACCTATTCAATCTAGACTGTCTGATTAAGAGAAGTATTCCACGAGTTCAGGCGCAAGAGCCGGAATATCGTAAGGAGTGCTGGCGGAGCGGATCGAAACTGTCCCCAAGTACCCTGTGGCGACGCTGTTGCGCGCTGCAATCGGGGACGTGAGAATCGCTCCGCCTTCTCGTACGTAGCGGACGAACTCCGCCGCAATCTGCGGGTCGGCTCCGCCGTGAGTGCCGGCTTCGGGTGTGCAGTCGAACTGTTCATCACCTTCGGGTTTGTACGGTCCACGCTTATTCCATATGCAGACCTTGCTCTCACCCAAGTTTTCTATGCGCCCCTCGGTGCCTATTATGGTGTAGTTACGACAAGAGTCCGGGGTGAAATGGCATTGCTGGTATGTCGCGAGAACGCCGTTTTCCAGATGCATGAGGATGTGGCTGACGTCCTCTATATCGATGATAGGGTTCAGCTGCTTCTGCGAGAGTGGCGGCCAGTTGGCGTCCCTGAAAGTAGCGTCACCTCGCTCCGAGGCGGGATGACGATCCTTTATCTGGTCATAGAGCGTAAGTCCGCCCTGCCCCACCACGCGCTTGGTGTAGCTACCACAAATCCAGTGTATAACATCAATATCATGGGCGGCCTTCTGCAGCAGCAAACCCATGCTGTTCCTACGGTCGGCATGCCAGTCCTTAAAATAAGCATCGCCGCCGTATGAAATGAAGTGGCGGCACCAAGCGGCTTTCACCTGTCCTATCGCCCCAGTGTCAACCAGCTCTTTCATTTTCTGGACGAACAGCATGTGGCGCATATTATGGCCGAGGTACAGCTTTTTCCCGCTTTTTTTTGCCTCGACAAGGATGCGGTCGCACCCCTCGATTGTGATAGCCATGGGTTTTTCTAGATAGACGTGTTTTCCGGCGCGCAGCGCGGCTATTGCATGCTCTTCGTGGAAATTATCCGGCGTGGACACAAAGACGGCCTCGACATCCCCTCTGGCTAGTAGTTCGCGGTAGTCAGCGCACTTGAAAACATCCGGCCCGCAGATTTCATCGTAGCGTTTAAAAGCGGCTGGGTCTACGTCGCACAGCGCCACGATTTTTCCACCGACACCAGGCGCAACCGCCAAACGCGACAGACCGCCACGGCCACCAGCGCCAATGACCCCGATCTTGACTAAATCCACATCTTTCATTTCAGCTTTTCCTTTTTTCGGTTTATCTTTTCCCCGCGATTACTTCCGGGGACATTTGGCGACTTATCCTATAATATTGCCGAAGCCGATTCAAGGAGAAGTTGCAGTCACCCGTTAATCGGGAAATTGCAAGTGACAGATAAACACTCTCCTGCTACAATCCCCCTCTAGAAAACCACCCCAATTGATGAACGCACATATTTATACAATCAAGGCTCTTAAAGCTCTTAACCTGCGCATAGC
>CAYOPG010000069.1:0-11608 GCA_964405775.1 uncultured Lentisphaerales bacterium
GTATGAATTTCACCCAATGAATACAGGCATACCATGAACAACGCAATCGGCTCGTTTTTTCGCACGGGGAGTTGAAAGATTCAGATGAACCCTGTATAATTCCGCAGTATCAGCTCGCTACTGGGTTCTAGCCGAGTGGCTGGATCAACATTTAGCCTGTGGGATGCTAGTGAAAAGGAATAATCATGACAAGTACACCTCTAAATAAAAGGAACAAGGGAAATTGCAAATCACCCAGCTTGGCCCATCAACGATCCCAACAATTTTTTTATGGGAGCAATTGACAAGGTCCGCGTCAGCAAGACACGTCGTTCGGACGCATGGATAGCGGCTTGCTACCTGAGCCAATCCCCTGACCTCCCCCAATCGGACGGCCTCCTCCAGTATGGCTCGATAGAGACCCTCCACAAAAATTGGCTGGCAGGCTGGCGGCAGCGCAGGAAGATCACGGTTGACGGTTCGCAGATTGACGCCCCGCTTACAAACTTTCCCCTGCTTGTGCGGCTCGACGAGAACAATTTCAATTTTGAAACGTCGCATCCTGATGGTTATGACGTTCGTTTCACCAACGAAGACGGAGCGACGCTTATGCCGCATGAGCGCGAGCTGCATGACAGCTCCGCCCGCACGGCTTCCTATTGGGTGCGTGTGCCGGAAGTTGCCAGCGGAGAGGATACGGTCATTTATGTCTACGGAGACAATGATGATGCGTCCGACGGCAGCTACGCCGCCGGAGTCTGGGACGAACACCAATATTCCGTTTACCACCTGTCCAGCACAAACGGCGTGACGCAAGGGGATTTGAGCACCACGGGCAAACCTCTTAACCTATATGGCTCTCCTTCGGAAGGCGAGGCTGGGGTCATATCCCGGTGCGTGCGGCTGGCTGGATCCCCGCAGTATATGGCGACCCCGTCGTTCCCCAATATAGACACGACTCTAGGCTTGACGCTTTCCGGCTGGTTTTCTGCCACATTCCACAGAAAGATGATCTTCCTGGGTGGTGGAGGCAATTGGAGCCCTTATTATCACGCTTCGCTTGAAGGAAATGAAACCACCGGCAGATTGATCGGGTCGGCAAGCGGAGGAACTGGCAATAGTTCTCTAAAGCCTGATTACGGACCTTTTGCCAAGGGGGTGTGGACGCATGTGGCAATGTCCGTATATTACGACAGCTCTCTTGATCAGAGCCAGGGGCGCATGTACTTCAACGGTACAGAGGTCACAAATGTGGTTGTCGCAGGACGCGCCATCAGGAATCCTTTCACGTCGCGGCCGCTAGTCATAGGAGCCGAACCCAACAAAATTTGGCCACCGAACGCACCGCTTTTTTCTATCAGGGGCTGGTGGACGAAGTGCGCGTATGCAAGATCAGCCGCTCTTCCGCATGGCTCGGAGCCTCGTACAACAACCAAAAGGCTGACAGCACATTGTTGTCGTTCGGCAGCGTCGAGCCGTCCCCCGGAACGGTTATGTCGATCAGGTAATGTTGACTTAATGTCCTCAAACCCCGCATCTACCACATGGCTTTGCCGGGAGGCATCATGAAATATCCATTCGAGTACAGCGCTCAGTCCGTCCGTTTCAGGTTGCAGTCCGGAGGCAAACGCATGGAGATAGAGGTTGACGGTGTGCGCCAAGGCACTGCCTCTTCACAGGTTGTTTTGCCTGACGGCTCGCGCGAAGATGTTGTTTGGAGCGCGGGCAGTACCGTTAAGGGGGAGCTTGCGCTTCGCGGCTCAACCGCAGGTGGAAGCTGGACCTTGCGAGTCCGCTCCTGTGTCAACGCCCGCGGCCTTGCAGGGTTGCGGGTCGTGATGTCCGGCACGGCGCGCCGCGGCAAAAATGTTCTGGGGCTCGTCCCTCTTGCGTTTTCGAGGCTTCAAGCAGATCACGTTGTTCTGCAAGGCCGCAGCGCGGGAGGGTGCCGAGCCATAGCCGGCCCTGGAGCAGGCGAAAACGTCAAAAGCCACTTAATGATGATGGTAAGGCGTGGAGCGTCCGTCCTGCAGATAGCGCAGCCTTTACGCCAGAATAACCCCTCGCATATCACGGGGCGCTTCCGTGGTGGCTTTCTGCATGAACTCTCCGTCACCACTCCGTTCGATTTGGCGTATGGAGTCGGACGTCTGACAGCCGAACCGGTGTCGCTTTTCGTGTCTGATGACGGACACGGACTCATGGAGGCTTGGGC
This sequence comes from uncultured Lentisphaerales bacterium, assembly GCA_964405775.1. Taxonomy (GTDB): domain Bacteria; phylum Verrucomicrobiota; class Kiritimatiellia; order RFP12; family UBA3636; genus JAAZFF01. The sequence goes on from CAYOPG010000069.1 coordinate 2,195, forward strand.
GGAGGAACAAGCCGCCGGTGTCATACGCCCGGCTCCCCCACCTCCCTTAGCCGGATGGAATTCGTGGGATTACTACCGTTGGACGATCACAGAGGATGCGGTACTCGGCAACGCCGAGTTCATAGCGGCGGATCCCGTATTGAGCCGCCACGTCAAACGAATCATTATTGATGATGGATGGCAATACGCATACGGCGAATGGGACCCCAACCACCTTTTCCCGCACGGGATGGAGTGGCTTGCCCGCCGTCTCTCCAAACTGGGCTTCGAACCGGGCATCTGGATGGCTCCCGGCATTGTCGAACCACAAGCCAGAATCGCCCAATGGGAAACGGACATGTTGGCACGCGGCGTGTCGGGGCTGCCGTGCATATGTTTCACCTGCATGGCGCGCAACGGCTTTGTGCTGGACCCAACGGTCCACAAGACACGTCAATGGCTGCACAGCCTGTTTACACGCTATGCGGACATGGGATTTAAGTACTTCAAACTCGACTTCCTCTCCCCCGTGGCGCGCGCCCCGCGCTACAGCGACAAATCCGTGCCCCGCGGCAGGATTGTGGAGACGCTTCTCGAACCCGCCCGTCAGGCGTTGGCGGGACGGGCGCACATCATGGGATGCGGGTACGACTTCCACGCCGGAATCGGTTGCGTCGACGAGGTCCGCACTTCGAGCGACATACACGCGCGGTGGGACAGCATATGCGGCAACGTCGGCTCCATAGCCGGGCGCTGGTGGGCGCAGAGCCGGTGGTGGGGCAACGACCCCGACTTCGCCCTCGCACGCGGACCTCAGACCTCAGACGACCCCGATTTGCAGCGCCTGCTACCATCTCTGGTAAACGTCAAGCCGAACGAGACGCAGACATACGGCGGTGAATTTGTGCTTGCGACGATGAACCGCGACGAGGCGCGAGTTCTGCTCAGTCTCGTTGTGGTCTCCGGCGGCGCCGTGAATCTTTCAGACAATCTCATGAAACTGAATGAGGAGGGGCTGGATCTGGTCCGGCGCACAGTGGCGGCTCCGCGCGGCTGCGCCGGTGTGCCTCTCGACCTGTTTGCGTCAGAACGACCCGCCAAGTGGATACAGCGCACGAGCGCCGGCTGGCGCGTCCTGCTTATCAATTGGAGCGACGCTCCCAAGGAACTCGCGCTGGATATCGGCGCCTTTGGAATATCGGCTGAAAAAGGCAGAAATTTCTGGACTGACAAAACTGTCAAAGCCCGTGGCGGAGTCCTGACCACGCCACTGCCGCCGCACGCTTGTCTGTTAGTCGAGTTCCAGTGAGACCGCCAATGTGGCAGAGTCTCCGGCCACATCCAATCTCGCCCGCCCTGCCCGATTACCCGCGAACTGCCTTTTTCAGTAAAGCCGTTAGACAATTACGAAGAGGTGGCTGCAACGTCAATTTCGAGCCCGTCGTAGCCGACTACGATGCCATGTGGGTTAAAGAAAGCCTCTAGTTCCGCGTGTGTGCAATCGCCATTGTGCGAAAAATGGTTGGCAACCACCACCGCTTCTTCGCTCAGTGCATTTATTACGCGCATTCGGTCTATCATCTCAAGCACGATGTCGCCGGACATGTGGCCATTCCTGATGTTTCCAACTTTGCATCCATAAGTGCAGTCTATGACTATTGCGTCCGCGTGTGCGTTACTGAGCTTTTCCCAAACTTGCTCTGAAAAATACCCAGTGTCATTGCATACAAACAATTTCTTGCCCGACCGCTCAACGATAAACGTACATGGATTCATCCCTGGCGCATGATTGGCAAGAAACGCCGTAAGTTTAAAGTCTTTGCCGTCCTCAACATACTTAGTCGAACCATCCGGAGATACGGGAATGGGATCTATTCCCAGAGACTCGTAGCTCCTGCATGCTCCATCAATTGCAAGTGAACCTATGATTCGACAGTGCACTTTTTCCGAAGCGTATAGTTTGATTTGCTTGATAGGTTGCTTGGCATACCCATGACGCCTCCATGCCAACTCCGTAGGATCAATGTGATCCTCATGCAGATGTGTTATAAGCACTCGGTCCAGCTTTCGAGAATCTATTTTAAACTCATTGAACTGCCAGTTGATGTCCGGCCCGTAATCGACGAGTGTGTCTTCGTCTATGAGATACGAAGTCCGGCGCCGCAAGTCTTTGCCCCCGTTGATTCGAGCCGTCTCGCAAACCCGACACCCGCAAAAATGGCACGGGATAGCCTCCGCTGCCGCCGAACCCAAAATTTTTATTTTCATCGTTTTTCTCCTTCGCCCGCAAATATATACAAATTTTAAAAATAAATCACCTTTTTCCGCGAGAGTGTGTAATCGCGCCCAATTCGTGGTTTGAAAATCCGGTAGCTTTATGTTATAAAAAGGTGCATGAAAATTTTACCAGCTATTGATCTAAAAGGCGGGATGTGCGTGCGGCTCAAGCAGGGGCGTCTGGAGGACGCCACGGTGTACTCCGCGGATCCCTTGGAGATGGCGCTTAAATGGCAGGAACTCGGCGCGGAATATCTGCATGTCGTCGACCTCGACGGCGCGTTCCGTGGCGAACCGGCGCATACTGCTGTCATTGCGAAAATCGCGGGTGCATTGCGCATCCCAGTTGAGGTCGGCGGCGGGCTCCGCACCGACGCCCATGTTAAAGAGCTGCTGGACGCCGGCGCCGCGCGCGCAATCATAGGCACTCGCGCCGCGGAAGACGTGGATTCGCTTGCGCGCCTGATAAAAGCACACGGTTCCTCCATAGCCGTAGGAGTGGACGCGCGCGACGGATTTGTACAGGTAAAAGGCTGGGTGGAGACTACAGGGGTACGGGCAACTGATCTTGCGCGCAAGCTCGCGGACAACGGCCTGGCAACCATAATATATACGGACACTGCCACGGATGGGATGCTCAAAGGCCCCAATCTCCAGGCAATCGCGGAAATGGCGGATGCGGTGCCATCGGTGGATGTCATTGCTTCCGGCGGCGTAAAGGCGCCATCCGACGTAAAGGCATTGAACGGGCTCGGACGCCAGAACATCACAGGGGTAATAGTGGGCAAGGCTCTTTATGAAAAGACCGCTTCCCTGCCAGAATTTCTGAAAGCGGCGAGGGGTGCCGAGGGTTGAACGACACCGTCGACAACGCCGCGTGGCCTTTTTGCAGATGGCGCACGGGAGAGGTCGACGACGCGCAGGCGCAGAGTCTGGCGGCGGCGGTCGGAATCGACGTACCGTTAGCGCGGTGTTTGATCGTTCGTGGAATAAAGACTGCCGCTGAAGCCGAAGCTTTTCTTGATCCGAAGCTTGCGCAGTGCGTGATGCCTGACCAGATGCCAGGAGTGGAGAAAGCTGCCGAGAAGATCTGCGACCATATATCGAAAAACAACAGAATAGTTGTTTTCGGCGATTTCGACGCCGATGGTATGACCGCAGCCTCAATTCTTGCACAGGCGATTGAGGGCATAGGGGGACGGGCCGATATTTTCATACCTGATCGCAAGGCCGAGGGGTACGGGTTCACGCCGGGCGCGCTGCGCAGAAGCCTTGAGAAGTACCCAGACACCAAGATAATTGTAACGGTGGACTGCGGGATATCCCAAGTCGACGCATGTCGGGATGCCGTAGCCGCCGGTGTGGAGGTCGTAATCACGGACCATCACCAAATTACAGAGTCAACACCGGCGGAGGCTTCGGCCATTGTCAATCCGGAACTGGACGGGACACCGGAACCGCTGCGTCACTTATGCGGAGCCGGCGTTGCGTTTAAATTGGCGCATCAGCTTGCTCGCAAAGGGCTGTCGGTCGATGACGGACGGGCACTGGTGAACAAGCTGCTGCCGCTCGCGGCAATAGGCACCGTGGCGGATCTGGTGCCACTCGTAGGAGAGAACCGCATCATTGTCGCACGGGGGCTGGCGCTGATCAACGGCAACAGCCGCGAGCACAATGCGGGGATAGACGAGCTGAAGCGCACGGCAAGGATCGGCAAAGCAACATCGGAGACCGTCGGATTCGCGTTGGCTACACGAATAAATGCGGCTGGGCGCGTTGGGGATCCAAACACGGCCGTGGCGTTGCTGAACGCGCGTTCTCGAACTGACGCGGTGCGCTTCGCGCGGCAGCTTGAGATCGACAATGAGGCACGCCGGAGCGAGGAGGCGGACGCCGTGGAGACTGCTGCAGAACTAGTGGATTCGTCTCTCGGAGAACACCCTGCGGCAATCGTCGTATTCAAGCCGGAATGGCACCCAGGCGTAATAGGACTTGTGGCGTCGCGCATGGTCGCTCGCTACCGGGTGCCGGCTGTCATAATAACAACCGGCGAGGATGATTTCGCACGCGGCTCCGCGCGCTGCCCCGAACATGAGAATCTGGATCTTATGCCGCTTCTCGGCAGTTGCTCCCACCTTCTGGAACGCCATGGCGGCCACAGGGTGGCGGCGGGACTTACCATATCAAAGGAAAACATCGATTCCTTCCGCGCTGCTTTTACCGAAGTCTGCGCCGAGGCAATCAAGGGGCTGGATCTGCGGCCGGAGTTGATTATTGACGCCTGGATAGGTCCCGACCGGCTAAACGAGAAAACCGAGGCGTTGCTCGAGCGTCTTGAACCGTGCGGCATGAAAAACCCTTCCCCCAAACTTGGGGTTCGAGGCCTCACGCTTCGGCAGGATCCCCGTAGTTTCGGAAAAAAGCGCCGCGACAACTGGGCACTGGAATTCGAAGAGACCAATATGGGAGGCGTCCTTTTCCGACGGGAATCTCTACCTTTCAAAGCCGGCGACAAAATCGACGTCGTATTCGCCTTTTCACGTGATATGTTCGGTACGCTGCAGATGATGGTGCGCGACGTAGCGCCTTCACAAATGTAGGATCACCTGCCACGCTATAAAGGCAAGTTGTCGAAATGCGCCAATAATCAATGTGGCAGAGTGTTGACTCTCCCACATAACGCTCATGCCATATTTACTTGGAAAAGGACAAAGACGGTCAGCCTTGGTCTACATTTATTTGCCCGGGGGATCTATTACGATCGGCACCAGACCATCGGGGATGCCATGAACTTTGGTCGATTTTTTCGATCCATGAACGATCGCGCGGATGGTTTTCCAACCTAGCCGCTTGCACGCCTCGAGGCGAAGTTCGCCGGCAAGAATGTCGTAATCGCCCGTGTCGCCGTGAGGGGCGACAACTACAGGCTGCAACAGCCCCTCGGAAGCTATGCTGATCGAGAGCTGCTCAACATCCTGCGAATCAAAAACACTGTTTCCCGGTCTGATGCGAGCTATCTCTATATCCATCTCGCCGGCATCCTGCGCACCGCGGCGAGCCTCTTCGACTCTTCTGTCGTGCCCTGACCTGTATGAATAGACGTACGGTATCGCCAAATCGATGGTCTGAGCCCGTTGCACGTTTTCAATGACGCGTTTTGTAATGCGGTAACTCGTCTCGGCGCGGTCCTTGACGCGCGTCTTGTAGCGGAGGCGCAGGATAATGCCGTAGTCGTATGAGTCGGCGCGGATGTACGGTTCGTCGCCCGTGACGGCTATGACATCCTTGGTGACCTCCCGCGCGGCATCTAACAGTATGCGCTCTGCCTGACTCCAGTCGGAGTCGTATGTAATGCGCAGAAGCACTTCGTCAAGCATGAACGAGGCTTCTCGCCTTGCGGTATAGTTGATGATCACCTGGCCGAAAAGCATTGCATTCGGCACGAGCACGTGGCGCCCGACAGCCTCCTCGCTCGCGATCGTGCCGCCCACCTGATTGAGCACGGTGTACATCGGCCCGATCTCCATCACATCTCCTGTCAGAGCGCCTAGCGTCGGAAATTGAACACGGTCGCCGGGGCGGAACGGACGCTTGATGGAGACGAGGATCCAGGCAGCGAAACCGCTGACCGGCGCCTGCAAAGACCAGCCCAACAGCATGCCTCCAAACATGCTGAACGCCGTCCCGAAAGTGCCGAGCACTCCGAAGCCGTAGGCGACCGCGCACATAGCCACGATCCATGCAACCAGCCAGTAGATACGGGCCAGCATCACGCCTTCAACGGCGGGCCGGTTTCGTTTGGCGAAACGCAACTGCGTGGCAACGGAGAGCGTTGCACAGCAAGCCAGAACTAGTGATGCCGAGCCTAAAACCTGCAGTATGTTCTTTCCGCTACGCAACTGCTTCAGAGAAGTAACATACTCCCCCAAAAAAATACCAAGGAAGGCTATGCCGAAAAAAACGGCCATGTATGTCAACGTACGTTTTGTCTCTTTTACCATAGGTGGCGGGATAATATCACACGCGAGGGGCTATAATCAACTGTTATCAGGTCGGCGTTTGGGGTGCGGAAATTGCAATATCAAATGGACCGGTGGAGAAAACACAGCGCAATCGGCTCCGCCACTTCACTTGACTTCAACTACAAGCCGGGCTTTGCCTGTGGAAGCCGGTGTTGACGGCAATTTTTTTGTGAATCCTATGCCAAAACCTTCCGCAGGGGATTTGCCTGTGTATAGACGAGGCATAAGAGAACCTTCCAGCCCCATACGAGATACTTTAACAGTGTTTTTCCCATGCGGCCCCCCGTTCAATGTAATGGACGCTGGCCTGTGTGGAAATTGCTTTAACGATTTGAGGTACGGAAAAGATGTCTGTATATCTTTGATCTTTTTATCATAAGCAAAGTCAACCGTCCAGCCGCCCATAAGCTGCTCAACTTCCGAGAACGGAACACCGGCGGCGTTGAGACGCGGGGTGTAATAGACGAAATCCAACTGTCCACTTGGTCTCTCCATGTAGAAAGATGGCCTTACATAAACGCCGAGCTCAGAGGAAATTAAGTGCTCGGAGGGATTCGGATTGAAAAGCATGTATCCCACTGAAAGAGATGAACCGTCGAAGCTGAAATACAATTCGGTTTTTACATCATACTCATGCATACGCCGTAAAATGATCGTATTCTTGCCCGTCTCTTCTACCACGGGCTCCCCAACAACAAGAACACTTCTGACACGCTCGCCTATACGCTCTCTCACGGAAAATCCGAGCGACAGAGGCTCCGAAAGGAATTTACCATCCTCTTTCACGAAAATTTCGGCATGACCAGTTGCCTTGCTAAGATACACATCCATTTTGGGGGATGAAAAAAGAAGGTCATGCTTAACTCTACCGTCCGTATAAACCAATGGCTCTATTGTCGCCGCCTTCATAGCGGGCGTCAGCCCCTTGATGCGCGCTTTCTCTCTCTGGTTCAACTGCGTCTCTGCTCGCTCGCGGCTCTCATCCGCAGCCATTTTAGCGGGATGCCGTTCGTAAGTCCATCTTTCATTAAATAAGCATTGCCGTCTTTTATGGTGACGAACTCAGCCGTGATTTCCTCCCCGTTCTGGGCGGTCCACTTCTGCAACGACTCGGAATGTGCGGCAGCCGCTATTGTTAAAGCGCAAAAAACACTGCAAATCTATTCATCACATCAATCCTCCGTTTACATGAAAGTTTTCCGCATAATAACAAAAACAACGAGCTGCTTCCACTCAAAACAAAGGCGCAGAACCATGAATCTATGCGGTCAAATTACTTCCGGGGTTGAAATACTCCGATGCTACTGATAAAATCTCACCGTGTCTGCGTCCCATGGGTTCCAGCCGGGTGGCTGAATTAAAAACAAGCCTATTGGATGCTTGTGAGCGAATATCATACAACACGCCGTGGGTTTCGGCACCGTTACGGAATAACAACGGCATTTGATGTGTTAGTTTGTAGTATCAACAGACAGGAGAGTAAATGGCAACAACTGTAACTCAAACGCAAAGCTGGATCAGCAGGCTAGGAGGGTCGTTTAAAAACGTACTTTTCGGTATTGTGCTCTTCATAGTGGCATTCCCAGTGTTATTCAACAATGAGGGCCGCGCGATAAGGCGCGCAAAGGTGCTTGATGAAGGGAGGGGCGCAGTTGTGAGTTTGCCTTCCTCTGACAATGTTGACCCGGCAAATGAGGGCAAGCTCGTACATGTGACCGGCAAGACCAGAACCTCGGACACGCTTCAAGACTCCGATTTCGGCGTTGCCGTGCAGAACAAAATCCGACTTGTGCGCAAAGTTAGCATGTTCCAGTGGCACGAATCCACCTCCACATCCTCAAAGGAGAAACTTGGCGGAGCACAGGAAACGACAACCACCTACACGTACTCGAAGGGCTGGGCGGATTATCCGGTAAGTTCTGATAAGTTTATGGAGAAAGAGCACGATAACCCGCCATTCCCGTCCCTAATGACCAGCGAGCAGCAGGCCGCAATCGTCACGTTTGGCGCTTTTTCGCTGCCACCCGAAATCGTGTCTAGAATCCGCGACGAAAAACCTATTGCAGTTGCGCCTGACGATGTTAACGACAACTTCGCAAAGTTTGCCGCCGGCGGCGTTGTCTATATCCCTGCCAACCCTGAAAAATCTGCACAGGTACTTTCAAACTCAGACAAAGCCATAACCGCAAACGCCACAAACACAATCTCTGCAAGCTCCGGCGTCACAAATGCAGTTGAAGAGACTGGCGCGGCCACAAACAATGTTGTTCAAGTAGCAAAGGATATTCTGGTGAATCCAATGTCGACGATTTCGCCGGATATCGGTGATATAAAAGTTGAGTTCTTTGCCACAGACGAAAGCGACCTCAGCGTAATTTCAGTGCAAAAAGGGGAAACATTTGTTCCTTACGCCTCCAAAAAGGGACAGCTCCAGCTTGTCTCGATGGGAATACATAGCGCAGACGAAATGTTTTTGGCTGCCGAGAAGTCGAATAAATTTCTCACATGGTTGCTGCGTGTCGCTGGTTTTATGCTCATGTATATCGGTCTCAAAACGATTCTTGGGCCGATTGCCATGCTGGGCGCAGTCGTGCCGTTTGTTAAAAAGATACTCGACTTTGGCGTTGGCGTGGTTGCCTTTGGAATCGCGCTTATATGCGCACTGTCCGTGTGTGCGATAGCATGGCTGTTCTACCGTCCGCTCTACAGTGCTGTACTGGGCGTGGCGATTGTTGTAGTCATATTCTGGATGCTCCGAAAAAAACACAGCAAAAAATCGGCAGAACAACCAGCCCAGTAACAAACATATCACAAGAATACCGGGCTACGCGGCCTGAAAGCCATTCAGGCTTATCCCACCCCAGCTCCCATTTCACCTGAATTTCGAGGGTTGACTTTTCTCTGGGTTTCAAGTAGTTTTGCCCCAGTTGAATCCGCTTATTGCGTTACGAATAATGGGTTCAGGTGATGACTATGAGGACATCGTTTAAATATTTGATTCTCTGCAACGCGTTCGCATGCGTTCTGCAATTGCAATCCACAGCTAAACTTGTGGCTCGCGGCATCGGCTTTAAGGACGAGTCCATAACCGTTGATTTCAAGAACGACGCAACCATATTCTCAATAAGGTGACACC
>CAYOPG010000070.1:0-11600 GCA_964405775.1 uncultured Lentisphaerales bacterium
AGACTACTATAAACACCGGACAAATTCAAGAGGTTTTTTCGTTTCGGAGCGAATCCGAGCGAATGGGGACTTTTGTCCATTGTTTTCTGCCTTAATCGGGAACCCCCCCCGGAATTTGCGTCCGGGAAGCAGTTTTCAGGCGCCAACTGTCTTGTCCCGCGCCGTTCATGCAGGTTCAATACCCGATTTCCAGCGTGGCGATGTCCTCTGCGCGCAACTCAATGTAGCGGCGGGCATCGGCAAGCCCCTTGTTATAGTAAGTCTTGGCGACGTTTTCCATTATCGCGTCCCATATAATGGATAGAGGCAGTTCGCCGATGTCCTCGATGTCGAGCGCATCCTGCACAGCCGTCCTGATCTCGTCCTGGATGCGGCGTGTTTCGCTGAGGTGTAGATGCAGTTTCTTCTTGTCCCGGTCGTCGAGTTCGCGTTTACGCATGTTTCCTCCCTCTGTCCTCCTGTTTGAGCTGGGTGCCTATTTTATCATACCCGCGAGCTTTGCCGCCACCAACTCCGTGTCCATGTCCACAAAAGGCTTGCGGATGTCGTGGTTCTGAGCCCTCGCCGTGATCCATTCCGCCACCTGTTCCGCAGGCTTGCCTGTCGCTTCCACGACCATGCGCAGCAGGGGATCGCCGCTCCAGGCAGCCTTGTCGAGCCACACAATCTTTTCGCAAAGTGCGGCAAAAGGCGATTCGCTGACGTGCAGGATGTTGTCTATAGGGTCGATTAACATCTCGAGAACACTGGCATGGTCGTAAAGATATCCTCTGATTGAGTCCTCAAGCGCCGCCGCCGGATTGTCGCAGCCAACGACACCTTCGTGAAATTCACGCCAGTCCATATTGAAGTCCAAAAGCATGACCAACACGGCTGCATCATCGGCAGTGTACGATTCACGCAACACTGGGTAAAATCCGTTTAAAACGTAAAAACCTTGCTCTTCGAACCATGACGCGAAGAAATCCGGCGCAATCTCGACCGCCCCTCGCTTGGCCCATTCCGTGCATAGATCCTTAGCCGAAGCGTTATCCATACGACCACGCGCCTGGACGCAGTTAAGAACGCTGTCGTCGGCCACGGCATCATCCCAATCCTCGCCAAAAGCATCGCGAAAAAGCCCCCGTCCCTCTCCGCCCGGGTCAAGCGCCGAAACATCCTCAGAGAACGCAACGTCCGCCACACGGCCGAAGTGGCGGTCTATCAACCCTGCCACCTCGCGAGCCGGCTTCCTGACGCTTAACGACACCTTGACGTTCTCATCTTCGAAAACATCCTCGATATAAGTCGCAGCAGCCTGCGATTTCATCGCGTGCGGCTTAATAAAGGCGAATGCCTGATTTCTCATTTTGCTTCCCGCACCCCAATGCCCGATCAAACGCCCTTGTCCACATGCGTGAACGTCATGCGACCGTCGGCGAACGGCGCCACAATCTGCCCGCTGCCGCGCAGTTTCCACTTGTAAGTCATAAGCCCTTCCAGCCCCACCGGTCCACGCGCGTGCAACTTGGATGTGCTTATGCCGACCTCCGCCCCTAACCCGAATCTGAATCCATCGGCGAAACGTGTGCTGCAGTTCCAGAACACGTCGGCGGAATCGACGAGAGCCATGAATTTCTCCGCCTGCTCCGCATCAGCCGTGACGATGGCATCGGTATGTCCTGAACCATGGCGGTTTATGTGCGAGACCGCTTCGCCCAAGCTGTCGACTGTCTTTACTGCCAGTATAGCATCCAGGTATTCGGCATCCCAGTCGGCGTTGTCCGCCGATTTACAGTCGATTATCTCGCGAGTCCGCGCACAACCACGTAGCTCGACGCCGCGGTCTTCAAGGCGTTTTTTCATCTTCGGCAAGAACTCGTGCGCGATCTCCGAGTGCACCAGAACCTTCTCCACCGCGTTGCAAACGGCAGGATACTGGCACTTGGAGTCCTCCACAACGTCGAGCGCCATCCCGACGTTCGCTGCCGCATCTATGTAGACGTGGCAAATGCCGTCCGCATGCCCCATCACAGGAATGCGAGTGTTGTCCATTATATGGCGGACGAACTCGTTGGAACCGCGCGGTATAAGTAGATCGATGTACTCGTCAAGCGAGAGCATGGCGCCCACGTCCTCACGAGTCTCCAGCAACTGTATCCAGCCGTCTGGCATTCCAGACTTTGTCGCAGCTGCGCTTATCACATCGTATAGGAGTCTGTTCGTATTCCGCGCCTCGCTCCCGCCCTTGAGCAGACATCCGTTGCCGCTCTTGAGGCATAGTGTGGAGATCTGCACAAGCGCGTCGGGACGTGATTCGAAAATAATGCCGACAACCCCGATCGGACACGCCTCGCGCGATAGCTCCAGACCCGGCGCAAGCTCCGTTCGCTTTTGCACCACACCTACTGGATCCGGCAACGCAATCAAAGACTCAATACCAGCAATGCAGTCAGCGCGCTTGGCGGCGTCAAACTTAAGCCGTTTCAGCAAAGGCTCTGCAAGTCCCGTTTCCCGGGCAGCCTCAAGATCTGCCTTGTTGGCTACATCGATAGCCGCGCCTTCAGCTTCAAGCGCCTTAGCTATTCTTATAAGTGCGGCGTTCCGCTCCTCGGCTGATGTCGAAGCAAGCTTTCCCGACGCGCACCTAGCCTGCTCTGCCTTTGTTTTGATATCCATTCCACCTCTCTCCTGTTCGACTAATTCTCACTTATAAAGTGCTGATTACTATACCCCAATACCTCCTGTTTTTCCATCGTTTAATTTCCACGGTGGTGGTGATATAATGCCTCCTCAATGAAAAAAGATTTTTTACATAAAACAGCATATACGGCTCTGGCAATTTCGTTTTTTGTTCTCCCTTGGGTCTTTCCGCCATTCAGGAACGTGGCCTCTGCGGTGGCAGTAGTGACCGGTCTGTTGTTTGCCGTATTGTTCGGCAATCCATTTGCCTCCCGCACTGCAAAAATGGCCTCTCCGCTTTTGGGACTGGCCATCGTCATGATGGGGTTCGGCCTAAAGATCGAGGAAGTCCTCCAGACGGCAGCCCATGGCGTCGGTTACACGGCTCTGGGGATTGCCGCCGCTTTCGCTGTAGGAATCGCAGCGGGGCGTTGGCTAAAACTCGAGAGGGACACAAGTCTGCTCATCTGTTCAGGGACGGCTATTTGCGGCGGCAGCGCAATCGCCGCCGTGGCTCCGGTCCTCGGAGCAAAAGCGTACAGCATCGCCATCGCAACTTCGGTGGTCTTCATCCTGAACGCCGTCGCGCTTCTAATTTTTCCCCCGATCGGCCACTTCTTCGGATTTTCGCCCGAACAATTCGGCCTATGGTCTGCCGTGGCGATTCACGACACAAGCTCTGTTGTAGGAGCGGCGATGCAGTATCCAGAACCAGCTCTAAAGATTGCCACGACCGTCAAACTTACTCGCGCATTGTGGATTGTGCCTTTGGCGTTTGTAATTTCTCTTGCCATCAGCCGGGGCGACGGCAAAGGCGGCAAGGCAAAAATCAAAGTTCCGTGGTTCATACCCGGATTCCTTATTGCAGCCGCCGTGATATGGTTCGTTCCAGAGTTGAAAGATATGGGGAAGCACATCGGAGACATGTCGAAATACCTTATGGTTGCGACGCTTTTTCTTATTGGCTCCAACGTAAGCGTTGAAAAAATCCGAGAACTCGGATTCCGACCAATACTGCACGGCATAATCCTCTGGGTCTTTCTGCTCACGATATGGTTTCTTGTGATTCGTTTTGATCTTATGGATGTCGGGAATCTTGCATAAAACCGCCATTTCGGGTATATTTAAGATGTCTTGAAAAGGAGAAAAGAACGCAATGGAATCAGAGACTGCAAACAAACCAGCAAAAACCGTGGAACAGCAAGCGGAGATTTTTGAACGCCTCCGCCAAGAAGTCGGCAAGGCTATTGTGGGGCAAGAAAAGGTTTTCGACCGCATGCTCATGGCACTCATCTGCAAAGGGCACGTGCTTCTGGAGGGAGTGCCCGGCATTGCCAAGACAACCCTCGTGCGCTCACTCGCCAAGGCGATTGACGTTGACTTTCACCGCATATCGTTCACGCCGGATCTGCTGCCGGCAGACATCGTGGGTACGATGATCTACAATCCTAAAGACGGCACATTCTCTCCCAAAAAGGGCCCTGTTTTCACAAACATCCTGTTGGCGGACGAAATCAACCGCGCGCCGGCGAAGGTGCAGTCTGCGCTTTTGGAGGCGATGCAGGAGTCTCAGGTCACGGTTGGCGACAACACATACAAGCTACCGTCCCCTTTCATGGTACTCGCAACGCAGAACCCGATAGAACAGGAGGGCACCTACCCGCTCCCAGAGGCGCAGGTCGACCGTTTTATGTTCAAGTGCATAATGAAACTCCCTCCGCGCGACGACGAGCGCCGCATAGTATCACGCTTTACAAAACAGCACTCTCCGGAAATAAAGCCCGTGATCCACTCTGCGGATATATCCGGTTTGCGCTCTACCCTCGAACAGGTTTACTGCGATGAAAAGGTCGGCGAATACATGTTGGACATCGTTTTCTGCACGCGTGAGCCGGAGAGATTCAACCTCGCGGGTCTGCGCCCGTATATCGAGTATGGCGCCTCGCCGCGGGCTTCGTTATACCTAAACCTTGCGGCACGCGCCAGCGCCATGTTACACGGCCGCTCTTACGCCACGCCGCAGGATGTCAAGGAAATCGCCGCGGACGTGCTCCGCCACCGCGTAATAGTCACTTACGAAGCCGAGGCGGAAGAAATAACTGCCGACAAGCTTATCGATAAAATCCTGACCGAACTGCCCGTTCCATAATGGCAGACATTAGAAAGCAACACAACAATGCCATTTGAAACAGGAACCGTCACGTTCCGAGCCTTCGACGCAGAAACCCCACTCACGACCGATGTCGTGGCCGGATTCGCAGCCCACGCCGCGCCACCCATTGATACACTAAGCTCCGAACCCATTTCCGGATGGGTTTCGCCTCGCTTTCTTTTCGATCTCGAAATCACGCAAGACACCGCTGTAAGCGGCGGCTACGTTCGGACCGATCTTATGAAAGCAGAACGCAAGATACCGCCGTCGCTCCTCCGGGCGTACTGCAAAATGGAAGAGTTGGCGGAGATGAAGGCGAGAGGAGTGACACATCTAAACAAACAGACCAGATCCGAAATCAAGAAACGCGTCAAGGACGAGCTGCTGCCCCAGATGCCGCCCACCCTGTCGTCCATTTCCATGGTCTTAGACACGTCTCATGGGCGTGTCTACGCGGACGCCATGTCCGAGAAACAGATTGACGCATTCTGTGTAAATTTCAAAAAGGCGACGGGAGCCTCCGCCATACAGCTCACGCCGGAGATCGCCGCCATGCGGTTGGCTCATATAGATCACCGCGAGCTGTCGCCGCAAAGTTTCTCGCCTGATCCAGAGGTCAGGATTACTGCACACAGCCTTGGCATGGATTTTCTCACATGGCTGCTGTTCTTCTGGGAAACGGGTAAGCAGACGTTCACCATAGACGGTAATTACGGCTCGCATGAATACTCAATGATGATGGAAGGCCCGGCGGTCTTCTTCCTCGAAGGAGAGGGAGCCCATGAAACAGCGCTGCGCAAAGGCATGCCTATACTCAGCCGGGAGGCTAAAACAGCCTTGGAAGCCGGGAAGAAACTGCGCCGCATAAATCTCACAATAGCGCGCGGCGACTATGTTTACGCGGCAGCTGTAGATGGGCTGGATTTCGGCTTCAGATCCTTGAAACTCCCCAAACCGGAAACCGAAGCATACGACCCAAGCTCTATTCTCCAGGAGCGCATGCTAGGCGTGCAGACTTTTACCGACGCCTTCTACTCTCTTTTTGTGCGTTTTCTGCGCACAATGGAAGACTCCGCCGAATGGAAAAAAACGGTCTCGGCGATGAAAAAATGGATCAGCAACAGAAAAACACTCGTGTAATGAAAGTAATATCGATAGGTAACAGCTTTTCCGTCAACGCTCACACGTATCTTCGCCAGCTCGCTCAAGCAGCGGGATGCCCGCTGACACTTTTCAACTGCGTCATCGGCGGCTGTACATTTGAAGGGCACATGAAGCACGTCGACGCATTCGAGGCAAACCCAGATGACCCAGAAGGCAAGCCTTATGGAACGCCTGAAGGCACAACCACAAGCCTACGAGACGCCCTGCTCTTGGAGAAATGGGATATAGTCACAATACAACAGGCCTCCCATGAGAGCTTCAAACCAGAAAGTTATCACCCTCATGCCGACCGCCTTATAGCATACGTCCGTAAATATGCGCCCCAAGCAGAAATCGTCGTTCACGAGACTTGGGCATACCGCGAAGATCACGGATTCTGGGGGAACCCCGACATCAACACCGATGTAATGTACAATGGGTTGAGCGAAGCATATCGCGCATTTTGCAAGGAAAACAACTTCCGCATGATCCCCTGCGGTGATGCTTTCCAGAATGCGCGCCTATCGAAAGAATGGGGAAAACCCGACTTCTCAAAAAAAGAAACCGACGGTACCGTGTCCCGCACATTGCACGACGAATGGGGCTTCCACGCGAACGACAACGGCTGTTTCCTGCTAAGCTGCGTCTGGTTCGAATTCCTGTTCGGCGAAGACGTGCGTAAAGTGCCTTTCAATCCTGACAGCGTGTCCGAAGCCGACGCTGCGATCTTACGCGAAATAGCACATAACGTGACAAACGGTGTGCGAAGTAGGGATTAAGAGTAAGAGTAATAGCAAGAGCGGCACGCGCAAGACAATTCGAGATTGTTCACAGCGACAAATCGCCGTATATTTTATAGGCATGTAAGTCCCGGTCTATTTTCATGTCGCGACCCGGGAAAACATGCGGCAATCCCTCACGCAAGAGATCGGCGGCCTCTTCTTCTATTTGCCTGACAACTTCGTCGGGGACTTTTGATAGTGTGACGATTTCGACACGGAACACATAGCCAGGCCCCAGTTCGGAACCATAGCCAGCAGAAAATGAGGCAGTGAGCCGGAACAATCCATCGTATTGTGGATTTGCAGCCGTACCACGGTCAGGACGCGAAGGATGAAGCGGCCATTTGTGTCCGTATTTCTCTTCGAGCTTCGCATCTATTTCGCGGAGAAGCTTATTAAGTTTCGCTTCCCATCTGGCAAGTTTGGGATTCATTTCTGCTATGTTGCTAGAACGGGCGCGTCCTTTTCAAAACGCGCCCGTTCCGGGTTCTTCTACATAATCTCTTTTACGGGTCTGTCCGTTACGGGTGAACCGCTTTGATCCTGTAGAATAGTTTCTGTGGCGTCGGTGACACGTGCGGCACATCCACGGAGAACGTGGACACGTTGCCATTTTCGTCCGCCGTGATAGAGGTCGTCAACTGGTGCGCGGTAGAAACCGCAAACGACGGATCGTCCGATGTCTCTACGTACCATGTAAAGCCGTCAGAACTGGTCAAGGCCACGCTATTAATCGTGTTCACGTCGAACAAGACCGTAGTTTTCGCGCTGTCAACAGCTATTGAGGACACCGATATGGCAACCTGCGGCTGTACGGTAACCGGCGGCTCGCCAGCCGCTGCGTCGACCTCCCAGAGCAGGAGCTCCTGACCGTAGTTGTAATATCCCGGCGAGTAGCGGTCGGAGCCTTGGAGTACGTAATCAAGTTCGTCACCACTCTGCGACCACATGTAGACCTGACGGCGAGCCGCCGTTGTTATGCCGCGGCTCGGGAGTGGTGTGTAACCTCGGTCAACCAGAGGTTGAATCTGTGTTTGCGTCCCCCATGCCAATCGGTGCACATCAGCCCCCATGCTCCGGCGCAAGCGCATTGCGGCAGGAACATCCATACCCAGACGTGTAGATGGATTCACGAAAGCCGAATAATTGGCTGTGTACAAGTATGGTGGGAACAACTCTTGGTCAATAACTATCGGCTTACCGTTTACGGCAAGGTTGAAGACATTGTTGGTGTTACTTACCAATGGACACGCCAGCAGGTAGAATCCCCAACCTTTGGGGTTTGGATCGCCTTCCGGTTTGTACGAGAGCGAAGCGCCCGTCTTCATGATATTTGTCCATATTACCGTATCGCTCACAATGCTCGCGCCGTCAAGCACCTTCACATGCTCAATGCGCCAGTTCTCTATGTTCGCTCCGGCAGGGCCGATGAGTTCAACGTACTGCTCACCAAGACCGATCGGGCCGCCGAAGAAAGCAAACGGCAGGAACTCGTTTATGTAGACACCGTTCGTGCCGACTCCAACTGAGAACACGAAGTAGTACGGCGACACGCCTCTCGACGCGAACGTCTTGTTTAAGTCGACCGGCTCATACCATTCCGGGTTAGCGAAGGGCGTCTGCACGCCATCGTAGAATACTGGTGACGGGAACGTCCCTTCGTAACTAACTTCTACGGTGTATTGTATGACGGTGTCTATTGCCTTCGGAGGTATTGCATTCGAGGAGTAGAAATAGTACTTGTCGTTCGGGTCCTTGGTTAAAGGCACCCTGACAGCACTGTTTTTCCAGTTGTTGACGCCCCAAAGGTTGGTGCCCTCGTAGTAGAGGAAGTCAACGGAGATGTTCTCCGGGTTCATACGCGGGTTCACAAGGTCGACCTCAACACCCACGGTGTCCGTGTAGAGCGGCACTTCTGGGATCAAGCGGACAAAACCAATGTCAATCGATGAACGGACCGGCTCCGTCACGATTATGTTGTCCAGCATAACGCGTCCCCCTGTCATGGTGTCGCCATATATGCGCAATACTTTGTACTCGTCTTGGAAGAACTCCACGCTGAACTTAGTCCACACCTGATTTTGTATGTTCGTAAGCGCGTTCATGTCGGCAACCTGTGCCTCATAGGTGTGCGCAAGTGGATTGAGGTCCGACACAGAGAGCGTGAGAACACTTCCCGGGTCGGTGTCGAAGTCTGTCACGTTTTTAGCCGCCTTGAGATAGACTTTCCCTGGCTTGGCGACTTCGCCGCTCTCTAATGGATACATTCTGTACCAGAAGCTGACTTCGCCGATGCCGGTGGAGATTCGCGGAGACTGTATGTATGGCTCGTCGTCGTCGTATGCCACGCCTAGCGGGGTGTCTCTGTCGTATTCATTGTTTACAGTGGCGCTACGATATTCTATGTTCGCCGAACCGTCGAACTTTATATCCGGATTCCACTCGTAGTTGGATATCAATACGTTGTAAGCCTCCCAGGACGTGTCCCCAACATCCGGATAGTCGGTGGCCTTTATGTTGTCTATCAACACCGAGGCATCCTCCGAGCTGCTCGGATGCAGCAGTATCCTGAAGCGTCCCGTCATGTTGGTAAGGAAGGGAACATACATACGCTCGTAATCAGGAGTCATGGCCGCAGTGACGTTTGTGGTCATAAGCGTTGAATGCACGAAGCCCTCGTCATTGAGTGCCTGGATATGGATCGACGCGGTTCCCTGCACCACTTTGTAGTTGAAGAGGATGTCGCCTATGCCCGCCACCAGAAGTGGAGTCACTATCGCCTGATCCTCGTTGGGGTCGGCGCGGCTGCGCGTCATCTCATAAACCATGCTGCCGTCATCGTCGGCAAACGGGTCGAATTTCGCCACACCGTAGGTGGTCTCCCACACAAGCTCGTGGTTAGGATCGCCTGAAGAAGGCGGCCCCGGCGAGAATAACGTCTGCCCACGCCATGAACTGCACTCGAGGTTGTCGATCACGATCGCGCCATCTGAACCTTCCGGCTTGATCTGGATGAAGACCTCATCCCACATGTGCATTGGCACCTCCACCAGTGAGTAAGAATAGGAGGACGCTGTCCGCGCGAAGTTGACCACGCCGTTGTATGCCCAATCGCCGTCCCAGTCCTGGGATGGAGAGACGGGCGCCACCTGATCCAGCTCGTTGCCGTTGCGGAACACGTTGACCTTGTACTTGATTTCAGGCATGACCCTTGTCAGAACAAGCGGTACTCCGCCTGCCGAGGGGCCGAATGTCCAGCGATCAGTATTAGTGCCAGCCATCTTGCCGCCGAGGTACCATGCGCTGCGCAACGAACTGTTGAACGCGGCATAAGGCTGAGTCACAACTCCCGAGGCATCGGTCATCGAGACGCCGAATGTAGTCTGCGCGTCGCGCACGTTCACGCCAACCGTACCGCCCATCGTTACTGAGGAATCGACAGTAAAGGTAGTTTTTCCTAAGGTTTGCACTGGTGAAGGCGACGCTCCGCTGATGTCATACAAGATGGCATTGACCTCGCCTTCAGACAACATCAACTTCAGTCTCCACTTCTTGGAATCTAGACGGTAGTCGCTATCGTTGTTACCGTAAGTGGCGGTCTTGAGAACCGTACTGACGCCATTTTTCATCTGGATAATATCGCCGCGCAGTCTGTACCCATGCGGTCTGTCAGAAGCATTCCTGAGCGAGGCCAGCTGCGTCACACGGTACTCAAGGTAGTTGTATGCATCCTGATAGAACCCATATACAGACACCGAAGGCTCATCGGGTGAGAAGGACGTAGTGGTCACATCAGCAGAAACTTCATACGATGTGCCGAAAGCGCTCCCGTTCTTGTAGTATGCAATATTGTCATCATTAAGCGACGCCCTGACGCGCATCTTAAGCGTATCTCTGCCGTCGGAACGAGTCAACGAGGTTGTCTCCACGGAGCCCAGACCGTATGGGTCGGCCTCTATTCTCAACGCCTTGTTCCTCACTGTCTGGTTCGTATATGTGGACAACGGCCCGGCAGGCGGGCGTTGCTGTTCTTCGATCAACCACGTGTTCCATACCCTCAGCCCCGAGAGGAAGGAAGAGTAGTAAAACGTGTCGCCTGTGAATGGTGAGATATCCTCAAAGGGCGTGAATCCACTCGACGCCATTGCGGTAGGAGGGAAGCCATCCAGATTGGTCAGGAATTCCAGAGTCTCGAAAAGACCGAACGACCGAGAGAACTCCGCGTTCGGCGCCTGCCAGGCGTTGAAGTCCTGCCATGCGGCGCGGCGGATCTCGTAGAATCCTGTTAGCGCGTTGAAACGGAACATCAGGAAGCCTTTGTAATCGATTTCCATACGGATACGCGGAACTAGTCCGCTGTCAACCGCATAGCCTGACATAGGCGGGTTCCGAGCGGTCTCGTCTTGGTCTTCGTCGCCCCACGTGTGCGGAAGAACCTCGTAGTCCGTTGCTCCGTCATTGTATCGGTATGTGCCGATAACGTTCATGCCCACATTTACTGCATTTGTCGTGTAGAGCACGGTCTGCCAAACGTAGTCCGCCACCTGCTCCATGGCGTAGGCCGGCTCCATTGCAAGTACTGTGTCCTCGAGCGGTATGATGTCGAGCGTCATTGTATCATGCATTGAACGGAACCGCCTGATCGTGAATTCGTAATAGTCGAACGGAGATCCCAGCTGGCTGTCATCGTTCATGTTCTGTGGCGGGTCAACCGAAAGATTGTACAACTGGCTGTGTTCAAAGTACGGGAGGTACTCTGGGTTAAGGGATTCGTTTATGTCGCCATTCGCGTCTAGCCACAGCGCGTAATCATCGAGGTTTGCCACAGTAGCACCTGGGGTTGAGAAAATCGGGGCTTTGTA
>CAYOPG010000071.1:0-11570 GCA_964405775.1 uncultured Lentisphaerales bacterium
ATGAGGCAGCCTCTTTTCGCCGCGGTCAACTACGAATATCTTATGAGCATCGACAAGCTGCCAGTCACCGCTATGAACTCGCTTGGCGACATTTACGTGAATGAGGGGCTCTTCGACCTCGCCGCCAGCGTTTACACAAACGTGATCGCGAAATCCGAAAAGCCTGACCTCGCCCGTTCTCTTCGCAACGCCGAAGTTCTGGCCATGCGGGCGGCGCCGCGCGCCGCCCGCGCGGTTGTCGATGCCATATCCGGGCATGACGGCGCGGGGTTGGAAGGCGAAACAAAAATACGCGCGCTCAAACTAGAGGCAAAATTGGCCGGTCTCGAGGGGCGCCCCGCCGCCGAGCAGGTCGCGCTTCTGGAACAAATCGTCGCAGAAGACCCGCTTGACGGCGAAACGCTAATCTCACTTGGCCGCCACTACGCCTCCGTGGATGAGCTTGAGCGGGGGGTGTTTTACTTCGAAAGAGCCGCTGGAATCGAAAAATACGAAGCGGACGCATATCTACGTCATGGTCAGGCTCTCGCCAAGGCTGGACGTTTTGCCGATGCGCTGCCGTTACTCAAACGTTCGAACGACTTATCCCCGCGCGATACACTCCAGCGATATATAGAGTAAGTAGAGAAAGTAGTGAGAGCACAAAAATAACTGCCGGACTTTTAACCGGAATTTTTACAAAAAAAGAAAGACAAACAGGAAAACAAAATGATGACCAATACAAAGAAAATGCTGGCCGGCCTCGCCATTGCAACTTGCACCGCGCTCGCCGCACCCGCACAACAAGCCACATCGATCATGGCCGATCCCGACCTGGCCGATCCCGATCTGATTACATTTTCGGAGGACTCTTCAACGTACAAGATCGGCGCCAAATATGTCAGGCGCGAGTACGACAGGCGCCATACAGCTCTCGAGAACCGCTACGACTATGATGACGGCAGGATCGAAAACTGGGAAGACGGAAACTACCGCGGCTCGGCCGACGGCTTCAGGCTAGCCGTTTCGAAGGATGACGAAGGCGAGTTCTTCATTCAGTATCTGTTCAACGACGATTACGATTATAATTGGACCTCGCCGCAATCGCACCACCTCGTCTATTCCGAGGGCATCGAACTACAGACCGGCTGGCGCCAGACCGCCGAAGCGTGGGAAGATGGCCGCTGGGGTTGGACCGTCGCCTACTATCGTTCAGATTCCGATAAAGATATGCATACACGTGAAGGGAGAGATGTTCGCATAGCAGAAGACCGCAACATAACATGGAACATGGTTCAGGCTGGATATTTCGGCGACTGGAATCCGCTTTCTGAATACGTTGATTTCTTTGGTGAAGCTGGACTACGCTTCGGTGAGGCAGAGGGGATTGCCCGACGCGGCAACGACCCAAGTTGGAAAAATGGCGATATTACCGAAGGCTACATCGATGATTCGTCGCTGGCATACGGCGCTTACTTTCGCATCGGAGCCGGGGTGAACTTCAAGGGTATATTCGTTGATGCCGCGTACTATATGTCTTGGATGTACTCGTTCGACGAGACCGACAGCGGAACCGTAGTTTTCCCGGACAATAACGACGCGCTCTTCATCCAGAACGACCGCGCCTTCGAATTCCGCGTCGGGTACACCTACCAGTTCTGACCTCACTCCATATCAAGAACAAAAACCCGCAAGCGAGCTCTGCTTGCGGGGGAGAGTTTGTGAATCAGAATTCTTGTTTGTAGGGCGTTTTACGTAGCTAGAGCCAACGTACGGGAACTCAACTTCCGCTAAATAAACCTCTATGCCCAATTCTCAAACAATCGGGCAAATGCTCACGACTCATCCTTCACGAAGTTGCTGATCACCTCGACATATTGTTCGAATCCCATCACGCGTGTCAGGTCGTTGTGTCCGGCGTCGGGCACGGTGACGAGAGTTTTCGGCTCATTTGCTTTTTCAAAAAGTTTTTCTGCATGGTTGTAGGGGATGACTTCGTCCTGTGCGCCGTGTATAAACAGCTTCCTGCATTTTATGTTGCCAATGCGCGAAATGTTTGGGAACGGATCTGTGGGGAGGATGCGTATACGTGTTACGGTCCTGAACGCGCTTGTAAAGCCGCTTTGGAGTATAAGACCGCCAGCTTCAGATTGCTTCTCTGCCAGGTAGCATGCAGGGCCGCTGCCAACAGACCTACCCATGATCACTATGTTTGACGGTGCCACGTTCTTGTCCTCCGTAAGGAACGTGAACGCAGCATCAGCCGCTGCGTACACATTTTTCTCGCTTGGGTTTCCTTCGCTAGGCCCGTATCCCGGATATTCGACGGCGAGCACTGAAATTCCCTTCGAGTATAAAGCTTGAAATAAGCCCATTGACTGGCCTATGTCCTCAGCGTTGCCATGAAAGAACACTAAAATCTTACTGGAACCGGGATTCTCAAGCCATACCGCTGCGGTTTCTCCTCCATCAGGCATGGCAATGCGCGTAATTCCATGGGTATCCCATGAATAAGAAGCTTTTGGTGGATAAAACATCAGCGAATTGGCGACGCACCCAGGCGTCATAGCAACGCATGCAATTACATAAGCGCCGCCGATGCATAGCGCCAGTTTCTTTGCTGAGCGTAAAATTGCAGAGAATTTCTTGGAGAGAAATGCTTTATTTTGCATGTAAAGATTGTAGCATAAAAACTTACAGCGTTGTTGCTTTAATGGATGTTTTTAATAGATTTAAGGGGTGACTTCATTTTATAATGCGCCGCATCTTTGCTGGAGTGCTCAGGCCGGCGCTCCGCCGATGTAATTATAACTACAAGTACGAGGAATTTGTATGATCAATGGCATAGCGCATATTTGTCTTTCAGTGGAGAATCTTGACGTTATGGAGGAGTTCTACGTCAAGAAGCTTGGTCTCTCCAACTCGTTTGATTTCAAGGGTAAAAACGGTGAGCGGGTGGGCGCGTACATTCGTATTGGGAACCGCACTTTCCTTGAAATGTTCACAGGCCGGAAAAAAACCGATAGCCAGATCGAAAGTCTGGCTTATCGGCATGTATGTCTTGAAGTTGATGATCTGCCTGCCACTGTCGCTTCTATCCGCTCACATGGAGTCGAAGTCTCAGAGCCCATGTTGGGAAGCGACAACTCGTGGCAGGCGTGGCTCACCGATCCCGAAGGCAACCGCATCGAACTACATCAGTACACTCCCGAGAGCTGGCAATATCCGTTCCTGTAGCGAACCGCTCTCAGCGGCGGCGCAAGCCGTTACCGGGGCGTGCGGGTGAACCGCGATGCGTTGACGCCCGGGGTGGCGCAGGAGGGGGAGTGCGAACCGGTGCCGGTCTGTAGTGGCTTTGAGTTCTGTGGGGGGCGCGCCTGTAGTTGACCGGTGGTCTGTAGTCGCGGTGGTACCGTGGATGGCGGCTGTGGTGGCGGCTCGATCCTCCTATGTATACGGGGAACGGATCGTATATGACTCTGGACGGGGATCTGTAGATCACGGTTTCCTGGATGACCGGCGGCGTGTAAACAACAGGCTGCTGGACAACAACAGGTTGCTGTTGCACAACAACAGGCTGCTGGTATACTGCGGGTGGAGGAGTGTAGACCACAGGCTGCTGCACGACTTCCTGATACTGAACCTGCTGCGGCTCTTCGGTGATTGTGGTTGTAGTTGTGGTGGTCGTGAGATTCGTGCGTTCCACCACGGGAATCGCAGCCGTTTCGACGCGTTCCTCTACTGTCGTTGTTGTGGTTGTGGTTTGCCGACCTACTGGCATCGGCTCGCCAACAACCTGAACCGCCGCGGGATTTGGTTGCACAACCTGCACCTGCGGGTAGACAACCTGAGGAGTCAGGTAGACTGGCGCAGGCGGTTGAACCACTACAGGGGGGGATTGGTAGGAAGTATATACAACTTCACGCGAGGGGCTAGAAGCGGCAGCGGCGACCAGCCCGACTCCCAATCCGACTGCGAGCCCCGCGATAACCGCACCCGCCGAGCCGCCACGGCTGTGGCGTGCGTTAGCCGTGTTTGGTATCGCCGCCACGGCGACCGCAGCGATGCATACAATTGTTGTTAGTGTTTTTTTCATAGTGTTCCTCCGATCTTTCTTTCTCCCCGTGTGGGTGGCAGGTTTAATGATCTGCACCCTTTAGACGCACGATGAGGCTGATATATTCTAAAGCGGTGAATATTTTTTCATATTTTGAATCCATATTCATTATAAATTTAAAACCACCCCTCCTACGTTCATCCCTCGACGCGCTTGCCATGTGGAAAACGGTCTTTTTTCGAGACACAATTCACAAAACACCAAGAACTTTCGCGAAAAACGCTCACAAATTCCTGTATTGACCCCCCGAGAACACCCTAAAGAAGGTCTGCGGTGCTACGTACAGCATTTTTCGCGCCGAAATACTAAAACAGGAGAAAATTCCTTTACCTCGGCGAATGTTAAGGTATATAATCTGGATTGTTTACGGGAAACATCGACTTTACAGGTATAACATCCCGACACGTGATACCAAGGTGAATTTTAGCGAATAAAACATGATACAGGATTATTTTGGCAAGATTGCGGGGGAATTGGGTCTTCGCGAGTCGCAAGTCGGCGCGGTGGCGGCTCTGCTGGAGGATGGTGGCACCGTTCCGTTCATCGCGCGTTACCGCAAAGAGGCAACGGGTGAGCTTGACGAGGTGCAGATCATGGCTGTCCGAGACAACCTGACACGATTGAAAGAACTTGACGACCGCCGGGAGGCCATAATCGCCTCGTTGACTGAGCGCGGGCTTTTGACGGACGATCTCTCGGAGAAGATCGGCGCGGCGGAGACCATGGCGTCGCTTGAAGACATATATCTGCCGTTTCGACCGAAGCGTCGCACTCGCGCCATGATTGCCAAGGAGCGCGGCTTGGAACCCTTGGCGGACTTGATATTTGCACAAGAGGACACCATTGCCGCCGAAGAAGCGGCTACTGCATACGTGAATGCCGAAAAGGAAGTGCCGGATGTGGAGACGGCGCTTTCAGGTGTGCGCGATATTATCGCGGAGCGCGTCAACGAAGATGCGGAGGCGCGTTCCGAGATCCGCGAATATTTCGCCAAAGCTGCAATGGTTGTTTCCAAAGTTGTGCCAGGCAAGGAAGAGGAAGGCTCTAAATTCCGCGACTACTTTGACTGCTCCGATCCTCTCTCCGGGATGGCGGGACACAGGCTGCTGGCACTTATGAGGGGCGAGCGCGAGGGAGTGTTGTCGCTTTCTGTGCGCCCTGACAAGGAAGAGGCGGTGGAAAAGCTGCGCAACAGATTCGTAAAAGGGGAGTCGTCGTTTTCCGAGCAAGTGTCGCAGGCGGCCGAGGCGGCCTACACCCGTATGATGGCGGCGTCTATGGAAGTCGAGACACGCGCGGCAGCGGTAATGCGCGCCGACGAGGAGGCCATCGGTGTGTTCGCGGCCAACCTGCGCGAACTCCTGATGGCCCCGCCGCTCGGCCGCAAGAGCGTACTGGCTATAGATCCGGGAATCAGAACCGGTTGCAAAGTCGTGTGCTTGGACGCTCAGGGAAAGCTTCTTTACGATTGCGTTGTCCAGTTGTCACAGTCGGGCGCGCTGCGGCGCGAGGCGGCGGGGCTTATCGTAGCGCTCTGCCAGAGGCACAAGATAGAGGCCATCGCCATAGGAAACGGGACTTACGGGCGCGAGACTATGGACTTCGTGCGTTCTCTGGAATTACCGGAGGGGGTGATCGTCACGTTTGTAAACGAGAGCGGAGCGTCTATATATTCCGCTTCTGAAGTGGCACGGGAGGAATTTGCTGACAAAGACATTACGGTGCGTGGCGGAGTCTCGATAGGAAGGCGGCTAATGGATCCGCTTGCCGAACTCGTGAAAATAGACCCCAAGTCAATCGGTGTCGGGCAGTACCAGCACGATGTGGATCAGTCGCTTCTAAAGCGTGGTTTGGATGGCGTGGTGGAGTCGTGCGTGAACTCCGTGGGCGTGGAGGTAAACACGGCGAGCAAGCAGTTGTTGACGTATGTGTCAGGCCTCGGGCCTTCTTTGGCGGAAAACATTGTGAAGCACCGTGACGAGAACGGCCCGTTCAAATCGCGTCAGGATCTGAAAAAAGTGCCGCGTCTTGGTCCAAAGGCGTTCGAGCAATGTGCCGGGTTCCTGCGCATATCAGACGGCGAGAACCCGTTAGACGCGAGTGCGGTGCATCCGGAGCGCTACGCTGTCGTGGAAAAGATGGCCACGGACGCGGGGCATGGAGTAAGCGAACTGATGCGCGATCCGAAACTCGTATCCAAAATTAAGATAGAGTCCTATGTGGACGAGGAACTGGGTTTGCCTACTTTACGGGATATAATGGCTGAGCTGGTTAAGCCCGGGCGCGACCCGCGCAAGGAATTCGAGGCTTTCAGCTTTGCCGAAGGGGTGACGAAACTTGAGGATCTGCATCCCGGTATGAAGCTGCCCGGCGTTGTGACGAACGTGACAAATTTCGGAGCTTTTGTCGATATTGGCGTGCATCAGGACGGGCTTGTGCACATCAGCGAGTTGAGCGACAAGTTTGTGTCCGACCCCTCGACCGTTGTAAAGGCAGGCCAGAAAGTGCAGGTAACCGTCAAAGACGTCGATCTGCAGCGCCAGCGCATCGCGCTCTCAATGAAGAGCGGCGCGGCGACGGAGCGTCCGCAGGGGCGCCGCGATGAAAAGCAGCGGGATCGTCCGGCGCAGGGCGGACGCGACGGCCGAAACAGAGGGAGGGACGGGCGCCCTTCAGCTCCGAAAGGTGGGTTTAACAGCGCGCTCAACGACGCGTTTGCCAAGTGGAACCAATAGGCCTCTGATCGTATCGGACGCTCAAAATAAAAATAGTCGTAATTAGGTTATGAAAGGGCAAGAGTAGAAATGGCTGGCACGGGGATGGGTTTGGCGCAGCAGATGCGCCAAAAACAGGTGCTTGCACCGCAGATGAGGCAGTCACTTGAAGTTTTGCAGCTTCAGGTGCAGGATCTCTGCGCCCTTGCTAATCAGGAGTTACAGAGGAATCCAGCGCTCGAGGAAGTGAGTGTGGAAAAGACGTCGGTTGACGAGGAACGTGAAAAGTTCGAAAAAGAAAAATCAGGCGACACCGAACAGATTGACTCTGTGGAAGACGTTGAGAAAGCCGATAATGGCGAGCTGTTGAACGGCGAAGAGCATGACCACGGAGAAGACGAGGAGAGGCGCTCCGACAGGGTGGAAGAGGTTGGGGTTCGTGAGGAAGGCGCCGAAGAGAGCTTCGACACCCATGATGCGGGTGGTGGGGAAGGAGCTTCGGAACACGAAGTGGTACACGATCAATCGGCTGAGTCCGATGAGGCCGAGACCGAAAAGGACTTCGGAATATTGTCTAAGCTGGATGACTACGAATACCTCTACCAAGCTGGCGGCAACAACGAATACAACCCAGATCTTGAGGAAAGACGTCAGTTCATGTTTGACTCGATCGAGGTTAATGAAACCCTTCAGGAGCATCTCCTTAAACAGATGGATCTTTCCGGACTGGACGGAGTGGAAGCCTTGGTGGCCGAGCAGATCATCGGCAGCATTGCCGACGACGGATACTTGCGGACGCCTCTTGCGGACATAGCTCAGGTGGTTCCCGGAGCCGACGTCGAGTTGTGTGAACGTGTGCTATCGGTGGTGCAGGATTTCGACCCACAAGGCGTCGGTGCCCGTGATCTGCGCGAATGCCTCTTGTTGCAGATTCGCAATTCGTCTCTGGAGGGGACGTTGACAGAAAAAATCGCGCAGGATTATCTGGACCTCGTATCGTTGAACAAGCTCGGCGACGTGGCCAAGGAGGCCGGGGCTTCTCGCGAGGAGGTAGAAGCAGCTATCCGTGAACTGGCTCGCCTAGAGCCGCGCCCGGGGTCCAAATTCGACATGACGGCGCCAGCTTATATCCTCCCGGAAGTGGAGGTGAGAAAAGTTGACGGGCGGTATAAGGCGTTTGTGGAAGAGGCGAACATTCCGCATCTGCGCATATCCCCGCATTACGCAAGAATGCTGAAGTCTGAGAGCGCATCGGACGAAACCCGCGAGTATCTTCAGGAAAAAATCCGATCGGGTATGAACCTTATAAAAAGCATAGAACAACGCCAAGACACGATCCAAAAAGTATCTCAGAAGATCGTCGATGCGCAACAGGAATTCTTCGACAAGGGGGTTATGGCGCTCAAGCCGCTAGTAATGGCAGAAATAGCGGAACAGGCGGATGTGCATGAAACGACGGTAAGCCGCACAGTTTCAAACAAGTACATGAGATCACCTCAGGGCATCCACGAGCTAAAGTTTTTTTTCACAAACGGCGTACCCACCGACAACGGAGTGGACGTATCAAGCAAGCATGTCAAGGCTCTGATAAAGGGCATGGTGGACAATGAAGACCCTGAAAAGCCGCTTGCAGATCAGGACATTGAGCGCAAACTGGCCGATCTGGGGATAAACATCGCGCGTCGTACAATTGCGAAATACCGCGGAGCGCTAAAAATTCCCGCCTCGCACATAAGGCGAGTGCAGTGAGACAGACCAGCCGTGTCTGGCGTTCGCTATGCCAGGCCTTTTTGCCGCAGAAGCGCCACCGGATCGGGTTCACGCCCGCGGAAGGCCATAAAAACCTCCATGGGCTTTCGGGATCCGCCGAGTGCGAGAATCGTGTCGGTGTAGCGGCGCCCCAGGTACGCCATGCATCCCGAGTTTTCTAGCCCCGCCTCTTCAAAGGCGCCGAAAGCGTCGGCAGCAAGTACGTCCGACCACATGTAGCTGTAGTAGCCGGCTGCGTAGCCGCCCGCGAAGATATGGGAAAAGCTGCAGAGAAAGCGGTCTTCGGGCAAAGGCGGTATCACGGCGAAGCGATCGGCGGCGTGTTTTGCCGCATCTTCGGGAGTTTTCCACTCCTCGGACGGATATTTGGTGTGCAGATCAATGTCCATTAGAGCAAACGAAAGCTGGCGTGCGGTCTGCGTGGCCGCCATGTGCTTTTCGGAACTGTGAATCCGCTCGAGAATCGCATCGTCAAGTTTGGCTCCGGTGTCGACATGTGACGAGAGGGTCTTTAACACTTCCGGGCGCATGCTCCAGTTCTCTAAAAACTGGCTCGCGATTTCCACTGCGTCCCACTCTATATTGTTGATTCCGGAAGCCTGCGGTATGTCAACCTTCGTCAAAATATGTTGCGTGACGTGTCCAAATTCATGAAACAGCGTGTTGATCTCGCCGGGCGTCATGCACGATGGCTTGCCGCCTGCAGGGAACGCCTGATTGCACACGATCAGCGCGATTGGGAGTTTGACGGTGCCATCCGGCAACATCTCCCGCGTTTGCAAATCGTTCATCCACGCTCCGCCGCGTTTGCTTTCCGGGCGGCTGTATGGATCCAGATAAAGCCATGCAACCGTTTTGCGGTCATCGCCTAGAACGCGGAATAAACGCACATCCTTGTGCCACACCGGTGCGGTGCCATCGGCTGGTTCGACTTTGATCCCGGTGAGTTTACCCGCCAGTTTGAAGAGGCCATCGAGGACTTTTTCAAACTGGAAATAGGGACGTAGATTTTCAGGGGAATAACCGTAGAGCTCCTCCACTTGGCGGCGCGACCAGTAAGCCTGATCCCAGTTGCGCAGGCGTTCTTCATCAAAGCCTCTTGCCTGGGCGAACTGGAGAAGCGCCTGCATCTCCTCGCGCGCCTTGGGTATGGCGGCGTCGCCGACCATGTCAATCATATCATAGACGGCGGCTGTTTTCTCGGCCATCTTCGAGGCAAGGCTCATCTCGGCGTAATCCTTGTAGCCTACCATTTGCGCGATCTTTCGGCGGAGCGCGAGTATGTCTACGATGATCGGGCTGTTGTCCGTTTCGCCCTCCGATGCACGTGAGATATTCGCCCTGTATAGTTTTTCGCGGAGATCCCGCCGTTCTGAGTACTGCATGAACGGACCGTAAACAGCATACTCCAGCGTGATGCGCCATGGACCATTTTCCGCGGTGGCGTCTGGCTCGCCGGCGTCGCGCGCCGACTGTGCGCAGGCTTCAAGCAGGGTGGGGGGAAGCCCCTCTGTTTCTGCGCGGTCGCGCAGCATTATGGAAAAGGCCTTGGTCGCATCAAGTACGTTGTTAGTGAACTTCATTCCTAGCTGAGAAA
This sequence comes from uncultured Lentisphaerales bacterium, assembly GCA_964405775.1. Classification (GTDB taxonomy): domain Bacteria; phylum Verrucomicrobiota; class Kiritimatiellia; order RFP12; family UBA3636; genus JAAZFF01. Next base: position 10,178 of record CAYOPG010000071.1, read on the forward strand.
GTTTCTCAATGGAGGCGTTGAACTCCTCTCTTGCTGAGCCTTCCAAGCCCACGCCACTGTCTCTTGCTGCGCGAAGTGAGTTCTCCACAACTCGTTGACGACCAACGTCGAGCGATTCAAATTCTGGCGAATCGCGTAACGCGCAGAGCGATTTATATAGCGCTTCGCTTTGTGAAACACGTATCGAGAAGGCGATTATTTCGGGTAGAAGGGTCTCCTCGGCCTCGCGCCATTCTTTGCTGTTGCAGACGCTCGTAAGGTGCGTTACAACGCCCCATGCGCGCCATAGTGGATTGGTGGCGTGGCGCAACGCGTCGACACGGCCTTCCCAAGTGGGTTCGCACGCGGATTCGAGGTTTGCGACCGCTTTTTCGGCGTCAGCTACGTGGGTGCGCAGCGCTGGCACCGCGTGTGCGGGTCGGATCCTGCCGAATTCAGGAAATTCCGCCAAGTTGTACAGGGGGTTGTCTTCCAGACGCTCCATAATTTCTCCTATCCGTGCGGTTTGGCCTATCAGAAAGGGCGTCCGTCCATGCGAGGCTGCTGTCTGCGATATTGTATTTTGGGCTGCTCCAGGAAGAGTGCGAACCATTCATCTCCGAAGTTCGCATTGCTGAACTCGCGGATCTTGTTGTTGGCGAGGCGGTCGAGGTTCCGTTTAAGTGTTTCGTTTTCGTTGCTCTTGCAACCCTTGATGAGCAGTGTATGAGCCTTTTCCGGCATGCCGTTTTTGACGTATATCCACGACATCAGCGCATATAGCAACGCGCTTTGGTTGTACTTCAGGCGTGCCGCGGCTTTATTGAACGCCTTCTCAACCTCCGCGATATCTGCCTTGTTAGAATACATGCGGGCGAGCTTCATGGAAGCGCTCGTGGGATCTAGGATCAGGGTTCTCGGAAGTAGATCGTCAACCTTTTTGAAATCCTTCATCTGGTAGTAAAACTGCATGCGCGTAGTGTTTAGCTGACGACCGAAAAGGGGTGTCCATTTGCGGAATTTCTCGAGATTGTTTGTGAACTCGAGCGCATCGGTGAGAACCTTTTTCTGGAGCTTCTCGGCCTCGTCCATAAGCCTCTTGGGGTCGCCAGTAGGGCGGCTCTGGAACTTGTTGACCTTGGTCTGTATCTGCTTCTGTCCGTTGGTCATGATCTCCTGTATTTCCATCATTATCCGCATTATTTTTTTGCGCACAATCCAGTTGATTGCGGACATGGAGACTATGAAGGCAAGGAATCCCCAAAAAATCGACCACCCAAGATTACTGACATCAAGCTTCCAGAATCCGGCGAAAACCGCCAAAGAAATTACAGCCGCTAAAATTATTGAATACATATCGCCCCTTGATTAGATTGAAAACAACGGCCAACCAGCCGCAAAATATTGTGGCAAC
>CAYOPG010000072.1:0-11492 GCA_964405775.1 uncultured Lentisphaerales bacterium
AAGATTACATAAACCTCACCCGCGCTCATTGACGACGCTAAATTCAAGAGCAGACAGATTGGTATTATCCGCTACATGAACAGACTCATTTCTTTGCGACGAAGATCACTGTGGACGGGATCACATCGAGCTGGCCGCCGTGAGCGGCCCAATCGTCGCTGGAATATGGAGCGTCGGCTATAGCAGCAGGCTCCTCCAACGCTGTCACTTCAAGACCAGCTTCTCTGAGCCACTTGAACCAGGAAGACACGGGGTACGCCCGCGACACGACATGCTCGCCGCTTTCGTCGCGTATATCGTCGGGTGGGTTAAAGTAGTCAACAAGGAATTGCCCTTCGCGCTCAGAACCTCCGTCTTCTACCTCCACCGCCATCCAATCGCCGTTGTATATTGGATGTACTGTTGAAATCATGAGCCGTCCGCCTTTTTTGACACTCGCAGCCATTTCAGCCACAGCAACACTTGGGTTCTCAATAAATTCTATAGCATGGGAGCTGTGCACAAAATCAAACTGAGAAGCGAGTGTCTTGAGGCGGAAATCGGCAAAAGAGCCTATTCTCAGGTCGATCGTGACACCCTGTTCTGACGCTATCGCCTGTGCTCGAGCGAGTTGCTTGCGAGATATGTCAAAAGCAGTGCAGCGCACGCCGAGTTTCGCGAGCCAGACACTGTTTTGCGCAGCTCCGCAACCGATTTCAAGCGCCGTCATTCCGGCAGAAAACTCCGGCAGAAGTTGCAGCTTTGATTCTCCGGGAATCTGAGGACCATAATGGAAGTCGTTGATGTCGATCCTCGTGATGCCGTTATATTCATCGGAGATCGAATCCCAATATCGCCCTTGCGCGTCGTCGCCTATTTTCTCTCTCATCGCGTCAGCCGTTGAAAACAATTTTTTTGCGCGCGCCGTAGTTGATCAGCACCGATGATATAATCTTGATGATGTACGATATCGAGGTCTGAGCTCCGAACCACCTCACCATTATATCGGCAATAAGGATGCCACATCCATTGCTGATGCCCGACGCCAAAAAGAAAAGCGAAAATTCCTTCAGCACATGGTGGCGTCCGGGTTTAAATACGAACGCCCTGTTAAGAATGTAGCAGAAGGTGTTAGAGGCGAGAAAGGCGAAAATGTTGTTTATGAGCTGGTTGTTGGCGCGTACGGTAGCGGAAATCTCAAATACCGGCACGTCAACCCCTAACATGCTTAACAGCTTCATAAATATGTCGTCCTGCGTCAAAGCCGGGAACAGGAACCATGAGGCAAGGAAAAAGACTAACATATCCACAAACGTGGCGGCCCCGCCGACAGCGCCGTATTTAATAAACTGCACGACAGGGTGCGCCGATGCTCCATCACCCGTTAGCTGGCGGAACATTTGGCTGGGGTTCCGCGGGAACGGAACGCTGTTTTGTGGTTCTTTAGATTCGTTCATAAATTCATTATCCAAAAGTTTTCAAATATGCGTCAAAAAGCATGACGGTTTGCAAAATACACAGCGCCTACAAGGCACAAAAAAGCCCACAGATAATCAGTCCGCCATTTTTCTCCAAGATAGAGAATGGCGAACGGCATGAAAACGCAGAGAGTTATTACCTCCTGAGCGACTTTCAATTGCGATGCCGACAACCCCGCGGAGTATCCAAGCCTGTTCGCAGGCACCATGATGCTGTATTCCAGCAATGCTATACCCCAGCTTGTCAGTACAATCAAAGGCAACACCATGTTATGGGTTGCGTCCTTGCGCAGATGCCAGTACCACGCGGCAGTCATGAACATGTTTCCGGCCACCATCATTAAAAGAGTGATCGCAATTTTCATGTCATGTTCACCCAAGCAGTTTTTGGAGCACGATTGCTGCGACCTTCTCTGACGGCACAGACTGAAGCGCGGCGGCGGCTTCCGGACTTGAGCGTGGCACATCGCGCGAGACGCGCACGCCTTCCGCCTGCACAACTGTGGCCCCCTTCCCTATCGGCCCCGTCTTATTAGGATCAGTTATGCCATACACGGCCACCACAGGCACGCCAGCAGCCGATGCTAGATGCATGCCGCCGCTGTCGTTGCAGAGCACCACGTGGCAGCGTGCCAACAATGCCGCGAATTCCGCTAGATTTGTTTTGCCCGCGAGGTTGACCGCTTTGTCGCCGATCTCGGAGGCAACTGAGTTGCAAAGGTCTTTTTCCCCAGCAGACCCTGCCACAATGAAGCGGCAACGCGAATTGCCATTGGCTACCAGCTTCGCCGCCTCCGCAAAATACGGCCACCGCTTTGAATCGCCACGCGCTGCGCCTGGAATGACGCCTACGATCAGGGAGTCTCGGTTGAATCCCGGATCAAAAGCAGGCGATGAGGCCGGCGGCTTGAATCCTGTGTCAAAAAGATCACCTTCTGTCTTCCCGCAAAGAAGCTTCATGTATTCAGATGATTGATGCAGGTTTGCTTTCTCCCACGACGTCATGTCGACCCGATCCGTGATAAGAAGTGAACGCCAGTTTGACGCGGTGCCTCGACGTATGCCGATCTTAGCAAGAAACGGTATGAGAGCGGAACGGAAAGAATTGGGAAGTATCACGGTGCGGAGAATACCGCGATCACGCAAAGTGCGCGCCACGCCGAAAGTCCCGCCGTTACCAGAAGGGAGCTCGACCACCTCATCGACCGAATCATGCATTTTCCAAAGAGAGGCAACCGGTGGTTTGGCGAGTACGATGGTGTGGCTGCCAGGATGCAGACGCCGGAATTCCTTGACGGCTGGCATGGCCATGACGGCATCGCCCAGCCAGTTAGGGCTCATAATTAAAACCTGTTCCTTGTCTTTTTCCATCAACTGCACTTCCCATTGCCAAGTTCGCATGCAAGAAACCGCTGAGCACGCTTTACTTGTTTGGACATGGAAGTTTACACGATGACACGTGCTTCGGCAAGTGATTACACAATACTAATGAGACAAAAACATCACATGCCACAAGCCGGCTTGAACTCTCTTCGCTAAGAGGCGCCAGATACCGGTGATTTCATCAACGACGGCCGTAGCGGGCGGCCACACCTAGTTCCTCTTCAATGCGCAGGAGGCGGTTGTACTTTGCCACACGGTCAGAGCGCGAGAGCGAGCCGGTTTTTATCTGACCACAACAAGTGGCAACAGAAAGGTCGGCGATGAGAGCGTCTTCCGTTTCACCCGAGCGGTGCGAAACGATAGAAGCATATCCAGCGCTTTTGGCAAGCTCGATAGTCTCCAGGGTCTCCGTAAGCGTGCCGATCTGGTTAAGCTTTATAAGAACCGCGTTCGCCGCATGCTCCGCAATGCCGCGCCGAACGTACTGCACATTGGTTACGAAGAGGTCGTCACCAACAAGCTGGCAGCGGGCGCCAATGCGCGCAGTAAGCTCAACCCAGCCGGCCCAGTCGTTCTCTGACATGCCGTCCTCTATCGAATCGACGGGATACTTATTAACGAGCCCTTCGATGTAGTCCACCTGAGCTAAGCTGTCGAACTTGGCAGGGGTGCCCTTCGCCCCGCGGGCGGAGGTCTCGAACTTGCCGTAGTCATAGATGCCATCGTTGAAAAACTCAGATGCTGCGCAGTCTAGCGCCAGTGAAACCTGACCGCCATCAGAAGAGCGTCCGGCCTTGTAGCCAGCTTTTTCTATAGCCTTAAGGATGGTTTCTATCGCGTCCTCGGTGCCGGAAAGCACTGGGGCGAAACCGCCTTCGTCGCCGACTGCCGTCGAGAGACCGCGCTGCTTGAGTATGGACTTGAGCGAGTGGAAGACTTCCGCTCCGGCACGCAGCGCCTCGCGAAACGCTTTGAATCCGTGCGGACGTATCATGAACTCCTGAAAAGCGATCGGCGCATCAGAATGTGATCCGCCATTAATTATGTTCATCATCGGAACAGGCAGGGTCCAAACATCCCGACTTCCACCTATGCTTCGGTAAAGTTGCGTGCTGCGAGCGTGCGAGAGGGCGCGAGCTGACGCAAGAGAAACAGCCAGAATTGCATTCGCGCCAAGACGTGATTTCGTAGGTGTGCCGTCTAGCTCGATCATACGGCGGTCCACACCTGCTTGATCTGCGGCGTCTTTCCCGATAAGCGCGGATGCGATCTCATTGTTGACGTTCCGAACCGCCTTCAGAACGCCCTTGCCCAAGTAGCGCGCGGGGTCGCCATCGCGTAGTTCCAGGGCCTCGTTCTCCCCTGTGGACGCACCAGAAGGAACCGAGGCCCGCGCATACACGCCTCCTCCCAGTTTAACTTCGGCTTCCACGGTGGGGTTGCCCCGGGAATCAAGAATCTCCCTTGCCTTGACCGACTGAATCTTCGTGTCCATCGCGCACCTTTCTTTTTGATTTAGTGAACCAGACTTTGCGGCAGGATTCTAGCAGAAACCTCTTTCAGTGGCAAACCCAAGATTTAACTATCGTGCTTGGAATGGCGATGCGGGAAGTCCGGCGGTGTTGTAAAGGGAAAGCTCAGGGTCGTCATCCCATGCGTAACGAATGGAAACAGGCGATGGCACCGTAGATGAGGTGACGATTACACTGTCTCCATCTATACGTGCTTCTGCCCAGTCATAGAACCCGTTTTCGCCAGCGACGGCGAAGCCTTTCAGCACACCGTCTTTAGCTACAAGACCATTGGCAACGTTGTCGAACTCAATGACCAATGAGCCGTTTTTTGACGTCAGGGATTTGACAGTGGGGCCACTGTGAACCACGTCTTTCATGCCGTAGGCGACATTGAGCGCACCGAGCAGTAACCTGTGGGCTGGTGTTTTCTTGTCCTTGGGATGGATGTTTCCAGCTTCCCCCACATCTGCTATGACAGCCTGGGCGGTGTGCGGCAGTTCCAATGCGGAAGACTGGGAATGGCGAAGGTTCGCCCACGACGGATCAACCGGCGATGCGTGCCTGCTTCCGAAGTTGGCAAGCTGGCACCAAAGGAACGGCATTTCCGGATTCTTCCATTTTGCCCTCCAGTCGGTGATAAGCGTTTTGAACAGTAGCGGATATTCCTTCGCTGCCCCGGCGTCCGCCTCACCCTGATACCAGATGACACCTGCCACAGGGTAATTGACAATTGGGCTTATCATGCCGTTATAGAGTCCGCTTGGTGTGCCAAAGGGGATTTCACCCGGCTTGATTGGCGCCGGGATCTCGGCGACCTTGTAATCGACTTTGAACTTCCAGTCTCCCTCGAGTTTGATCGTATCGGTTGCGGAGGAAGATTCAAGCGAAAGCCGTAGCGGCGAACTGCCGAAGGCTCCTGCAAGAAAATTGTCAACAACCCTGACTGTTATAACAGCCCTGCCCTCTTTAACCATGTTCGCGGGAATTGTGTAGTTGCGCAAATGTGTCCAGTATCGAGGAGTGGACTTGTCGGTTTTTCCTACAAGCACGCCGTTGAAGTACGCGGTATCAAAATCGTCGATCACGCCGAGTTCTAGCATCAAGTTATTACCGGACCAATTCTCTGGTATTTCCACAGAGCGGCGGAACCACACTGCGCCGTTGAAATCCTCGTCACCCGTGGCGTTCTCAAGAGTAGTCGGAACCTCTACTAAGCTCCAGTCAGAATCGTCGAAATCTGCGGCTGAGAATTCAGGGGTGTCTGACTGCGGCGGATTTTTATCTTCAAAATGCGTTGAGGCTTTGTGAGCCTCCATCTGGCTTTCGTATCGCTCGAAAGCTGCCGGGGAGGTGTCGTTTGTGGCGGAAGCGATAGCTTTGTATTGTTTGATCTGATTGGTTAACCCACCCGCCTCCAGACCTCCGTAGGAGATGAACGGCAGAGCGTTCATTCCGCCCCAGGATGCGTTGATAAGTCCAACAGGAGGATTGCCGGGCAACTCCCGATGGAGCTCCTCGCCAAAAAGATATCCTATTGCCGAAAAATTAAGTGCGTTTTGCGGGGAGCACACCTTCCATTGCCCTTGGAAATCCTCCGCAGGATTAAGTTGCATTCTGTTGGCTACGGTCAGCAAGCGTATCAAGCTGTTCGTGGCAGCATTGGCAACTGTCTTTCCATTTTCGGAGGCATGAAGAGGCCAGGCCATGTTCGACTGCCCGGAGCAAAACCATACCTCTCCCGAAAGGACGTTCCGTATAACCACGTCTTCTGCACTTGGCGACGACACGGTCAACGTCATCGCCTCTTTATTGTACCCCATAGAAGGGAGCGACGCGGAAAACTTTCCCGCATCGTTCGCTTTAACGGTGACTTTTGCAAAGGACTTTCCAGAATCGGTCTGCGACAGGGAGACCGATATCTCCGCTCCGGGCATTGAGTCAAAGCCCCACACTTGCACTGGCTTGCCGGCCTGCAGCACCATGCCGTCCGAGAAAACACCAGGCAGGCGGGCTGCCGGCGCCGCAAAAGCGCCGGCAGTTCCTGCCAGAATCAATGCCGCCGCAACAAAACTGCTATTGGCGATTTTTAACAGGTTTACTGTCATTTATTGTATGTCCTGTAGTTGCTTATCAGTGTTGCGGCGGCGTGCAGAACGTATATGTTTTATTACGGCTCAGGCTGAAGCTCGATGCTGAACATGTTGCGGCCGGGATCGAGCTTGAACTTTTTCACTGGCACTTCGGCACCAGTTATAAGGTTCGTAATCTTGGCGATCGGGCGTTTTGTCTCGAGTTTGACTGCGCCGAGCTTGTCTTTAGCACCATAAGGTATTATGCAGAGCGTATAAGCTCCATCGATTTCCACAACGCCCCAGTCGAACCCCACCATTGCGTTGGGATCGTCCTTGGCAACATCGGATGGCACCAGACGCACTGCATCGTCTATCTTGTTGTCGGCTATGTACTTCTTGAGCACCTTGTAGTAGGCGTGACGGCGCGGGCCGCTGTCGAGCATGCTATCACGGAGAACCGTTCCGCCATCGAGCACAGGCTCATAGAGGCTTTCGATCTGGTCGATGCAGATGACCTTGCCCTTGCCGACTTCGTAGATGCGAGCACCCTCGACATACACCTCGCCGCCCTCGCTAATTACGAGTTCCGAAGCATCGCGTTTATCGCCGTATTCGTTCGTGGCGAAGCCGCCCTTCGTCGTGATCAGCATGCCGCCGCCCTTGACCCACTTTAGGATTGCAGCATATGTCGAATCCTTGAGGTAGTTGCTTTCGCCTGCGAGCAGTATTTTGTGGTTCTTGAGTTCACCCTTGCTTATGCGGGACTCGGTTGCATAGAACGGCTGGAGACCAAGCATGAAATGAGGACCTGCAATCTCTGAGCGCAGGCGAACCATGCTTATGTCGCTACGGCGTTCGACCACATCTGGGAAGAGCGTTGCTATCGGCTTGTCCCTCATGACGAGCGAGTGCATGTGCGGCACCATCAGTCGCTGGATATCCAGCCCGGAGAACGTAAGTGCGTCCATGGACTGAGCATTGCCGATGGAGTCAGAAAAGTTGAAGTTTGACGTCCAGCACCACCAGTTGCCGTTTGCAAGACCATGGAGAGCGAGACGCCAGACCTGATGGTCGACGACAGCTTTCCCGCCGTACCCTATGTGAACTTCCGTATTCGAGAGCGGCTTCTCCGGATAGAGCGAGCGGCAGAAATCCAGGAAGGCTATGTCGCGGTCACCCGCGCTGCCGTCGTGTCCGGCTATATCATAGATGTTCTGGAGGCGCTCCATGTTGAACGAATGCAACGACGCCGCCATGAACTTGGTGTGTGCTGGCATTCTCCGGTTGTATTTCTTAGCGGTTTTGTGGAGCATCGAGAAGAAGTCGACGAGGATGTCGTCACGGAACATCTGGAAGTCGTACCACGGAGCGTAGTTCGCATGGTCCGGCCATGTCTGGAGCTGTATGTCCTCGAACGCTTTGTAGTTTGTCTTCCAGCGCTGATTCAGTTTTTCGATGTTTTTGTACTTCTTTTTCATCGCGTTCGCGAAGTCAACACGGGTCATCTCGCTGTAGTTGGTATACCAAGGTTCGTTCCACAGCCAGTAGCTGTTGACACCCGGGAATTTCTTCCAGAAATCTACTTGCTCTTTGTATGCTTTATCGACCAATCCGGCCACCAGCGGGTGCTGCACAACAAACGACAGGAAGTTGTTTCCATCGTTGTTCTTCATCTCCGGGTGTTCCTGAAGGAGCTTGGATGCGCGAACATCGGCTCCGGTAAAAGAAAGATCCCGAGGGCCAGATATGTTGACGTTGACATGAACGCCATTTGTACGCCAGTACTCCATGTGGGCGATGGCTTTGTCGCGCTGCTTCTCGTCTCTAGGCACCTCGGGGCATACGGAGTTGTTTCCAAGTGCAACAACATCCGGGGTGTCACTCTCCATAAACCAGAACGTGCACGGCCCCCAGAGGAACACGGGGCGTTTGCCGTCATACCAATACCCGTCCTTGATCTTGAGCTTCTCTGGATTGAACGAGGGAACTGTCAATTGCTTGGACGGATCTTTTAGTATCGCATTCATGTACGCCGCCCCACGCGCGTATACTTCTTCGAGATGAGCGGTGTTATCGAGCACTCGATCCGAGAGACCCGAACCGAAGTGGCTACGGGTGGTACCGAGGAACATCTCAAGCATAGTCAAGTATGCCTTGGGATACACGGTGTCGAGTCCCGCGGCCTCCACTCGGGCGTAGAGGTTTGAGAACGAGGTGAGGTTTTTCTCAAGCTTTTTTATCGTAGCGGAGATTTCCTCAACAGGCTGAATGGTTATGGTGTTGTCCGCTCTCGGGACGAAAATCGGGAAAGTCACGGTCTCGCCGCCCTCCGGCACGAGGCGCCCAACAAGCGAAACAAGCGGCTTGCCGACCTTTTCTGAATGAACGGCAATCCCGGTCTGACTATAACCTGCAGGGAGATCGATGTCTTTTTCGGCCAGGGGTTCGCCATTGCCCGGAGCTTCGAGAATCTGGAGCTTAGCCTTGCCCGCCGCTCCCTGATTACGCATCGAGACCGTGGCTCCGATTTCCTTGTTTAGGTAGTGATAGCTGCCGGTCTGGGCAAAGACATCGACACCCCTGCGGCCTTTCGGCTCTTCGAAGACGAGCGTCGGGAAGTGCGCACCGCTGTATGTACCGATGAGTCCGGGCAACCACGCAAGAGAACCGCGGGCGGCGTTCGTACCATCACCATCGACATCGTGCATTCCGATGTTCATCTTTATGGGATCGCCCTTCACGGGATCGTGTGGGAGCAACGACTTCCAGGGGATTGCAATTTCAACAAAAGTCCTCGAAGATCCATCGTCTTTCGCTTCGCGTGCCGAGTACGCGAATATCTTGAACGAGGAGAGATCGCGCGGACCATGTTGTTCCGTTACGGCACGGCGCTCTTCTTCGCTGCCGTATGAGTCCTGAACCACCTTGTAATCCATTCGCTTCTGGAGATGGGTCATGTGCACGCCGACTTTCCCGTCGGGTGCTATAACAAAACCCATGAACAGATCGTCGGGCTTGATTCGCATGCCTACGTCCTGCCACCCTACGATCAACGGCACGTCGGCGTGGGTGAATGCTACATCTATGCGCGCAGGAGCCGGAGCTTTGTCGTCCCACATCTCTACACCAATGTAGAAGTTGTCATAGTCACGACCCAGCCACACCTCCGAGGCAAAGTCCTTCTCTCCACCATAATCGCCGAAGAACCACGAGGCATAACCTTCGCCCGCCAGCCGCACAGGCTTCGCTCCGCTCTTGACCCAATCGGACTTGTCTCCATCAACTCGAATCGGCTCGGCCATCCATTTAACTTCGTATTTAACCTCTTTTATGGGCACGTCAACGACGCCTTCCTGAGATTTAATGCTGATGGCGCCTGTGAGCCCGGACGCTGCTTGCCCACTCGCGTTTACCGCGGTCACAAGCCCCGCTAGCAAACATGCTGCCAGTGTGCGTTTCAAATGAAAAGCGCGTGCATTTGTATGCATGTTGTGTGTTTTTGTATTCACCTGTTCATCTCCTTTTGTGGTGTTCATGTCGTTTTTGAGATTGTCTGCCTATAATTTAGGTTGTTGGTTGATCGTGTTAGCAACTCCTGTGCCAATGACACATCCGCGTTGGAGGATTGACTTGGTCGTCCATGCGCCGAGGTTGACAATGTTAATCCCAGTGCATACTAAAGAACACTTGTTTTATACACTTACTTGAAAGGACCTCACCCAGAGGTGTCAACAAAGGAATCAAACCCGCGCGGTATCAGCGCGGTATCAGCGAAGCAAAAGCATTGTCTCTACCGGGTGTGAATGTATGATATGGATGCGATTTTGATTGTGGGAAGCGAATATGGCAAACCTCTCATCGTTCGTAACTTCGAAGACGCGACAGTTGCCAAGAGATGCAACACCTAGGATGTCGCATATATCTTGCGCAGTGAAATGTCTCAGTTTAGGCCCAATGACCTTACCACCGGGCTTTAGACCGTAAATCATAATGGTACCGTCGTCATAAGTAATGTAAAGATGCATTCGATCTGTCCCGACACCGCTGACCTTTACGTTCTGGAGCACTTCAAAATAGTACCCTTTGCCGTATAACGGGTTTGTTTCCGCCGTATTTGGGAACCGGAGAAGGACGGTTTCAATCTCGTCAACGGTGTCGAATACGCACACTATTATGTTGGTCTCAGCCCCCGCGAACTCTATGCCTCCGTAATATATGAGATCCCGCCCGTTTATGTTATAGACGTTGACGGACCAGATACCCTCGACAGAGGTGCTGTATACTGCGTTTGATGTCAGTCCGAGGCCGTCTACTGACAAATCACCCACGTTCCACTTCCAGATGCGCTCAGTTTCGCCCGGTATTATATCCCACATATAGTCGTTGGAATACAGGTACTTGCTGTCGTGGCTGAAATCAGCTGAATCCCAAACAACGTGGACGGACACATCATTCGATACCGCGAACACGTTCTGCGGAAAGTTGGTGTCTGTTCTGTTCCATGCTGCGCCAGTCGCAGGCAGAACGGCATGTCCCCAAAATTGGTTGTTATTGCCTTCGTACGCATTGCCGCTAATTACGACACCCAGATCCAACGAGATTGCGCCTCCCCTAAGTCCATAGCTGTATGGCCCCAGGTCGGCGTTCTGCCCGTGTGCTATAGGCAGAATGTTCGTTGTGAGCCCTTCTGCCCCCACCAAGTCTTCTACACTGTACAAATAACCAAACTCTGATGTCTTCTGGTCATACCCAGTGGTTACAAATATCAATGAGCCACTCGCATCCATATTCCAGTAATGTGGCCCGTCAAACATAGCGCCATCGGGATGCGGGATGCGCGCTTTTTCCTCCGGATGCGTCCACCATCTTGCCGCCCGCGCCGAATTAATTGTCATGAACGCCGCAATGCCGACATAAAGCAGCATATGTCCTTTGCTGTGTTTCATTGATTTCTCCTTATTTGAATTCACTAGCATCCCATAGGCTTGATTTTAATTCAGCCACCTAGCTTGAACCCACGGCATGCTGACACCTCGTGATTCTATCAGATGAACCTTAGTATTTCA
>CAYOPG010000073.1:0-11199 GCA_964405775.1 uncultured Lentisphaerales bacterium
CAAAGGAAGCAGGAAAGACTTATAGGCTTCCACGATATTTTTTTAAAGGTTTTTTAAAGAAAGTTTTGTCAAACGCTTGACAAGGGGTTTATGAGTTGGTGTCATACGCGGCAACGAACTTAATAGTGAGTTTCCCAGATGAGTAGTATGGCAGATATTGCACGAGACGTTGGCGTTTCGATATCGCTAGTCTCTAAAGTGTTGAACAGCCGCATGGGCAAAAGCTCAGTGCGTCCTGAACTTGCTAAAAAAATTAGGGATACCGCCAGAGAACTCGGATACATTCCGAATTCATCAGCAAAGGCTCTTGTTAGCGGTCGCCAGAACGTCATCGGAGTGTTTTTTGCAGGTCATGCGGAACAAGAGAGCGGGCTTGTGGAGGCTTTCATAGCCGGAGTGGCGTCTGAGCTGTCCAAGCACCATCTTCGGATGATGGTGCAGTTTTTCCATGATGAGCGAGATTTTGAACAGTGCCTTGCAGCTTCGCACAAGAATATAGTTGACGGCATTGTGGTTGGGGGAGGAAGGTTTTTCGATATCAGGCCGAAACTTGAGGAAGTTCTAGCCAGAAATGTGCCTGTGGCGACAATGTTCAGCCTTCCTGTTTCGGATGAAATACCCAATGTGGGGATTGACCAATCCGAGGTTGGCCGGGTGGCTACACAACACTTGATCGAGATGGGGTGCAGGAGGCCGGCTTTCATCCGCGCTTCGGTTCCAGAGGGTGTTTTGCGTTTTCGGGGCTATAAAAAGGCACTCGAAGATGCTGGTCTGCCATTCAGGGATGAGCTGGTCTGTATGCAACGGACGTACGGCGTCGTTAACATCCCGGCACTTTTGAAAAAAATGATAAATGCAGAAGTCGATTTCGACGGAATAGTTGCCGAGTCTGACCGACAGGCGGCAGCGACTTACAAAGCGCTTACAGAAGCAGGCTTGAGCGTGCCGGAGAATGTTCGGTTGATTGGCGTGAATGACTCGCCGTTTTGTCCGCATTTCCCCGTACCCTTAAGTTCTGTGTCAGGCCAGGACAGGAAACGCGCGTCAATGGCTGTTCGACTTTTGGGCGAAGTTGCGTCGGGTAAACCCGCTCGACATCTTACAGTTCCACCAGTCGTCGCCGTGCGTGAGTCAACTGCGGCGAAGAATTCTTAATAAAGTATACTTGAGATAGAAGATAACACATCAGGAGATAAAACATGAGCAACATGTGAAAATTGAAATTCAATATGAAATGGGCCGGACACCTGATTGCCTTTGCGGCGGCTTGGTTTGTCTCTTTGTCATATTTGCCGAGTGTTCAGGCGGCAGTAAAGGAAACCGATTGGTGCACAGTCGAGACTCCTGCGCGCGCCGAATGGGGCAAGCCGATTGTAGTTAAGGTGACGCTAAAGGAAGGAGCGACAGCCGCTGGTGCCAAGATTTCAAACCATCTTCACTGGATGAAAAAGGACGGTGGCTGGGGCGGCACGCTAAGCTGGAAACCGCCGGAGAATTCCGGTGACGGCAAGACGTACACATTTAACCATTCCCCGGCGTTGAAGGAAGACATGGGCTCGGTATCTGCACTTGTATATCTCGCAACGGACGGAGATTATAAAAACAAGACAAAGGAAACAACTGGAGAGCCCATCGAGATTTTTCTTGATCCCGCGGTTATCGCAGCAGCAAAAGCGGAAGAGGAACGCGTTAAGAGGCCGGAATCCGCAACCCTCAAGAAAAGCTGGCTAAAAATTGCGACGCCTACTAAGCCTATAGTCGTAGGCGAGGAGTTCGTGATAACGGTCGAGTACTATCTGGATCCTTCCGACAACTGGGCGGACGGAACGAAGGTGCAGCTTATGCCGCTTGGTCCGTGGATCGATAATCCTGACGGAGTTTATACGAAGAACCGTTTCCATATTGGTGAGCCCGGTCTTCGCACCTCAGTTGAACCAATAGCCCCCGGCAGTGGGAAAGTGGAGTACAAACAAAAACTTACGGGAACCCACCGCTACAATGAAGTTACGTGGATGGCTACTTTTATCGGAGGCGACGGCAAGGGCTGGCCGTGGCACGTGCGCATGGGAGGACCCACCGTAGAGCGTTTTGTCGACAAATTTGACCTGAAAGTTGTGAGCGAAGGCGGTTTGTTCACTTACAATGAAAAGCCAAGTATAGATATCGTATGGGGAGAAGAACTGGAGACTGGTTTCTTTTTCGATATGGATTTCCGGATCATTAACGTCTATGGAGATACCATAAAGGAATTCAAGCAGAAGGTTATGATCGGGGAGCAGGGGACAAAGACAAAGGTGGAGCTTCCCGAGATTAAAGAGCGCGGTGTGATGCTGGTGCTGGCGACACTCGACGGCTATACACGAGATGCATTTTTTGGAACAATCCCAGATATGGCCGAGGCAAGAAAAGGCGGGCATCGGAGAAAATGCAGACACTCCGTTTGGCATCACGATCGTTAGAAATCCAGGTCTGGCGCGAGTTGCCCGCAAGATGGGCATGACGTACAACCGTCTCTTCTGGGAGTGGAAAACAATCGAGCCAAAGCAGAATATGTGGGATTTTTCGGAAGTCGACAAGGCCGTAAAGGCGCGTAAGGATGCCGGTCTGAAAACCTGGGTGTGCGTTTATTCACCGCCAGCGTGGGCGATGCCTCTAGAGGTGCATTCCGTTGGTTTTGGTACGGCGCCGTTTGATCGAGCCGCATGGAAGAATACAGCGGAGAATTTCGTGAAACGCTATCGCGGCCAACTCTGGGGAATTGAGTGGCAGAACGAAATCGTTCCAGGGGAATTCACCCCCAATCCCGTAGCAGACTACACGGAGTTCTGCGGAATTGGCACAGAGGCAGTCCGGCAGTTTGCACCGGAACTCAAAGTGCAGATTGCGGGTGGGCTTTGGCCGCGCAACTTCTGCACCGATCTCCTGAAGAACGGCGTCGGCAATTACATCGACATCCTGCCGATTCACTATGGCAGCGGGAGCGGAATCCGTGATGCCCTGCAGGATGTGGCCAGATACGGCCTTCAGGGAAAAGTTGAGGTTTGGGACAACGAGTCCGCGCACGGTATCTCCACTTGGGGGATGCCCGGAAAAGAAAGTTTGATGACGAGCGTGTCCCAGTCAAAATGGGTGATGCGCCAGTGGCCTGGCGAACTCGCGGCAGGGGCGAAAGGCATTACGTATTTCGGAGGGCATGTCGGGTCGACGGGTAACTGGACGTACTTTTACGATCCTACTACGCCGCGTCCCGTAGCGGCCACGCTTGCAGTAATGGCCTCCAAAATTGGGTGCGCTAAACCGATAGGAACTTCCTACATCGGACAGGATGCCGTGTTACACATATTCGATCTCAACGGTAAGGGTGTTGCGGTTGCCGGAACCGTTTCAGATACGGCCACCCAGACCGTCAAAATCACAATCCCGGCTGGAGCGGCTGAAATAGAGCTCACAGACCATCAGGGCAATGCCCGAAAGATTGCGACATCGCAAGGCAACTTGACGGTGGATGTCGGCGTGATGCCGGTGTTTCTGGACGGGTTCGATCTTGCGACTCTTGCCGCTCAGGCATCATTGATCGTTGGCACAGGTGCGCCTGCGCCGACTCCGTCGCTGACTGTCGTAAAGGGCGCCGACAATGCTTCGATACCGCTGCGTGTGTTCAATCCGCTCAAGCAGGCGTGGAGGGTAAACTCTACATCAGCCTCAAGTCCGGCGGTGAATTCGAGCCGATTGAGTTTGCGCTAAAACCTGGCGAAACTAGCTTCATCAACGTCCCGGTTGCGGCATCCGCCGTGCCCACAGGTTCGGTTGAAGGCAATGTCCGCCTTGCGTGGACAGCACCGACCGCAGTTTCCGTCGACAAGCCGTTCCGTCTGCTGGTCATAGATCCATCCCAGCTCGGCAATCTGCTCAACAACGGCGCAATGGAGCAGGCGGACGGCAACGCACCCGCATCTTGGAGTGGCAATGCGGAGGTGTTCAATCTTTCTACGCTCGACAAAGGACCGGGATTCGAAGGCTCTGCGGCTCGTTTCTCCGGCGCAAAGAGCGAGGGGTACCAGCACATGAACCAGAATGTGACGCTCCCCGCGCCGGGCAGCAAGTATTTGTATACCACGTGGGTGTGGAACAACGACATGCAGGCGGGCAGCAACCTGTCGGTCGACGGACAGACGTTCTACATCCCGTCCGTCTTCGACGCAGGCTTCAATACGCCGTTCTGGCGCCTTATGACGCATGTGCGCGAAACTACTGCGGGAGCCACGACGATGGGGCTGACGCCCGTGACGAAGGGCAAGGGCTGGGCTATGTACGACAACGTGCGCGTAACGCTTTACGAGGGCACGGACTTTGCCGCAGAGGCGACGAAGGCAAAGGCACCGGTGACTGTCGACGGCAAGCTCGACGACTGGGACATGGCTGACGATCCGATCCCGCTGCTTTGCGACAACCAGCTTTCCGCGCCAGCCACATACAAGTGGACTCCGCAGAACCTCTCTGGCGTGGCAAAGATCATGTGGGATGATCAGGCGCTGTATTTCGCGGCGAAGGTGCGTGACGACAAGCATTCCGCAACCACTACGGGTGAGGACACGGTGAAGGGCGACAGCATTGTGCTTGCGCTCCATCCGGCCAACCGCGTAGAGGGAACTGACGCACGCGCATTCGCGTGGTACATCGGGTCTGCCGTTCCCGGCGGCGGCAGCGGCGTGCATACGCTCTACCGTTCACCTGCCTACAGCGGTGGTATCTCGTCCGGTCAACTCGCCAAGGATTCATCACTTTATGAAATTTCGATCAAGCGTGAAGGCGACATCACGGTTTATGAGATGCGCATTCCCTGGTCGGAGACGGGCGGCTTGACTCCGTCTGTTGGCGTCAAGGCTGGGCTTTCCCTGCAGCTGCGCGATAGCGACGGGGCAGGGGCACCCGCAACGATGACCTGGGGTGGCGGTCTGCCACCATCATGGGGACCGGCCGGATTCGGCGTTCTCACGCTGGTCGAATGACCTGCAAAAACAATAAAACCAAAACAACACAAACGTTACATGGAGTTCGTATGAAAACAAAGATGATGTACATAGTGATTGGTTTGACGGTTCTGATGGCGCGGCCGGTTGTAGCTGCCGTGCACACCGTCACATCCGCCGCCGACGATGGCGGCTCCGGAACTCTGCGCTACATAGTCGAGACGGCATCTGTTGCTGGCGACAGGGTTGTGTTCGCGCCGGGCGTGAACTCAATCACGCTTGGCGGAACTCAGATCACGATCGCAAAGGCCCTCTCCATCGAGGGAGCAGGAGCGGTCACGCTCAACGGCAACGCCCAGAGCCGCATATTCCGCATCAACAACTCTAGCGCAGTCGTTGCGCTTACCGGCCTTGCCTTCACCGACGGCGTCGCGTCGGGCGAGAACGGCGGCGCGATACTTGTCGATACCGCTCTTGACGTAGGCATCACCAACTGCGTGTTCACAGGATGTTCCGCGGCTAACGGTGGCGCTGTATACAACGTAAGGAAGATGACGCTTTCCAACTGCCGGATGACTGGCAACATCGCCATAGCCGAAGGGGGTGGCTTATACAGCAAGGAAGGGCACCTGGTGGCCATAGTGGGCGGTTTGTACGGTGGCAACACGGCAGGAGGCAAAGGCGGTGGAATTCGTATATATCACTGGGCCGCCTCATGGTTGGAGATGTCCGGGGGAACCGTAATCTCAAATAACACATCCTCGGCGGGAGGCGGCTTGTACCTTGAGAACGCCAAGGGTTTCATTCAAGACGCAACATTTGCCGACAACGTGACCACTGATGGCGGAGGCGGTCTGCAGGGTGTTGCCGCGAAGGATCTCTTCTTCGTGCTGGAAGGCTGTACATTCCTGCGCAACCAGTGCAGGTACGGAGGAGGCGGAGCGTCAATTGCGGGCAACAACACCGGCAGATGGATCATATTGAACACATTGTTCCGTGGGAATATGACAACGAGCGCGGAGAACTGGCAGAGTGGCGCCGGAGTTTCCATCGGAAAAACTGTCGCAGCCTTTACAAACTGCGTGTTCGAGGTCAACGGAAACACCTCCGGCAACGGTTACGGTAGTGCGGTGTTCGCAAGGAAGGCCCTAGCCGCCGACAGTGCCAAGACGCTGTTCAAAGGTTGCAGTTTTGCGGGAAACTATGCGAATGGATCCGGTGGTGTGGGCGGGGCGTTGTGGTTCAATGACGATGCGTTTCTGGAAAACTGCACGTTGGTTACCAACTTCTCAGCTCGATTTGGAGGTGCGATATATACTATAGCTGGCACCCAGATTTACAAGGACAGCAAGTTCCTGAACAACTCGGCTGTCATTGCTGGTGGGGCAATACACTTCTTTGAATATGCACAGCCCAACGTGATCGGATGCGACTTCAGCGGAAACTACACAACCGGGACTTACGCTTCCGCCTACATTTCCGAAGGATACGGTGGCGCAATAAGCTTGTGTTCCTCAAGCAACTCAGTTGTAAGCAATTGTGTTTTCAAGTCCAATGTGAGTTCCAGGTTTGGCGGAGGAGCCATCGGAACCTACACCATGGCACCTCCGCCCAGTTTGTACTGCTACTCAAGCCAGTTCGAGGGTAACATAGGCTTCGATGGCGGCGCGATAAAGTTGCGTTATCCAGGGCAGATATACGACTGCACTTTCATAACGAACAGCTCAACTGGAACCACCGGTGGTGGTGCGGTGATAGTGTGGGCGTGCAACGACAACCTAGCCAGTTTGTTTGCAAACTCCACTTTCGTTGGTAATACGGCTGTAAATGCCGGTGGCGCCATTGCGGGGTGGGAACAATCACCATCGCAGCCGGCACTACAGGTGCACAACTCAACATTTGTGGGGAATTTCGGCAAAGGGGCTATTGCTCTACAGCGCAATAACGCCCTTACTTCGCTAAACTCAATCTCCAGCTCCATTCTTTGGGCAAACATGGAAGGGACAGTTCCCAACGACCTTCATGGAGGATTTTCAAATGTTGTGTATTGTATCGTTGGCGAGCCTGCAAGCGGGTACACGGTGGGCGAGTCCTCCGAAGGGACTGTCAACGGCATCGATCCGAAGCTTGAGCCGCTGGCGTACAACGGAGGTCCGACACTCTACGGCGACTCGCAGTTGCTGACGATGGCGCTGCGCAGGAGGAGCCCAGCCATTGACATGGGCTCGAATCCTCTCTCGCTCGCCTTTGACCAGCGCGGCGAAGGCTTCACACGCGAGTACGAGACGGGTATGCCCGACATCGGCGCGTTCGAATACATCCCGCCGCCGCCGATGCAGACGGTAATCGTCGTAAGATAGTAGGCCACGCGCACGGGTAAATGCGTAAGAGGGAGCTGACGCGGATAAATGAAGATAATGATAATGACGGACATGGAGGGCGTTGCCGGGATACTCAACTCCGACGACTGGGTGCGGCCCTGCGGTCAGTTCTACACCAAGGGGATGCGTCTGCTGACTGAAGAGGTGAATGCTGCAATACGCGGGTTCGCATCAGCAGGCGCGGAGGAGATTGTCGTGGTGGACGGGCATGGCGCAGGCGGCATAGACCCAGAGGCTCTGGACGAGAGGGCGCTGCTGTCGCGCGGAAGAAATGAGGAAATCTGGCCGTGGGGGCTGGACGGCACATTCGATGCTCTGGCGTTCGTAGGGCAGCATGCCAAAGCGGGCACTCCGTTCTCGCATCTCACGCACACACAGAGCTTCCAGTACATTGATCTCACAGTCAACGGCGTTTCCATCGGGGAATACGGTCAGTTGGCGCTATGTGCAATGGAGCTGGGCGTGCCGACAATACTTGCGTGCGGGGAGCAGGCGCTATGCGACGAGGCAGAGGCACTGACGCCGGGCGTAGTCACGGTGTCAGGAAAGCGCGGCCTCCTGCCAGACGGGCTTTCGGCGCTAGATTACGAGGCGTACCGCAGAGCCAAGCTGTCGGCAATCCACAAATCTCCAGTGCTCGTCCGCTCCCTTATCTGCGCAGCGGCGGAAGATGCCCTGCGGAGGCTTGCGCGGAATCCACATTCATTCCGTTACCCTGCGCTCAAGCCGCCGTTCACGCGCAGGATTCAGTTTCGCCGGGATGGGAAAGCCGCCCCTTACGTAACGGTTGACGAGCATCCGAACAGCTTCATAGCGATGATGAACCTCCCCATTCAGCCTGGCCCGTCTGCAGATTGAGCATTCCCGCGCCGTTACCGGCCGAGGTCGATTATGTTTTGGATGAGGCCCTTGCACTTGCCGCAGTCGGTTCCGGCTCCTGTGGCCTCGCCGACTTTCTCAACTGTGTCAGCACCGGCCTTTATGGCGTCGATGACCGCCTTGAGGGAAGCTCCCGCGCAGCCACAGACGGATGTCAGGATCCCTTCAAGATTCTCCCTGCATCCGGCGCATTCGCCGCAGATGCCTGTGAGCGCCTTCACCTCTTCTTCGGTGCGCGCGCCTTTCATCATGGCTTTCCTGATGTCGAGGTAGTAGACGTTGTTCGTTGTGCAGATGACGTTGTTGTGGCCCATGTGTGCTCCGTAGTGTAGTGGTTGTATTTGCTATGCACGCATTATATGCGATGATCGGTCGGTTTCCCAGCCGTTTTTGCGTTTTTCCGCTTTCCCCATTGGGTTTGACTTGCTGGAGGATTTTTAGGGTAGACTTACCGTCCTGCATTGCATTCGGTTGCGCCGCTCCACCGCATGGTGCGTCATGGAGTCGGGCGCGTGCAGGGCGGTGTGACGGGCATAAAACACAAGGGAGTTCGACATGAAGTTTTTTGAGGGTGGCGAATCGCGCTGGATAAGCATGGACAAGAGCCTGGCGGCTCCGTATTTCTTCACAACGTTCAAGTGCGCCGGCTCTAAGGGTGTGAAGGCGGCGATCTGCGGTCTGGGGTATTACGAGCTGTACGTCAACGGCAGCAAGGTCGGTACGCGCGAGCTGGCGCCGACGGTCACCGTGTATGACCGCAGGGTGCGCTACACAGTGCTGGATATTTCGAAGCACCTGGTGGAGGGCGAGAACGCTGTTGGTGTGGTGCTCGGCGCGGGGTGGTACTACCACGTTGCCAAGGATGTCTGGAACTTCGAGAATGCGTCGTGGCGCCACTGGCCGAAGATGATCATGGAGGTGCGGGATGCGGATGGCGTGCTGCTGCTTGCGAGCGACCGCTCGTGGTTCGGGTCGGTCGACGGGCCCATCACATTCATGCAGTTCCGCAATGGGGAGAACTACGATGCGCGCAAGGAGTTCGACGGCTGGGCGACGGTCGGCTTCAAGCCAGATGCGCGCTGGCGCAATGTCGGCCTCTACGCATCCCCTGGCGGGATGATGGAGGAAGAGAAGGCAGCGCCGTGCCGCGTCGTAAAGACGTTTCGCGTGGCGTCAAAGCCTACGCCATTTGGAGTGTACGATATCGGTACAAACATCTCGGGTCGTTGCCGCATAACGGTGACATCCAATACGCCCGGGGTGAAGATCGAGCTCGATTATTCGGAGCGCATAACGGACGACGGGCAGCTCTCAAAGTACCAGCAGGATTTTCTGGTGAAGGACCCGATCTTCCAGCACGAGGAATACACCGTGCGCGGCGACGGGTCCGACGAGGCATGGGAATCGCGCTTCACGTACCACGGCTTCCAGTACGTCCGCGTGCGCATACACGGCGAGGCGACGCTAAAGAAGCTCGAGGTGCGCCAGATCAACACGGATTTCGACACGGTTGGGTCGTTCGAGTCTTCGTCGCCTATGCTCAACAGGCTGCAGGAGCTGACGAGAGTTTCGTACCTCGCCAACTTCGTGGGCATCCCGACCGACTGCCCGCACCGCGAGAAAAACGGCTGGACCGGCGATGCGCAGCTCGCATGCGAGACGGGGCTATACAACTTCAACCCCGGCGGGAATTATGTTGAGTGGATTGACTCGCTGCGCGACTGCCAGCGCCCCAACGGCGCACTTCCAGGCATCGCCCCGGCGGCGGGCTGGGGATACAACTGGGGCAACGGCCCGAACTGGGACGGTGCGCTGTTCGTCGTGCCGTACAACGTGTATCTTTATACGGGTGACGACACCGCGCTGCGCCGCAACTATGATGCGATGAAGCTCTATCTGGAGTTCTGCAGAACCATGTGCGACCCCGGGGACGACATCATCATGTACGGTCTCGGCGACTGGTGCCCGCCCGTCGGCATGAAGATGGTGGACACGTATTTCTCCACGACCTCCACATACTGTGCGCTCGTGGCGCTCTTTGCGCGCATCGCCGCAATACTTGGGCATGATGATGACGCGAAGAGGTACGAGGATGTCGCCCAGAGGATCAAGGACAGCTTCAACCGCACATACTACAGCGGCGGGGGCGTTTATGCTGATGGCGGGCTGACGGCGCTCGGCACGCCGCTCTACTACGGCATCTGCCCTGACGGCGAGGAGAAGGCGGTGGTGAAGAAGCTCGTCGCGGCTTCCGAAAAATGCGGTTTCAAGGCGCAGTTCGGCATTCTTGGCGCAAAGCACGTCCCGCGCGCCCTTGCGGAGCACGGACATGCCGACCTCGCGCTGAAGTTCTTCACGCAAGAGGAGTATCCCGGCTGGGCGCATTGCGTCAGGCGTAACGCCACGTCGCTATGGGAGACATGGGAGGGGGCGGACTCCCGCAACCACATAATGTTCGGCGACGTCAGCGCGTGGCTGTTCCGCTACGCGGCCGGATTCACGCACCAGCCGGAGAATCCGGGGTGGAGGCGCATCGGTATACGCCCGGAAAATTTAGCAGCGCTCGACAGCGTAAATGCCACGTACAGGGGATATGTCTCGAAATGGACGCGCACAAAGGGCGCGTTCACGCTCGACGTGACCGTGCCGAGAGGATGCGTGGCCGACGTGCTGATGCCGGACGGCACGGCGAAGGCGTGCGAGGCGGGCAGGCACACGCTACGCGTGCGTGTGTGAGCCATAACAATCTGAATATCAAACAACGCTGGAGATGCGCAAGGCAAAGAGGAAATGAAAGGCATGCCGAGACCAGACATGGACGGCCACGGCGTTCCTGCACCTGGAGCACCTTCCGGAAATCGGCCCGCCCGGCACACACAGCACGCGGATCTAGTCTGCGTCCTCGACTATGAAGACCTTGTCGTTCTGCCGCACGGCGGAGGGGCAGAGCAGCGTCACCCAGTTGCCGC
>CAYOPG010000074.1:0-10665 GCA_964405775.1 uncultured Lentisphaerales bacterium
TATGGTGGAGGCGGGGGGAGTCGAACCCCCGTCCGAAACGAAGTAACATCAGCATCTACGCGCGTGTCCCACATTTTGTTCTCGCGCAACCGACTGCCCATGGGCAGGCGACCGATTGCGCCAGCGGCCACGGTTGTGTCGCATGCGCCCCGGCCACCCGGACGAATGCCAGCCTGCTAAATGACGCGTCCCCGCCCAGCAGGCGTCAGCGGTTCAGCGTCGGGCCTATTTAGGCCGCGAGAGCCAATTCAGAGTTGGCGGTTTGGTTTTTCCGGAAATTGACGAGTACACCGGAGTCCTCGGCGCGCAACTGAAGCCTCAACCGTCCCGTCGAAACCTTGTCGCCCCCAACAGAGGCTCTGAACCCCCATCAAGTGCCGCACATGCTACCATTGTTGCCTGTGCTTGCGCAAGCGTTTTCGCGTGCGGGCTTGGGCGCCGCGGTGCGGTGACGACCACAACACATCCGCAAAATTTTCCGCAGAGGGCGGCGCCGGGACTACCAGACCCCGCTCTCGGAATCGGACGCTCCAGAACAAGTGCGCTTCAATTTCGACGGGGAGATCCAGCCTCCGCCAAAAGAAAAAAAGGGAAAGTCCAAGAAAAAACGCTCGGGTTGCAGGAACACAGGCAGTGATGTATAATGCATGCATTACAAACTTCACATGCGTTGATACGCGTCAACAATTTCCAGGGACAAGAAAAATGGCACGCAAAGTTACTATATTCACAGGGCAATGGGCGGATCTTCCCCTAGCAGAACTGGCTCCCAAAATGAAATCGATCGGCTACGACGGACTCGAACTCGCGTCTTGGGGGGATCATTTTGATATCGACAAGGCGGCCAAAAGCAAAGCCTACTGCGACGATAAGCGTGCTTTCCTCGAATCCCACGGGCTCGAATGCTTTGCGATCTCCAACCACATGTCCGGTCAGTTGACTTGCGACCGTCTTGACGAGCGTCACGAACCATTCGCCCCCGCCGATCTGAAAGGCGACTACAAGGCAATGGCCAAATGGGCTGCCAAGCACCAGAAGGATGCCGCGAAAGCGGCAGCAAACTTCGGTGTCAAGGTCGTCACCTCCTTCACCGGCTCCCCGATCTGGCACCTGCTGTACTCATTCCCGCCATTGCTTCCCGGCATGATTGATGCGGGTTACAAGCAGTTCGCCAAAACAATGGTTCCAATACTGGACGTGTTTGGGGAATACGGTGTGAAGTTCGCGCTTGAGGTTCACCCGACGGAGATCGCGTTCGACATAGCTTCGGCCAAGCGCACTCTTGAGGCTCTAGACAACCATCCCTCTTTCGGTTTCAACTACGATCCCTCGCACTTCGGCTATCAGGGCGTGGATTACGTGAAGTTCCTGTACACATTCCCAGACCGCATTTTCCACGCACACGTCAAGGACGCATGGTGGAACAAGGGGGATGGCACGGTGGGGGTATTCGGCGGCCACACGGAATTCGCGGATCCGCGCCGTTTCTGGGACTTCAGGTCGCCGGGGCGTGGCGACATAGACTTCGAAAGGATAATCGTGGCGCTTAACGACATCGGCTATTCTGGCCCGCTTTCCGTCGAATGGGAGGACTCGCGGATGGAGCGTTTCCACGGCGCGAAAGAAGCGGCTGAATTTGTCCGCAAAATCGATTTCGAACGCAGCGACATCGCCTTCGACGCGCAATTTGCACAATAGCGCTGCAGCGGGCTTTTTAGCCGAGGCGTTTTACTCTGCTTTCCGGATTTCGACTACCTCGCCTATGTAGAAGATGTGGTAGTCGTTCTTCGGGTACATGGCGTTGATGGAAGTGTCAAACAGTGATTCGGCGGAGGTTGTTTGACGCAATAATTTACGGCATTCAAGCACGAAATCCGCCTCTTCGAAAATTGGCGCGGCGACAGTGGGTGCGGCTGCGGGGCGGAGTCCTGACTCTGCCACTTTATTGCAGTCGCGTCCGCTCTTGCTGCCAAGTATTTGCAACGCCGGACGGTATTTCTCCGGGAAAGAGCAAAGCGTGAAGGTATCGTATTTGTCGAGGAACTCGCGCGTGTAGCGTTGCGGGCGCACCACAATCTGGACTGCGGGTTTATTCCACATGGTGCCGATGAAGCCCCAGGAGATGGTCATGCAGTTCCAATCGCCTCTTGCAAAGTCGCCAGCACTAAGTACCATCCAGCGTTTGTCGAACGCTGTAAACGGACTGATTGAGAGTTCGGAGAAGTTGACCGTTTTTAGCATGATGGTTTCCTTTCTATTTGTTACTGGAGGTTCAGCAGACGCGCCGCATTGCCCCCGAGGATCGCCTTTTCCTGTTCTTCCGGTAGTTTAAGGTCTCGGACTGTAGCGATGGCAGAGTCCTGACCATCCCACGGAGAGTCGCTGCCCATGACGATTTTTTCGTATCCGTGGTTTTTTATGATGTCCAGCATCTGGCCGGGGGGCATGTAGTTATAACTGAAAGAGGTGTCGAGGATCAGGTGCGAGCCGACGAGCATCCGCTCTACTTCATCCCAGCACTCCCAACCTCCCATGTGCGCGAGAACTGTTCTGCCACGCGGCAGGGCGTCTATGATGTGCGAGAAGTGTTCCGGAGTGCTGTGGATAGGAGGTGGCACGCCGACGTCAGCTCCCGCATGGATCGAGAGTATTAGGCCCAGGGAAGAGACTTTTTCGTAAAGCCGGAGCATGATGTCGTCGTCCACGTATAGGCCCTGATATTCGGGGTGCAGCTTGATGCCTTTGATGCCCAGGGCTGCAAGGCGATCGAGTTCGTCCGACCAGTCTTCGCCCAGGGGATGCACGCTTCCGAACGGGATGATGCCTGGTTCAGTGCGTTCTATTGCCCATGAATTCACCGTGTGGTTCTGCGATGGTTTAGTCGCGATCTGGAGCATTACCGAGTAATCCACTCCATTGCGGTTCATGGAGGCGAGTAGATCTGACACCGTGCCGTTTAGGTAAGCCTCGATGTTTCCGTTCGCAGCGAGCATTGGAATGACTCTCTCGGCGAGCTTCTCAGGGAAGCAGTGTGTGTGGAAATCTACAATCATTCCTTTCTGCTCCATTCCTGCACATAACTCGAGAAAGTCTCAATTAACAAACCTATACGCGGACCGGGGCGCACTGCCCAGGGGTCCGTGAGAACATGCACGTCTGTAGTGGCGACAGCGTTTATGGATGGCAGGCGGCTCCATTGGTATAGCGCATCGCCGACAACCGCCGCGTCTACAGACGGCCCGGTGATTATATCGATTATGATGTCGGGGTTCATCTGCGCGATGCCTTCGAGCGAAACCATGGGATACGGAAGATGTCCATCGTACGCGTTTACGCCACCGGCGATTTTGATGATATCCTCGTAGAAATTGCCCTTTCCGGAGATGTATACGCGGCGCAGGTCGCCGGGATCGCGCCCGGCGCAGATCAGTACTCTCGGCTTCTTGTCCGGCGCGGCGGCACGCGCGGCGGCCACTGTTTTGTCGAACTGCTCCAGCCAGACCGTGGCGTTGTCCTGCGCTTCGAACTTGTCGCCCAGATCCCAGATGCTCTGCATGATGTCCTCAAGCGAATCAGACGGTACTCCGAGGTGGTTGATGCGGAGGTTCGCGAAAGCTGTGTGGAGCTTGGACTGCGCCTGCGCCTCAGACAGAATCACCCAATCCGGTTTCATGCGTGCGATCGCCTCCACGCTGACGTTGCCTAGCGAACCCATGGCGGGGCGGTTTGTGACTTCTGCCGGGAAGTCGCAGTAGTCGGAGCGCGCGATTACATGTTCTCCAAGTCCGAGCATGAAAAGAGTTTCAGTGACCGACGGCACGAGCGAGACAATTCTGGGGTATGTTACTGTTGGCGTTCCCGTCGCGGCGGGATCAGACGCATTTGCTTTCTGGCTTTTTTCAACGAACAGCACAACGAAGAACGCTATGACGGCCAGCACTGCCAGAGTGATTGTGAGATAGTTTTTTTTGTTCATTTAGAGGATGCCCAGCGACGCGATTCAAGTACGCGCACGGCGCAGAAGAGCAGGAACAGCGTTGTCGAGACGGCAAAAAAGATGATGCGTGAATCGGCGTTGCCGCGTGAGAAGTCGGCGATATCGATGCGAAACGCTGTTCTTGCGCCATCAAGACCGCGGATGTTGCCGGTGAACGCGGCGGAGAATGCAAGAGATATGATCAATGTAATTATAGCTGGCGGTGCCTGGTGGCGGGAAAGAAGAGAAAGGAGGGTTCCGAGCGAACACCACATGGCGGCGAACAGGGTGGTGGAAGCAATGCCTGTTGCCAGAGAGAGCGTGCTGTAGCGCGGTGGCGGCGCGGCGATTGCCAGATATGCGGGTAACACCAGGCAGGCTATCGCGATGGCGAGACATGTCATAATGAAGGCGGCGAGGAATTTTCCCAGAACGACCTGTGCGTCTGTGACTGGTGCGCTCATGAGCGTCTCTATGGTGCCGGAGGCTCGTTCATGCGCGAAAAGGTTCATTGTAAACATCGAAGCCGGTATGCATATCGCGAGTAGGAGCTGCATGCAGAATATGGCCGGAAGATGCTCGGTTGTGCCGGTGGCGTTGCGCAACATGGCGGTGAAAAGCAGGCCGGTTACCGCTGTATAGACGGCGAAAGCGCTCCAGGATAGAGTTGAGCGCAGGAGCGAGAGGCAATCTTTGCGGCAGATGAGCAGTATTACCCTCATTTTGCGGTAGTTTCCTTGCTGGACTCGAATTCCTCTTTCCATTTTCCGAACATGTCGACGAGCGAATGATCCTTCAGGCGCGCCAGATCGGTGGTGTCGGCCATGATGCGACCACGCTCGATGAAAATGGCTCGTGTGGCTATTTTGAGCACAGTCTCGCGGGAATGAGAGGTGAAGATGAGCGTTCGTTCGGCACCGCGTTTGGGGTCGGCGAGAAACGCGGTGGTCTTCTCTGTCTGATACGGGTCGCAGCCTGACGCCGGGTCGTCAAGGAGCAGCACTTTTGGTTCATGCAGCATGGCGTCGGCAAGGCCAACTCGGTGGCGCAGGCCGTGTGAGAGCGATCCGATTTTGGAAGTGCGCCACTGAGAGAGGTCGCAATCTGCGATGACGTCGTGGACGCGCTTGCGCACTTGCGGCCGCTTCATGTTGTGCAGCCTTCCGCGGAACTTGAGGTACTCCGCCACCCTCATGTCGTTATAGAGGGGCACATGTTCAGGAAGGTATCCCGTTATGGCGCGTATGGAGAGAGATTCTTCGAAAATATCAAACCCGCCGATCTTGCCGAATCCTGATGCGGCGGGTATATATGTGGCCAGAATGCGTAGCAGGGTTGTCTTGCCAGCACCGTTGCTTCCGAGCAGCGCTATGCGTTCGCCTAGACCGGCGGAGAACGAAAACTCGTCCAGCGCCGTGTGCTTCGCGAACGTCTTAGAAAGCTGTCGGATCTCGATCATAACAATGAACGTGCGGCCGCCACCACGTTTTCAGGCGTGAAGCCGAAGTGCTTTTCAAGGTCTTTGTATGAACCGGATTCACCGAACGTATCGAGAGAGACCGTGGCGCCTTGTGCGCCGACGTACTTAGCCCAGCCAAACGACGAGCCCGCCTCAACGGCCAGGCGCCTTGTGCAACGCGGATCGAGCACGCTGTCGCGGTACGCCTTGGATTGCCTTTCGAACAGTTCCCAAGAGGGCATGTTCACCACGCGGACATTGACACCCGCAAGTTGTTCGGCGGCCTTCATTGCCAGCGACACCTCGGAGCCAGAGGCGATGATAATCAGATCCGGCGTCCCGTTTCCGCTTTGCATGATGGTGTAAGCGCCTTTTTCGAGCATCGATGCCGCGGGGTATTTCGAGCGGTCGATAATCGGCAGGTTCTGGCGTGTCAGCATAATCGCGGTCGGGCCGTTGGTGTTACGGAGGGCGGCGAGCCATGCGGCGCCAGTCTCGGTGGGATCCGCGGGGCGGATGAGCGTCATGTTCGGCATCGCGCGCAATGACGCGAGGTGCTCGACGGGCTCGTGCGTCGGACCATCTTCGCCCACATAGAATGAGTCGTGTGTGAAGACGTAGATTGCGGGTATTTTCGAAATCGCCGCAACTCGCATGCACGGGCGCATGTAGTCGGAGAACACGAAGAAAGTCGACGAGAACACGCGGAGGCCGCCGTATGCGATCAAGCCGTTTTGGATGGCGGCCATTGCCAGTTCGCGCACGCCGAACTGGAAGTTGCGGCCCGAGAAATCGTTTGTCGCGATCGCGGGAGAGCCTTCGATCCACGTTTTCGTGCTGGGCGAAAGGTCGGCAGAACCGCCCACGATGTTGGGGATATTTTTGCTTAGAGCCTGTATGACCGTGCCGGAAGCGGCGCGAGTGGCGACTTCTTTTTCAAAAGCGGGCAGGATGTTCTCAAGCCCCTCTGGTAGCGAGCCGCTGAAATACGCTTTCCACTTCGCCGCAGACTCGGGGTTGGAAAGTACCTTCTCTTTATGTATGCGCTTCCATGCGGTAGAGAGGCGGCGAGTTGCCTTGTGGCGCTTTTCGAAGATTTCATACACCTTTTCAGGGGCGTAGAAGTCTGTGTCGGTTGGCAGACCGAGCGCTTCTTTTGTGAGTTTGACCTCGTCTGCCCCGAGCGGTTCTCCGTGCGCTTTGGCGGAGCCGGCGCGGTTGGGGCTGCCTTTGCCGATCGTGGTTTTGCAGATTATCAGGGTGGGGGCGGTGTCCGCGTTGCGTTTGGCACGGCGGATTGCTTTGTCAATGGCTACTGGGTCGTGCCCGTCGATAGTCAGAGTCTTCCATCCGTACGCCTTGAACCGGGCTCCCACGTCTTCCGTGAAAGTGACATCGGTGGAGCCTTCGATGGATATCTTGTTCGAGTCGTAGAATACGATCAGGCGGCCGAGTTTAAGGTGCCCGGCGAGGGAGCAGGCTTCGTGGCTGATGCCTTCCATCATATCGCCGTCGCCGCAGAAGACATAAGTGAAGTTATTGAACAGTTCGCAGTCGGCGGTGTTGAAACGCTGGGCGAGCATTCTCTGCGCGATTGCCATTCCAACGGCGTTGGCGAGACCCTGGCCGAGCGGTCCGGTTGTTGTTTCGATGCCGATTGCGTGATCCTTCTCCGGGTGTCCGGCGGTTTTGGAGCCTAACTGCCGAAATTTCACGAGGTCGTCGATTGAGACAGAGAATCCCGAGAGGTGCAGCAATGAATACAGCAGCATCGAGCCGTGGCCTCCCGAGAGTACGAATCTGTCGCGGTTAGGCCATTCGGGGTTGGCGGACGTTGTGTTGAGGTGTTTTAGCCAGAGCACGGAGGCTACGTCTGCCATGCCCATTGGCAGGCCGGGGTGGCCGGAGTTGGCTTTTTGGACGCCGTCCATTGACAAGCCACGTATTATATTGGCTGCAAACAGATATTCCTCGTTGGTGAAGCTGCGCATTGTGCTGATGCCTTTCGTTTATTCTTGATTGCGTGGAAACGTGTTGATTTGTTGTTTTTCTTGACTGGGAAAATAGCAGGAAAGAAGTATAAAGTCAATTATCAAGCAGTTCTTAAGGGGTTATCTTACCGTTTGTTTCCGGTTTAACGCCAAATTATTCGTTAGGTATCCCGATTTATGAAATTAGAACTTGACTTATTCCACATAATAGAATATAGTTGCGCTTGTTTTTGGGGTACTATAGTGAATAAGACTCTTTCCAACGGCTTTAAATTGCTGGAGATGCTTTCAGAGGACGGCGGCGCGTACTCTGTCAAAGAGCTTTCGTCTATGGCGGGGCTGCCTTCAAGCAACATTTGCCGTCTTTTGAAGACTCTTGTGCAGACCGGATATTTGGAACAGAATCCAAAAGATCGAAAATATCGCGTAAGCCTAAAGCTCCTGCAGCTTTCTCATGCGCGCCTCAAGAAGCTTGATTTGAGGCGTCTCGGCCATCCCTTTGCCGCACAGTTGGCAGAAGAGCTAAAAGCTTCGGTTTTCCTTTCCGCCCCATGCAAGTCGCGCTCCATCGTGGTGGATGTGGTGTGGCCGCAGGAAGTCGTGGGAGATCCAGTGCTTGTGGTTGGCCAGGTTCATTCAGTGAGCCACAGTGCGTGCGGAAAAATTTGCGCAGCCTTCGCCCCGCCCGAGGAAATGCAACTTGTGGAGGCCGCTGTGGCGGCGGAAAATCCCGAAGATCCGCCGGAAAAATGGATGCGGGAATTCGCGCGCATCCGGAAAGATCGCTTTGCTGTGCGCCGAGAGAACGAGATACTTGCGGTCGGTGCCCCGCTCTTTCGGGCAAAGGGGATTTTTGCGGGTGCAATCGGTGTTTTTTTCCCGGGAGGTTCCGAACCGTCGACGGAGCTGGAGCATGCGGTTCGGCGTACGGCAAACGCGATTTCATTTTCATTGGGACACCCTTATTCAGATTGAACCCTACAACTAAGGAGATTCGGAAAACATGGATGCAAAGACGCTTAAAGAAGCAGCGCGCCGGGCAGGCGCCGAACTGGTGGGGATTGCCCCCGCCCCGAGCTGGGAGAAATGGCAGGGAAGCGCGAACCCTCGCAATATTCAACCTATGTGCCAATCGGTTATAGTTCTGGGGCGCAGCATCGTGCGAGGCGCGTTGCGCGGGGTGGAGGAGGGAACTAATTTCGGCAGCACTTACCATGATTATGGAAAGAATTGGAACGAGAGGACATTCCTTATCCGAACAATACATCAGGTCGCCCACGCTCTTGAGAACGCCGGCGCCGAGGCTGTGCCGCTACTCGGCGGTGGCGCGGGGCTAGACACCAAGGCGCTTGCGCGCGAGGCTGGGCTGGGATCCGTGGGCAAGGGCGGCTTTTTCCTGACACGGGAGTTCGGTCATCGTCAGCGCTTCGGGCTGGTTCTTACCGACCTGGCTCTGGAAGGCGACAAACCTGACGACGTCGATTTTTGCAACGGCTGCGACGCCTGCCTAAAAGCGTGTCCGCTCTCTGCCTTGACGTTCTCGGATGAAGGACTTTTTTCACTTAACACACAGATATGCGGCGTGTGCCAGAACGGTAAGTTCGATGGCGATGCGCTCGCTTATGAACGCATCGACAGAGTCGCCGCCGCCTGCGGCCGCGCCTGCATGGTGGCGCTTGAAGACAAAATTGGCAACAAGTTCCACGAAGCGTTCAGGAAACGTTCGGTCTGGACGCGCGACCTGAATGGGCGAGTCTCGCTGCACCCGACCGTTGCGAAAGGAGATAAGTAACAATGACATCCAAAGAAATCAAAAACGCCGCGCGCGAATTCGGGGCGGATATTGTGGGGATTGCTTCGACGGAATCTTTGCGCTACCTGCCGGCTGAGGAGAATCCTTTGTCAATATTTCCGCAGGCAAAGGCGGTAATCGTGATCGCCCGCAAAATACTGCGTGGAACGTTGCGTGGAATCGAGCAAGGAACGGATTTTGACAACTCCTTCCCGACATTCGGTTTCTACGGTCTTGAAGACAACTTTCTGGCCAAGACCACGTACGACATCACCATCTGGATGGAGGCACGTGGGTTCGAGGCCGTTCC
This sequence comes from uncultured Lentisphaerales bacterium, assembly GCA_964405775.1. Lineage (GTDB taxonomy): Bacteria > Verrucomicrobiota > Kiritimatiellia > RFP12 > UBA3636 > JAAZFF01. Next base: position 9,529 of record CAYOPG010000074.1, read on the forward strand.
GCTTTTCGCGTACGACAGCCCGAACGGCCAGTCCATAGGCGTCCCTGTCGCTCCCGGCAAACCTGCGCCGAACGTGATATTGAAGTACAGAACCGTGGCGCAGGCCGCCGGGCTGGGTGAGACTGGCCTGAACGGGCTGTTCCTGACACCCGAGTTCGGTCCTAGACAGCGTTTCGCGATGCTCTTGACCGATGCGGACGTCGAGGCGGACGCGCCGTTCGTGCCGCACATTTGCGACGACTGCGGAGCGTGCGCTGTCGCATGTCCGCTCGGCGCCTTGGATGCTCACAAGACTGAGCCCGCGGGATTCGCCAGTTTAGAGCGTCCGGTGGCTGAGCGCGACAACAACCTTTGCCTGCGCTGCAAAAACGGGGCGATCCAGACAAACGATGGACGCTTCAGGACCGTAGAGAGGGTAGGGGCTGCCTGCGGGCGCGCCTGTATATGCGCTCTTGAGAAACGAGGTGCCACTGAGGAGAGATTCTCAACCCCGTTCAGACAGTCGGAGCCTTGGGCTCGCGACTTTTTCGGCAACAAAATTTCAAAAAATTAATCGGCAGGAGAGACGAGTCATGTCTGAAAATAAAAAACTAACATCCAGGATGCTGAAGGATCTCGCGAAGAAAATTGGTGGCTGCGGCGAGGGCGGCGAGATAGTGGGCGTGGCACCTATCAGCCGATTTTCGGGAGCGCCTGAGCGGATGCATCCGCTCAACATATTTCCGGATTGCAAGTCGGTCATCTCAATTGTGATGCCCATACCTCGCAGCGCCTACCGCGGCGTCACCGAGGGCACGCATTGGAACAACTACACGTATTATTCCTACAACCGCCTCAACACGGTGTTTCGTCCGATCGTGACCGACGAGCTCTCCCGCTTCATTGAGGCGCATGGTTTCGAGGCGGTACCGGTTTATCCTGGCGTAGCGGAAATGTACCCTGAAAACCCGGATCCAGTGCCGGGGCGGCCCGTGCCCGACGTGAACATAAACGTACGCATAGCCGCTGTCGCCTGCGGGCTTGGGGAAATCGGGTGGTCCAAGGTGTTCCTGCATCCCGTCTTCGGGCCGCGTGTGCGTATTGGCAACATACTCACTGACGCGGAGTTGGAGGCGGATCCACTTATCAAGCCTGGAA
>CAYOPG010000075.1:0-10645 GCA_964405775.1 uncultured Lentisphaerales bacterium
ATTGCAATTTCCGCAAAAATAATTGTGGCGCAATCTGTCTAGTTATGATAAATTGCCCTTTTCTCTAGCAGTCCGGAGGTGGCCTTGCCTTTTGGCAATCAGGACAATCAGGATCCGGACGGCATTTTAAAAAGGGTTTTTATGGTGAGCATTGCCGTAACGGGTGGAATAGCCTGCGGAAAGAGTTTGTTTTGTAAATTCCTTTCCAGTATGGGCGCAGAGACTGTTGACACTGACGCCATCGTGAAAGGACTACACGAGCCGGGGATGAAGGGCGCGAAATCAGTGGAGTCTGTTTTCGGCTCAGAGTTCCTGCTACCCAGCGGTGCAACAGATCGAGCCGCATTGGGGGCACTGGTGTTCAGCGATGAGTCGGCGCTAAAACGGCTGGAGGATCTTCTACACCCGTTGGTAAAAGAAGAATTGAGCAAATGGAGAGAAAAATCGGGTGCCGAGGTAAAAGTGGCACAGATTCCGCTGTTGTTTGAGAAAGGATGGGATATCGAATGGGATGTAACTGTCTGCGTTACGGCACCGGAGGATGTTAGGATGAGCCGGCTACTCGCCAGAGGGCTGACCAAGGATGAGGCGGAAAAAAGAATTTCAGCGCAGATGACGAGCGCGCAAAAGGCCGCACTGGCCGATATCGTCATAAACAACGATGGCACAGAGACGGAACTTGAAGCCACCGCTCGGGAACTTTTAACACATTTGGAGAACAAATAAAATGTCTATGGGTACTGTAGAAAACAACATGGAAAACGAGGACGAATTAACTGGATCCAAAACACCCGTCAAACGCTCCAGGGGACGGCCACGCAAGACGGAGAAAGATGACGAGGATAATAAAACGGTCAAGGCCGTGGGAAAAGATAAAAAATCCAAAACGGTGGAGCGCGTCCCGCGAAATCAGCCGAGCGAATGGATTGTACCCAGAGGCGACGACGACGAGGAGGAAAATGTCAAACCCAGACGGGCTTCTAAGGTACATCCAGCGGATGAAGATACACTATTCGGCAATTCCGATGAAGCTGATGAAGTCGATGAAGCTTTCGACAACGAGGATGAAGAGGATATAATCGACGAGGATGATGATGTCGAAATAACCGATGAAGAGATCCGGGCACGCAGGGAGGCCGCACGCGCAGTGGTTGCCGACATCGGCCGGATGAAAACCAACGCCAGAGCGATGGACAGCTACATTGCAGTGCCTTCATCGGACGCCAGACCGGCAAATTCCGGTTTTATCGACATCGAAGAGCTGGAACAGCCGCTGAGCCGCAAGGACTACTGGAAGCAGCGCCATGAGGAACGTGGCAAACAGCGTATGAACGGTAAACGCGACCGCTCCCGCGTAGGAAACGAGATCGACGACAATGGCGGAGAGGATCTGCCAACGCTAAACGTGGTAAAGCTTCAGGCACTCGAAACAGCGGAACTATTTGAAATGGCGGAAGCGCAGGAGATAACGGAGACGCTCCCCGCGATCGGCAAACACGAGCTGGTTTTCGCGCTTTTGAGAAACCACGCCACACTTGGTGGCGCGGTGGTCGGCGAAGGTTATCTGGAGCTGAACCAGCTTGGACAAGGCTGGCTCCGCAACGAAATTGGCAACTTCAAATCATGCCCTGAGGACACCATGGTGCCTCATCAGGTTGTACGCAGATACAACCTAAGACCGGGAGATTACGTCGTTGTAAAAACAAGACCTCCGACGCGAGATCGCCGCGACAGGGAGTTCACCGCCACAGAAGTGATGTCCGTGAACGGGATGAGCTTCGACGAGGCGCGCCGCATGCCGGCGTTCGATTCACTCCCAGCGCTGCTCCCGAGCATCAAAATAAACCTTGAGACGGAGGACGGAGACGTCACAACACGCATCGTTGATCTGTTCACGCCAATAGGCTTCGGCCAGAGATGCCTCGTCTCGGCGCCTGCACGCACAGGTAGATCGATGTTGCTAGTAAAAATCGCGAATGCCATACTCAACAACCACCCCGAGACAGAACTCGCGCTGCTGCTGGTCGGCGAACGGCCTGAAAAGATAACGGATACGGCGCGGAGCACCACCGCCAAGGTGTTCTCGACAACTTTCGATGAACCCGCCGAAAAGCATGTGCAGATGGTTGAAGTGGTATGCGAGATCGCGCGGCGTAAAGCCGAGGGCGGCAAGAACGTTGTGATACTGCTTGATTCGATAACCCGTCTCGCACGCGCCTATGCGGCGATTCAGGCGGCGAACGGTAAAGCCGCTTCCGACACCATTGACTTGAGTGCGTTCAACAAGGCCAAGCGTATCTTCAGCTCCGCGCGCAATCTCGAAGGCGCAGGAACTGTTACTATCATAGCCGCGGCAATGGTAGAGACGCGCAATCCGGTCGATGAAGCCATGCTCGAGGAACTAAAAGGCACTGCGAACATGGAGCTTTTCTTCGAGCGCCAAATGGCAGCGGATCACGTTTTCCCCTCCATAAACCTCGCCAAATCGGGAACGCTACGTGAAGAGCTCCTCGTTGGCGGCCAGGAGGAACTTGAACGCATACGCGCCTTCCGCGCAACTTTTGCCGACATGGAGCCGACAGAGGCCATGCGCTCGCTCCTTAAAAAGATGGAAGGCTCTCCGACAAACGCGGACCTCCTCCAAAATGCAAAAACCATATAACCAAAATATTCCCGGAAGGGATTTTAAATATTATATATTCGACTGGGATGACAACATTCTCCGCATGCCGACGTACATTCATCTGGAACGTCGCCTCGGCAACGGGGAGTGGGTGCGGCACCTGGTTTCAACAGCGCTGTTCTCTGTCATACGCAACGACACGGAGAACTACCGCCCCCCAGAGGGCGACTGGGAAAAGGCTTTCGCCGAATTCCGCGACTTCGCAACGGATGGCGAAAGCAAATTTCTGAAAGACGCGAAAGAGGCAATCGAGCGCCTCAAACGCGGCGAAGAGAAAACTGCCCCCAGCTTCAACACTTTCCGCCGCACGCTCAGAGAAGGCCGCATTTTCGCTATCGTAACGGCACGTGGCCACAAACCGGAAACACTGCGCAAAGGCGTGCGGCTGTTCATTGATGAAGTGCTGCGCCCTGAAGAGCGCAAGGAGATGGTATACAACCTGCGCGGTTATATAGTCTGTTACGACGAAAACGGCATCAAAAAGAATGACGCAATGTCGGACGAAGAGGTCGTCGAGAACTACCTCGACCTCAACCGTTATCATGCGGTGACCTCACCGGACTTCCTAGCTTTGGTGAAATCATCCGCCATCCCGGAAATCGAAAGCTCTGAGACGCGAAAAAAATTCGCCATCCACGATTTTCTGGATCACATTTTCCGTATTATCGACCGCATAGGAGGAACTAAACCGGTGAGCGTTGGATTCTCTGACGATGACCCGGTGAACGTCCACGCAGTTGCCAAGTTCATAAGCAACGAACTCGCAGCGAAATTTCCGGCTGTTAAATTTGTGGTTTACGACACCTCCGACCCAAACATCGAGAACGGACACAAGATCACCGTCGCCGGCCAATTGGATCTAGGCCTGAACGTAAAGCACGACGAATAGAAAAAGTTGTCTGGGGGCAGAAATTAGCCGGGAACAAATTGTGTAGGGGTTTTGCAGAGATCTGTGGAGGCCTGCGTGCAAGAGCCTCTGGGTTTATCGACGGTTGAACACGAAGCAGAGCGGTTTGACCATATCGTTGTTTACATGCCCCGTATGAGCCATCGTTCCCGTTGCGCTATCGAAGGCATACACTGCTATTTCATTCGAGAGCTTGTGCCCCACGACCACAAACCTGCCATCAGGCGAAAACTCGAAGTCACGCGGGAACTTACCGGCAAGCATGTTTATCGCCTTGCGCTCCAACCCGCCGCCAGCATCGTCTACAAGGAAAGCCGCGATGCTGTCATGTCCGCGGTTAGATGCAAGCACCCACCTGCCGTCCGGCGACACCTTTATCGCCGCCGCCTTCGATTCACCAGAGAAGGCGCTTGGCAGCATTGGATAACTTCCGATTTCGGCAAACGCTCCGTTGCCCTCGTTACGGAGCAGCACGACGGTGCTGTCTAGCTCGTTTAGAAGAAACACGAGTTTTCCGTTTGGGTGGAACGCGAGGTGACGCGGTCCTGCGGCGGGTTTTCCGAGGTAGCCCGCCCCCTCCAGCTGGCGCATCTTCCCTCCCGGACAGGAGGGATCGTAGCACACTACGCGGTCAATACCCAAATCGCAGACGCAGATGACGGCGTCGTCAGGAGTTAGTGCGGCGAAATGGCAGTGAGCCGCTTCCTGTCGCGATTCGTCCGGTCCGCTGCCATGGTGCTGTGTTTCCGCCACGGGGCCAGTTAGCAGCCCATCGTCCGTAATATCAAACACGCCCGTCCAGGCGTTGGAGTATTCGGCATAAACGAGTTTTTTCCCGTCGTGCGAAAGGGAGAGGTGGCACGGCACAGTAGGCGCGCAGGGGTACTCTGCCAGTTTCTCGAGCCGGGCTTCTTCAATTGCATACACGGCGATCCCGCCAGTGCGTCCAGCGCCGTCTGGCGCCACATCCTGAGCCGCATAGAGCCGCTTGCCATCGGCAGACACCGCCAGATAAATCGGGTTGACCGCCTCTTTCACAGCCCACACTTCCTCGAACGCTCCGTTCGAGGAATCAAACTCGAAAACCCTTAGCCCAGCAGGTGAATTTTCGTTTTTAGAACCAGCAAAGAAAAACTTTTTCATAATATAGACACTCCTCCTGACCCCGCCATCATCGGCCGGGTCAGCGCACACTATAATAAACTTTTTAGCTTAAAAACTCAAGCCTTACTGTTCAACGTGGATATCCGGCCAGCAGTCATTGCCCGTGTGCCAGGTTACGCGCTTTATCTCGTTTTGCGGCGCGCCGATTTTCCAAAGGAAGATTTCGTAGTCCGCCTGATCATGCTCGTGGTCGCCAGTACTTGCCCCATAGATCATCCATACGCCGTCTGCGGATGTCTTCGGGAAATATTCGTGGCTATAATCGTCTTCTACATCAAGCAGGCGCTCTGTTTTCCCTTGTGTACCGTCACGTTTGAAAATTGTGTTCTTCTGTTTTCCGGGATGGTTTACCCACAACAATGTGGAGGAGTCCCTACCCTGCCACGTTATTTCGCAGCCGCCGTCGATCCTGACTGGTGCCGCACCGTCAACAGAAACATAGGTGCCATTGGAGCCACGCAAAGTGAAGGCGAGCCCGCGGCCATTAAGTCCGATGTTCGGCGTCTGGAACTGGTTGCGGGCGGCGATGTCTCCGCGCCCGGCTTCAAGCAGAACATACTCCTGCGCCCCCGCCACGGCCTTCTGCTTAACCAATTTGTCGCCATCCCGCACGTACACTATCGATTCACCATCGACCCAAACCGCAGTGAAGGCATTCGTTGCTATGAGCGCTTCAGCGCCTGTGTCGAGATCAAGCACCCAGGTATCCCAATGCAGCGGGTCGCGCTGCGACACGTATGGCAATTTAGACCTGCTGAAAACAATTCGCTTGCCGTCCGGAGAGAAGCGGGGATACGTGTCAGTATAACCAGCATTTGTCAGGCGGGTTGTCTTGCCTGAAGGCAGTTGCATCATATAAATATGGTGCGTACCTTCGCGGTTGCTACTCCACGTGAGGCGGCCTTTGACACCTGCTTTACTAAGCTCTTGCTGAGCTTTCTCCGACCCCTCCACAGGTACTCCTATGCCCTCCACGTTTGACTCCTGACCTTCGAATAACGAAAACAGCAAACCAACCGCCGCCACGAACACCGCGAGCCCGGCGGCGATTCCGACAGACAAGCGTAGAAACTTGCCTTTTCTTTCGCTTTTCTGCACTTCCGCCCTTGCAGACCGTGGCGACCAAAGGAACACGAGAAAAGCCAAACCTCCTAAGCCGTAGTCGAGCAACTGACTTAGGAGGTGTGTGGAAAGCATGGCAGCCATAGAAGCTGCGGCCGTAAATCCCAGTGCCGTCAAGGCAAGCATGCCGCCGACTTCATAGGAGCCGAAGCTCATGAAAGTGGGAACCGGCAAGGCGGCGGCACCCTCGGCGGAAATGAGCGCAGTTAGAACAGAAGGCACTCCAGCTCCGGCGATCTCCGGCCATGTCCTGCTGGTTATGGCAATGAACAAGATGTAAAGCCCGACGTATTTTAGAATTCTTATTAGCGCGGACAGCAACAGCACTTGTGTAACCTTGCCGCTGCGGCTCACGAAGCCTACAGACTCGGAGGTCTCTGAGAGCGTTTTGACACACCAGGCATACCACTTAAGATTCATCAGGCGCTCGGGGCTGCGCTTGTTAAGCAAGTTCGAGAACCATGGAAGGATCTTGAAAATCCCGAACCATCCCACAATGCAGACGATTACGAGCACCACCGCTGCGCCCACTAGCGAAAGCCCTTTGGAGACCGCCGTTATAGCCACGACAAGCACAACGAGGAGAGCGGCGAAATCGAAAAGCAAGCCGATGGAAAGCGACGCCAGGCTGTTTGCCACAGAGATATTGTAGCCTCCGCTGAGCATGGCAACGTAGCTTAACTCTCCAATACGCCCCATAAGCATATCTGCGCATGCTCCGCGAACGAACATGACAAGCGACACATGCCACAGCCCGGGCACCTCGTCCCGATCCTCTATGGGCATCCCCGCGCGTAGAAGCATGCGCGCCCTCACCGCGCGAATGAAAGTCTGCAGCACGTGGAAAACTGCATACACTGCCACAAGCGACCATATCGCATTGTTTATACAGTCAATGATTGTCGAAACGCTCAGATCGCCACCGCTGCGCGAGACTGCGACATAAAGCAGGTATAGAACGAGGGCTGACACGGCTGCCGACCCTATAATCCTCAGTATGTTTTTTTTCATGCTCGCTCTTGTTAAGCGCCTCGACGTTTAATGCGTGAAATACCAGGAGAGCCCTACTACCAAAGGCATTGTGACAATCGAGACGAGGGTTGAAAGGGACACCAGCCCCACTGAGAGCTGCGTGTCTTGATTGAATTTAGCAGAGAACATCGTCGTCATGGCTGCAGAAGGGGCGCTGGCGGCTATAGTGCAAGCGACCACGAGGGTCCTGTCACGCACACCTAGCGCAAGCAACACCGCAAGCATGATCAGTGGCACTGCCAAAAGGCGCATAAACATCACGAGGTGAACCTTGATGTCTTTTAGCACTGGTACGATCTTTGCCTCCGCCAAATAAAAGCCGATAATCAACATTGGCAGCGGCGTGTTGAGCGCCGACAGCATTTCCATCGGACGTTTCACGACCGGTGGCAAACTATAGGGGAAAACAAAGAACACCAACCCTATCATCACGCCCACGACGCCGGGATTAAAAAACAGTTTACGAAAGCCTATCTGCTTCATGTCGCCGCCCATAAGTACGAGCCCATAAGTCCAAGCGAGAAGGTTAAAGATGGCTATCACTGCAGCGCCGAAGAAGACTCCGTCTGCACCCAGAATTTCATTCTGGAGCGGTAGCGACATGTAGCCTGCATTTGAAAACACGAGTCCGAAACGCAAAACCCTTTCGCGGCGCTTTTCACGGTCATGAACCAGCGTGTGCGCGAACAGTATGTTCAGAAGATGGAATCCCGTTGCCGTAAGCAGAGCAACTCCGAGCGCGCCCAGCATTTTGCTGTCAAATTCGCGTTGAAACGACGTGATCAGTATACACGGGGTTACTATGTACAGCACCAGATTCGTCATGTCGTCCACCGCCGCCTTTTTCAGAAGACCCGATAAAGCGCAGCCGAGACCGATGAAAATCAGTATGAAGAGAACTGCTACCTGCTGCCCTACTATTAAAAAGCTTTCGAGCATTGTCTACAGCGTTTTGAGAGAAAACACCACAGAACCGTTCGGCTCGCCCGCCTTCAGGAACGTCTGCTTAACATCGCGTTTGCCAGTGGCTGTCTTTCTGGTTTTCATGAAATTACCGGGGCTTGTCAGAGGCAGGGTGAGGACTCTGCCACCGGCTTCGGCTAACTCAGCCGTGTCAAGCACGATGGTCGCGGTCGCGACAGGTCGCGCCTCAGACTTGCCCGCCAGCGTTGCGAGGTAGTCGACAGGTACGGCGGCGATTTTCCCGAGCAGGCCGCCCAAGCCGTCTTCAATCATGTCGGCAAGTTCGCCTCCGAGCGTCTTCGCAATCTTAGCGGCTATCTCATCCACTTCGGCATCGGACAGCGCTTTTGACACGCTAATTTTGAGACCGAAGCGGCCGACAACATTTTCCTTCAGCAGGATGCCTCCAGCCCAGTCGCCAGCATCGATTTTGCATTCGTTGCCCGAGAGCTTGAACACCTTGGAGTAGGATCTTGACTGTATGCCGATTCGCGGCCACAACAATTCTATCGTTACCGCATGGTTGGCGGCTGCCGGCTTTTTTACCGTACCGGCGACAAGAAGTTCGAGCGAAGACAGGCTTAGCTCGATCACGGCTTTATCACTGGCCATTGTTCTCGGGCTCCGTTGGCGACTCTGCTACCGTTTCCGCCTCTGGCGCGGAAACGGTTTCCTCCGGGGCTTCGGCAGACTCTGCCGAAGGCTCTGGGGCGGGAACTTCCTGCGAAGTTGCTTCCTTCTCAACTACCGGCACGGCAGGTTGCTTCTCTGCCTCTGGGGATGCTTCCTTCTCAACCTTCTCGTTTTGTTTGGCAGGCTTGGCGTTTTGCGGCTTCCTTGTTGCGCGCGGCTGAGAGAAGAACGGGTGTTCCTCGGGCAGAGCCAGTACTCCGTTGTAGTATTCGATGATATAGCCGCGCTCGGTGACGAAAGCCACTTGCTTGAGAATTTCGTCGGCCTCTGCCTGCGGCGTATCCTCCCTGATAAGCTCGGAGAGCATCTCGGTTTTGGTGCTGCCTTGGTTTTCTTTTATGTATCCGATAATACGGCGCAGTGAGGACACGGCGTGTTCTACATCGAGCATCGTTGGGTTCTTGTGCATAACGAATTCCTCGCGGCGCGAATCGGAAGCACGGAACAGCGCAAGCTTACGGCTACGGAGGCCGCCCCTCACGGCGAAGAACAGTGAAGCTGTCTGAATCTTCTGCTCGCGATCCCATGCGCGGGAAATCGCTCCCACCAAGACACGATCAGTAAGGGTTTTCGAAACAGCGTGCGAAACAGTGACCTGACGTTCCGCTTTTAGCAAGCCGGGCGCGATTTTTTCCATGAAAAACGTTTCCGCCTCATTGGCCGTCATGCGCTTGGCGGGTTCTGGAGGGAGCTGTTGAGCTGAAGAATCCGCTTCTTCCACAAGACCGTCTTTAACCTCGGCAGAATTTTCTGTTCCTTCTTCCGTTGTTGTGTCGGCGGTCTCATCCGCCATAGCGACAGGAACGTTCTCCGTGGCGGCGGCGGACTCTGCCACATCGGTTTCTGTAGCCGCATCCTCTGCAGGGGCTGGCTCCGAGGAATTCGCATCAGATAACGCTTCAGCTTCGTCTACAGGCTGAATCTGCTCTGTTTTCTGGACAGGCCTCGCCTTTTTCTTACCCTTTGTCTTAGACTCGACGACGGGGCGCTCTTTGAGAAAATACATGATCTGCTTAGAGTTCTCTTTCCGCCACTGCTCAACCATTTCAGGGTCGTTCAACAGCTCAATGCGCGCGCGGTATCCGTCCTCTGATTGACCGGCGCATTCGGTACGCAGCATCTGCTGGATTTTGATGTTGTAGCTGTGGTGGTTTGGGGGCGCCAGTAGCTTGCCGGTGATCCCGCAACGCGCGACCGATGTGAAGTTTCCGGAAGGGGGGTCAATATCCTGTTCTTCTGAATCAAAATATTCGCCGAAGTGCGCCGACATCAGGTGCGCGCGAGCCTCCTGCTCGTTGGTAGCGAACCAGCCGCATGTTTTGCATTGGTGGAAGCGTTTGTCTTTGTTTTCCGCATTGAATTCCAGCCGTACGTCGGCTGATTCAGGATTTTCGAAAAAGAGCTGAACGAGATTTCTGAGAGGTATCGCGCGGTGACCGGCCTGCACCTTGTGCGCTATCAGCGAGAGCGCTTTCTGCTCGGGAAGGAACCGGACTTCGAAAGGCAGCTCTGGAAGCGGCATTCGGCGATCGTCGTGCCGGTCGCCTCTGCGCTCATCGTGGCGTGGGAAGCGCTGGTCGCTTTGGCCATCGCGCGGCCCGTCTCGGCGAGGAGGACGGCGGTCGAACCCTTCCGCCGACTTAGGCGATGAACCAGCACTCGAAAAATCACGTCTTTCCCCGTCGCGATCCTGACGTTGCGAGCGGCTTCCCAAGCTGCGACGATCATCCCGGCCGCCTTTAGCGAAACGGTCACCCCGATCCTGCCCACCACGATCAAAGCGCGATTTACCGCCGCTTCGGCCGCGGCGAGAATCCCCCTCATCATCACCAGAGTATGCGCTGAATTTGGAAGATTGCTCTTCGGCCGATTTCTTGGCCCAGTCTGGTCCCAGAGTGAATCCCTCCAAAAAATCCGCTTTATTCTTGTCGTCGCTCATTCTTACCTCGTTCACTATCCGATCTTTAAAAGAAACGCCACATTTTAGCCTTATGCAGACACGAAAGTCAAGGCGGGTTTCCGGTTACGGAGCCGATTGCGTTGTTCATGGTATGCCTGTATTCATTGGGTGAAATTCATAC
>CAYOPG010000076.1:0-10467 GCA_964405775.1 uncultured Lentisphaerales bacterium
CCATTTACGCCGAAATATCGATCTTTGCCTAGACGGCATTCTGTTATATGTGTTACAGTCAAAGTTAGCGTTATACTTCATTATCCTCTCTCAATACACGAACAGACTGGTGATATCATCGCCTGAGCAGACATATCAAAATCACAATGTGGAGTTATCATTATGAACAGAGAAGTTTTCTTGCGATCTGGCTTTGCGTTTTTAGCCGCTCTTTTGCCCTTTGCCGCAATGCCCTCTGATGCTCAGGATAAACCATACGAGTGGCAACGGGATTACGCTCGAATTTCTGATCAGGGAGACATTGTGTGGACTCCTGAGAAAAAAAATTTCGAGACTGGCGTGAACATCCGGTACATTGATTACCAAAATGGATTGGACACGAACGACGGCAAAACAAAAGAGTTTGCGTGGAAACATCACCCTTGGGATCCTGCCTCAACCGGGAACGCAGCAGCAGGACAGGACATTGACACGACTGTGTTCAAGGGCGGGGTTGTCTACCGTGGCGAAATAGACTTAATAAGGCACGGTTCTGAAGATGTTCCTGTACGGATTACTTGCGACCCTGAATGGGGTGGAGGTGCCGCCATCATGGCTGGTTCCGAACGCGTGTCGGAATGGACTTCAGGCTCTGACAACCCGGCGATTCCTGATGGCAGCAAAGTGTGGCGGGCAGAGCTTGATTTTGCTCCACGCTCCGTGTGGCTAGTCGGCGAAAACGGCAGCTCCAGACGCATCCCGCTTGCGCGCCACCCAAACTGGAAAAGCCAACCCGAAGATCACAAGTCTAAGTGGTTCGCCTGGACGAACGAGAAGCACCCATTCAAGGCGGAATCGGGGTACACCGCAAACGACAGCAACAATCTTAAAGGGCTGGATCCGGATTTTGTCAACGGCGCCATTCTTTATTCTGAGTTCGGGTGGGTAATGGGCAACCCATATCCGTCAAAGGCTAGCAACTACAATCCTGAGACAGGCTCCGTCAAGTTCGAGCGCTGGACAGGTGGAGGCAATGGGGAAATTATCCACCGTGGAATGAGATACTATCTGGAAGACAAGCCTCAATATTTAGACGATCCCGATGGTGAATTCTGGTTCGACAAGAAAGGTGATGGAGGAACTCTTTACATACGGCTTCCTGGCGATCTTGATCCCAATACTGCGCACATAGAGGCAGGTAGACGCAAGAGCATCATCTACGGCTCGGATGTCAAAAACGTTGAAATAAGCGGCATCGATTTCCAGTGGACCACGCCCTACTGGAACCTAGACGTTGTCATGTGGGATTTTACGACAACCCCTTGGGGGTACAGAACCGACGCCACTCCCGGTTGCATACGGATTTTCGGCAGCGCACAGAACTTGCGCATCTCAAACTGCGCCTTCAGTGACACGACGATGGGAGTCCGAATAAGGGCGAAGGGAGATGGCGCGAAAGTGGAAGGGATAACAGTTCAGGACAGCGTATTCAGAGAATGCGATGTGGGTGCCATATACATAAGCGACGGGGCTGGCTGGGGCTTCTCCCATCCCGTGGGGTCGGTGGACGACATACGCATTCTCCGCAACAAAATAACCGATGTCGGCTTCCGGCCTACTCGCTACGAGCGAGGGGCGGCAATAGATATCGAAGGAATCAGGGTCGGACACGTCGCAGGGAACATTATCACTCGCGCCGCTGCACAGGGCATTAACATCGTGGCGGGCAAGGCGAGCGGGATCCGCACGGAGATACCACTAATCAGGATTCTGGTTCATCAGAACAAGGTGTGGAAATCCATGCAGAACTGCAACGATTTCGGAGGGATTGAGAGCTGGCAGCATGGTCCGGTGTATATATACAACAACCTGAGCTTTGATGCGCGCGGCCAATGGGAGGGGCGTCGCGTCACGAACGGAAAGTCCCCCGGCTTTGGACACGCATACTACCTTGATGGCGGCTACAAAAGCTACCTGTTTAACAATATAGCTTGGGGACTCTCAAAGGACGATACGAGCCAGCTCGTCAACTGCGCCGCATTCCAAGAGATCCACAGCTACCAGAACACGTTCTTCAACAACACTGCCTACAACTATTTCGTCGGATCGCGGCGTCAGGCTCCGCAAGGTGGCAGCAACAAATACCTTGGCAACATCTGGCAGACGATGGGAGAGCGCGCATTCCGGCATGCCGACCCCGCAAAAACAGAGGCGGACGGCAACGCCGCCGACGCAGGACCCCGGGCGCATGAGTATGAGTACGAGAGCAATGCATACGCATTTAACATTTTCCACGATGTCCCTGAAATTGGCGTGTTCGAGGCATCAGGACGCTGGCTCAAAACGCCTGAGGACTTCAAGTCTGCTCTGGCAGGCAAACACAGCCTTGTGTCTGACACCGGAGAAATTGATGAGAAGCCTATATTGCGGGATCCTGCAAATGGTGACTTCAGATTAAATTCCGGTTCCACCGCCATCGACAATGGCGCGCGGGTTTTCGTCCCGTGGTCCCTCTACGGCGTTGCGGCCGAATGGAACTTTTACCATGCGGGCGACGATGTCACGAAGATACTTGATGAACACTGGTTCGCCCGCGACTACATGGGCGTGCGCGATGATTACCCAAAACGCCCGAAATATCCGCTAACAGTCGTTAATGCACAGCAATCAGACTATATTGACGGTCCGCTGGAGAACTTCGCCAAGGGAGCTCTAAAGCTTGACCCAAGTCGCACAATGTACGCCATGATTTCTGACGCCGACCTCAATAGACCGTACACAGCCAAACTCCGCAGACAGGCAGGGCATGGGCAGCCTGATCTTGCCGAGGACGTTGAATTCACCGTCGCAGAACTCCGCTCTGCGGAGATCCACGACGGGAATTTCCTTATCGAGACTTTTTTCAGCGCCAGGGGCGACGGGATCATCATTTCTAAAAAACATGGACCAGGATACGCGCTGGAGATAAAGGACGGCAAGGCGGTTTTTTCAGTTGCCGGACAGGATGGCGAAGCCGCTTCCATTACATCTTCCTTTGTCGTCGCAGATGGCGATTGGCGGCATGTAGTCGTAGAAGCGGATCGCACATCAAGAAAGCTCTCGATCTACGTTGACGGCAAGCTGGATGCATCCGGTTCAGGGCTTGGGAGAGAGTCAATAGCTAATTCCGGAGATTTATACGTCGGCGGCTCGCCTGACGGAGGTTATCTCGACGGGGTATTCGAGTTCATGCGAGTGAGCCACGGGACGCTGGCCGACGCACGCACAACAATTGGCGAACTATATTGGTGGCAATTCAACGGGCCAAACCGGCGCGATATGCGCGGCAAGAGTCCTAAAGGGAAATCGCGGGATGCTGGAGCGCTTGAAACTTACTGATCATACCAACGACCAGAGCGAGATCATTGTTACAAGTTCCGCACGCGACCAAAAGAGCGCAATACTCATACGAATCGTCGAGCGGTAGTGATTTTCTCACACGAAGACACGAGGAAACGAGCTTGTGCCACGCCGTTTATAATCTTGACGATTCAGCAATTTATCAAATACACTTCAACACATGGCAATCGTTAAGGATTTGAAGCTTCCTGAAGAGCTGAAAGAAGAACTTCACCGCACGGTGGCGTTGATTCCTCCAAGTGCTCTCGTGGAGCTCGTGGGCAGAGACAAAGCTTTCGCTCCGGGCATTCGTGCCACCGAATCGGCAGCCGAGCATCTACGAAAACGTCTTCAGTCGATGATCGACAGCCCCGCGCTGATGCCGTCTCTTCCGCTTGAAACCCTGCGGCAAAACTCTTTCCAACAACGGTTCGTCTGTGTGCTTTCAGAAATGGCGCTGACAGACCCCTATGGCTTCGCCAGCTTGTCTGCGTTCTGCGGCGGCGCACGCCTGCTTGTGGGCATGTTGCTAGATCCACGCCCAAAAGTCTCTGCCAAAGCAATAGAGTTTATACGGTCGGGGGAAAAGCTCTCCCCTCCCCCGGCTGACTCCGAAAATGCACGCAAGGCTTTACATGACGAGTTTGGCCCGTTTATAGACGAGCTCTCGCAAATTCTTCTCGCCCCTAAAATCAAGCAAGCTCCAGCATCGAGACCGGAAAAACATAAAGATCTTGACACCGAACTGAGAAAAACGAACGCGAAACTGACGCATCAAATCGAAACCCTGCATAACAAGCTTGAAGCAGAGAGGCAACGGGCGATTGATGCCAAAAAGGCTGCGGAATCTAATCGCAGAGAATCAGATACTGCAATATCCAGAATGGAGAAGGCCCTCAAAGAAATCGAAGACTTGAAGAAGATCGTCGCCACAAAAACAGATGAGCTTGAGAAAGCAATTAAAACTGCGAAAGTTGAAAAAAACGCCAAATCAGCTGCAGTTGAGACCGCAAACCGCACAAGAGCGATTTTCTCCAGCAGATTGGCGGAGAAGGACGGCAATGTAAAGGCGCTGAAGACGGAACTCTCGCAGGCGATGGAGAAAATCGCGCAACTCGAGAAATCTGGAGCCACAGACACTAAAGAACAGTTTGCTAAAGCCATCGAGAAAAGCATTCCGACAATTATTCAAACACCCCGCTCCTTGCTCTCCGGAATTCTAGGACATACAATATCCCCCAATGACAAACCTGTTTTCTTAATAGACGGACACAACGTAATAAACTCAATGCCTCAGTATGTCGCGCAGGATAACAAAGGCATGAAACACGAAGAGCTTCGCAACCTTTTCATTAAGGATGTCTGCGAATTCCAAAGACTCCTGCATCCGTGCGAATTACGCATTCACTTCGACGGCCCCAAACCTACGGAACACACGGCGCTGGGCAATAACGAAGTTAAAATCGTCTACTCTGGCGGAAGCGGAGATCATCGCGCAGACAAACGCATACTACAGTACGTCGATTTTCTGGCATTGCAAGCCAATGAAAGGATCACTGCCATAACCGTCAGCGACGACAGCGACTTACGCGATGAAGCTGCGCAAAGTGGATCGCTGTTACTATATTTGAACGAATTTTTCTCTTTGTTTTGATATCTGTAAACCCTAAGAACAAGTCATAATGGACAATTTATTCACCGCATTCGCATTAACTGTTTTTGCCGGCATGGCAACCGGAATCGGGAGCCTTATAGCTTTTACCGCCTCGCGAACGGATTTCCGATTCCTTTCTATATCAACCGGTTTTTCAGCCGGTGTGATGCTGTATGTTTCGTTTGTCGAGATGTTCCCAATGGCGCTATCCGAAATGACAGAATTAAAAGGCGACGAGACAGCATACCTAATTGCAACGATCGCGTTTTTCATAGGGATAGCCGTAATTGCCCTGATAGACACGCTAATCCCCTCCGAAGACAACCCGCACGAGATCCACCCCGAGCACGAAACCGCTCCCCTTCACGAATCTAACACTTGGCAGGAACTACAGAAACATAAAACGAGAAGCGAACAAAGCAAAACCAAATTGATGCGGACTGGCGTATTCACAGCTTTGGCCATTGGAATTCACAACTTCCCGGAAGGCCTTGCCACTTTCATATCGGCGCTAAACGACCCGCAGCTAGGTATGGCAATAGCCATAGCCGTCGCGCTCCACAACATACCTGAAGGCATAAGCGTATCGGTTCCGATCTACTATGCCACTGGCTCACGGCGAAGGGCCTTCATATATTCAGTTTTAAGCGGCCTTGCGGAACCGATAGGTGCCATAGTTGCTTATATTGGGATAATGATCATGGGAGGCGCAGACGCGATACAATCCCCGATGGTGATGGGCTGCACCCTCTCTGGTGTCGCAGGAATAATGGTCTATATCTCGCTTGACGAGCTTATACCTGCGAGCCAATCCTACGGCAAAGGACATGACAGCATAATTGGCCTGATAGCCGGAATGGCGCTTATGGCTGTAAGTTTGGTGTTGATGAGATGATGCATGCATTTCGACCCAACCACGGCAGGACGGCGCGCATTCTGGTATATGCAGTGCTCATGCTCGCAATCGCGGCATGGGAGTTTCTTCCCCGCTTAAATAAAAGCGGGAACGAATTCGACGTCCAGACTTGGAACATGGAATGGTTCCCCTCTGGCGACATCTACCCTCAACCGGAAGCCGACGAGGCGGAGCGCATCAGCACCACAGCAAGGATAATGCGCCGACAAGGTGTACCAGACATATTCTTTGCCCAGGAAATACGTGATCCTGCTACATGCCAAAGCCTTGTTGCACGACTCAACGCCCCCGACTTCAAAATGGCCGTCTGCTCTTCTTTTTACACATACGGAGAAGAAGAACCCTCTCCACAGCAAGTCGCGATCTTCACCCGCTTCGAAATTATCGAGGTCGATTCCCAACCATGGAGCGCTGCGGACTTCGTGTACCCACCAAGGGGATACGTATACGCTCTCCTGAGAATTAACGGAGAACTCGTTGCCTGCTTCAACGTACACCTCAAAAGCAACTTCATCACCAAGGAAGAAGATGAGCGGAAGCAAGCGACACTCAACCGCCTGAAACGAGAACTCGCATCGCAACAGCTCATGAGCAAGGTCAACGAGCTCCGCAATAAAGGCCACAAAGGAGAGACTATTAAGTCGTTCATTATCGCGGGCGACTTCAACACCTCGCTCACCGATGCGCGATTCGAATCCGAAAGCACAGTACGTGACATCCTCGCCGATGGTTTTAAAGATGCCTGCGAGGGACTGACTGGCGACGCCTATGCGACGTTGCCGGCAAATTCATATTATCCCGCCGCAAGGTTCGACTTTATTCTACACTCTGGTCTTCAACAAAGCGGCAAACCTTTTGTGTTTACCAAGAACGCAATGTCCGACCACCGCTCGATGCGGGTCATGTTCAAAACCCCAAACACGGAAGAGGGCAATTAGGACAATTGATATTGGAGCGAAATTGATTGTAGCCGAGAAAGGTCTACAGTAAAACGGTAAAACAGTAAAACGGGTAAAGTTCTTGCTTTAGACTCGTTCCGTGGATATACTACCAAGCTATTCTTAGATGCACTAAGAAACATTTTTGTTTTGCACTTTTTGCCGAAGAAATTAATCTATCAATGAATCCATCAGAAAAAATCTTAGTAATCAACTCCGGGTCGTCATCTTTAAAGCTAACCCTTTATGCAATAAGCACTAAACAGCGCTTGGCGACGGGTCTTGTTGAGCGAATCGGGACGGAGTCCGCAAATATGGCCTATAGCCGGACAGGCGAGCCTAAAACGGAGAAAACTGTTGTCGCGGAAAACCATGCCGAGGCGCTTGAACTCCTGACAAAATATCTGGTGGATCCTGAACTCGGCGTGATGGAGTCCCTTTCAGAAATCGGCGCCATAGGACATCGAGTGCTGCACGGAGGCGAACTTTTCAAAGAGGCCACATTGGTAACCCCCGATGTCATGACGCAGCTTCGCTATCTTGTTCCGCTAGGACCTCTCCACATGCCGGCCAATATCGGAGGCGTGGACGCATGCAAAAAAATATTTCCTGACGCTCCTAACGTAGCTGTGTTCGACACGGCCTTTCACCAGACGATGCCCGATTACGCCAGCCGCTACGCAATACCCAATGAGTATTATGAGAAGTATGGCATACGCAAATTCGGTTTCCACGGCACATCGCACCATTACGTAACGCAAGCCACCGCCGAATTTCTCGGCAAAAAACCCGAAGAGTTGAAATTTGTAACCTGTCACCTGGGCAACGGCTCAAGCCTCGCTGCCGTCAAATACGGCAAGGTGTACGACACAACCATGGGGCTAACGCCGCTGGACGGCGTCGTAATGGGAACGCGCAGTGGCAACATTGACCCCGCCGTCGTGCTGACGCTGGTTCGTCAGGGCATGAGCGCTGATGATATCGACAATCTACTAAACAAAAAAAGCGGATTGCTCGGAGTCGGCGGCATCAACTCCGGCGACATGCGAGATATCGTAAACAACGCGGCAAACGGCGTAGAAACAGCCAAGCTTGCGCTTGAAATGTGGGCTCACCGAATTATCTTTTACATTGGAGGCTACAGCGCGCTGATAGGCGGCGCTGATGCCATCGTTTTCACCGGCGGCATAGGAGAGAATAGCTGGCAAGCCCGTTTAAGAGTGTTGTCCCAGCTCGGGCCGATCGGATGCACAATGGACGAAGAGGCGAACAGAACTCGCAAAGGCCCGTGCTTTGTATCAACCCCAGAGTCAAAAGTTGCTGCAATAATAATGCCTACAGATGAGGAGTTGATGATCGCCAGACAAACTTTCGAAGTAGTAACAGCCGCGCGCGCAGCTTCAAAAAAACAAGAAGAAATAAAGGATTTTGCAATATGAATTTTCTGGAAACACTCCTCCCAAAAGCCAAAGAAGCAAACAAACACATCGTCTTGCCCGAGGGCATGGATCCGCGCGTCGTCACGGCGGCGTATAAACTTGCAGACGAAGGAGTCTGCAGAACAACACTGCTCGGCACCGTCGCCGAGATTGACAACGCATGCGCCAAGGCGGGAGTCTCTTTCAAAGGACTACCAATAGAAATCATAGACTACACAACCGACCCGCTCGGTGACGAGCTTGCCGCTGCCCTCTACGAACGCCGCAAGGCCAAAGGGCTTTCGCAAGAGGAAGCCACTAATTTGATACGCACAAAACGGTTGTATTTCGGGAATATGATGCTGTCTCAGGGCTTAGCCGATGGTCTGGTCGCCGGATCAATAGCATCCACGCCAGACATGCTCCGCGCCTCCTTCCACTGCGTCGGCACCGCCAAAGGCATTAAACTGGCAAGCTCTTGCTTCATCATGGATCTCCAGACCCCCGCCCCTTCCGGGGACACTACCCTGCTGTACGCAGACTGTGCTGTAAACCCCTGCCCCTCCGCAGAAGAGCTAGTAGATGTGGCGCAGGCGACTGCCGACAGCGCAACCGCACTTCTGGGTAAAAGACCCAAACTGGCTTTTCTTAGCTTTTCCACCAAGGGTAGCGCAAACCATGAACTGATAGAAAAAGTTAGGAGTGCGGCAAACCTAGCCAAAATACGTTTTCTAGAGAAGGGCATACAAGCAGACGTTGACGGAGAGATGCAAGCAGACGCGGCGCTGGTTCAGCAAGTTGCTGATTCCAAGGCTCCCGGCAGCACTGTCGCAGGCAATGCAAACGTACTCATATTCCCGGATCTTCAGTCAGGCAACATTTGCTACAAAATTACGGAGCGCCTCGCTGGCGCCAAGGCATTCGGACCTATTCTCCAAGGACTTGCGAAACCTGTCAACGACCTTTCACGCGGATGCTCTGCCGAAGACATCTTTGGCGTTGTAGTCATAACCGTCTGCCAAGGGCTATAGGCTAAGCCAGAAAACGCGCTGCGGCACGGGCGAAAGCTCGGCCCAAATTCAACGCGTTTTCCGGCATTATCGTCAAGTCTCGGAAATTCGCGAACGGAATCTCGACGCCGATGCGGGCGGGATGCCAGTCGCAGTGTTCGCGCATCCAGACGCTCTGAGGCCTTCCATCGGAATAATTCGCGGCAGTGTTCCACGCGACCCCATACGGAAGGTCATCTGCCGCGAAATGTGGAGCATCGGGCGTAGACTCCTCCTCCAGCAACCTCGAGAAACGCCCCGAAATCTCTGCCTCGCCTGATTCCGAGGGACCTACAAAATACATGGTCTCATTGTAGGGGTATCCCCGCAACCATGGACAGTGCATATCGATCACCAAGTTAAAACGGTGTTCCATTATCTTGTCTTGTATCGCTTTGGTTTCGAAGTAGATCGGATCATCCGTGTAATCCCGGTTATGATCGTGTGGCATGCGCCGCTTG
Organism: uncultured Lentisphaerales bacterium; assembly: GCA_964405775.1. Lineage (GTDB taxonomy): Bacteria > Verrucomicrobiota > Kiritimatiellia > RFP12 > UBA3636 > JAAZFF01. The sequence continues at coordinate 9,794 of CAYOPG010000076.1, forward strand.
CCCTGATCACCGTCCTCAATACCGTCCTTGTCGACAAACGGCACGGCGAGAACAAAGATATCTGGAAAAACGCTGGGACGTTCCACAATCTCACGAATAAATCCTTCAAGAGAAAACGTCGCCATCGACTCCTGAGCATGATGACGGCTTGTAACAAGGATGCGCTTCGATGCGCTCGGACTTCCTATCGCAAGACATTCCACATTGCGCCCTTTTCTGCTGTGGCAGAGTGTTGATAAAGACACAGAACCGAAAGGAATTTCTGTGATGAAACGCTCCCATTCGGACTGCATGTAAGGTATGCATACGCAAAACCAACGTTCCTGCCCAGCCACGAGACATTCAAAGACGAAAGTTTCTCCTTGCCTTATGGCTTCTTGTCCAAGCCATTCCCAACTCTGCCCCTTGTCGGCACTGACAGCCGGGCCGCGCGTCCCGATAGCCGCGCCGTTGACAAATTTAAAGCTGTACATTCCAGGACTGTCGAATACGACCTTGAATTTCCAGTAAAACCACTTTTCGCTCGTATCCCTGAGATCTGGTTGCAGAACCGCTTCGCACCCCGTTACCGAGTGTATTACAATGTTGCCGCCCGGTATCTTCGCATCTATTGTCATTCCCATTTAAAAATTCCCCCACCTTTATTATCATACCGAAGATTTATTCGTTCTCCG
>CAYOPG010000077.1:0-10279 GCA_964405775.1 uncultured Lentisphaerales bacterium
TAATGAAGGAGGTGGCACGGTCTTCACCGTGACACTGCCGCGTATGCAGGCTCGGAGTTGAATGCGAGATGGAGAATGAAATCGGCTCACGTGAATGCACCCGCTCCGTAGTGCTGAAGCCGATTTTAAATTATTGGCGCCAGTTGTCGCGTGACAGTGGCGCTTGTTTTGCCCCGAAGATTTTGCGCAGTACGCCGATGGAGTACTTTCGGAGCGTCATGAAGCAGACCGGAAGATGAAGGTTCCACGCGTCGTCCGGTACGCGGCGGCGGCCAATGCTGCGCTGCAGCAACAACGGCAATACAGTCACCGTGGCAAGAGTGAATTTAACGACCCCGAATATCGTGCGCCTTTTCTCGCCATGCGCGGAGTTTTGTTTGCGTTCAGGCGAGAAATACAGGAAGTCGCGAACACGACGCTCCTGCTTGCGCCCGAATTCTTCAAGCGTTGTGCAGTATAGATGCACAATACCACACTTTACTTTAGCAACAAATACCGCACCTCCGGGCGACGAACGTGCTGCGTCGCGCAGGATGTCGACGTCAAACCAGTATGGCTCCCAGTTCACGCCTGCCAGCGCCGAGCGTCTGATCAGAAACCCGTTTGCACCGATGGTCGGTGTGGGCCGGTCGGCTTCAAGTTTCAACTTAAGCCAGTCGCCTTGATCTTCGGTTTCGACAGGTATCTCTGTCCATTTTTCCGTGAGGGTGCATATGCGGTCGTAGTTGCCTATGAACAGACATAGCGGATCATTCATGCCGAGCATCGCGAAGTAGCGTGTCATGGGCGGATCATCGTCCCGCCGTGTGTAGGCTATCGGCTCTGAGGCTATCACCTGATTGTCCGAGAATGGCGCAACCATACGCTTTAGCCATCCGGGGTCGGGGAGTATGTTGTCGCTGTCGATCAACGCCAAAATTTCGCCGCTTGCTTCTTTCGCCGCAGCCGCCTTGCCTGCTTCTCCCGTTTTGAGTTCGTTTGAAACGATTCTGCTGACTTCAAAACGTTGCGCGATCGCGGTAGTGGCATCGTTTGAGCCGGCATCGGCGATAATTATTTCAAGACTCCCCGCAGGGTAATCCTGTGAGCGGATTGATTCAAGACAGGCGGGCAGAGTGCGAGCAGAGTTTAGCGTTGGTATCAGAATGCTGATTTTGGGGAGTGTCTGCGTTTCTACATTCATTGCCTTGCCGTTTTTTCTATTAATCCGAAGTTAAATAACAAGCCCGGTGAATTCTGAGCGGTCGCAGATGGGCATTGCGAATTCGACAGGTTTTGCGGCGGTGTGCATTTCCGAAACAGTTATGGAATCTATGCCCTTGTTATCAGCGTATGCTGCGCAAAGTCGGCGTAAAGCATCCGAATCACCACTGGCTGGTCTCACAGCCAATATTGTCGGTCCGGGGACGTTTACAGACCTCAGCAATACGTCGCCGCCGCGCATAGACTGGCGTATCACCTCATTGTCTGCCTTGTTGCGTCCGACCACAGCGAGCGTGCCACCAGGCAGACGCAGATGGCGTCCGTAGTTGAGCAGGTTCACGAGACGAGTGTCGTCCAACCCTTCGTGATCCATTAAATTCTTCAGTCTGCGCGAATAATTCGGTTCAGTGAGCTTGCATCCGCCCGCGGGGGTGGGGAAGTCTTTCAAACCGTATTTTTCGGCGAGTGCCAGCTGAGGTTTGCGGTTACGCCCTTCGAGACCCAGTAAACGCGCGCGGTCGACAAGTCCCAACCTCTCTGGCTCGGTTTCAGGAAGCAATAGCGCACTAAGGGGCCGGAGGAGTTTGTCGCCCAGACCTGAATCCTTCTGTACGATGTTCAGTCCCTGGCGCTGTTGCGACATTGGGCGCTGTCCGAGAACTTCACCAGTGAACACAAAATCAAAACCGTGCTCCTCCATGAATTCGGACGCGCGCCTGATCATAGTGGCGTGGCAGTCGATGCACGGGTTCATGCATGAACCTAGCCCATGAGGCGGATCTTTTATGAGTGCGATGATGTCATCGGTGAAGTCCACGAAAGTATGTTTGACACCCAGCGCCGCAGCGGCCCTGTCGGCGTTGTTGCGGGGATAAAAGGGACTCGTGAACGTGATGCTTTCTACTTCCACTCCTTGTTCGAGCAGCACACATATCGCAAGCTGGCTGTCGAGTCCGCCGGAGTTGAGCCCAAGTCCACGACCTTTTCGCTCCAGCTTGTTGTTTTTAATAACGGTTTCTTCCATGATATATTCCGGCGTTTCCCTTTACATGATCGATGCCCGGAATATACACCAAAATCGACTTAAAGTAAATCATCGAGGAAAAACAGAGAAAGACTGTAGTGATCGCACGTTGGAAAAGGGGGGAGGAGTTTGGCTTGCGCATAAATGTTATTATGAAGTCTGCCAGCCCCATGCAACTCAGGCCAAGACCGGAGGAAGAGCGGAGCTGCTGATTCTTCCGTAACCAGAGCACCCGGGTAATGCCTGACGGAAGCTTTGTACCGCATTGATCTCGTATTTTTGTAAGATTACAACAGGTATCAACCAAGGCAACATCTAAATCCTACTGACATAGGATTCAGTACCCGACAACTAGCCTCGAGGCTCTTCTTTCGCGCATTTCACAGCCAGCTTCTTAAGTGCATCGAGATCCACTTTTCCCGTGCCGAGGAGAGGTATGGCATCGACACGGTAGTATTCCGACGCCGCTGGCTTCCAGAGGTTCGGTATTTCTGTTTTGTCGAGAGCTTCCCACAGCCACCTCGGATCGCCGCATTCCGGCGTACAGAGTACTACAAGCTTTTCTCCCTTGCGCTCGTCCTCCACCCCGGAGACGGCCAGGACGGAGCCTGACAATCCTGCCGCGCCCAGGAGCGCTTCTTCCACCGCGATATGCGGGACCATCTCTCCGCCAATCTTGCTGAAGCGCGAAAGCCGGTCAGTGAGGCCGAGGAAGCCGTCTTCATCGATGAATGCTATGTCGCCAGTGCAGTACCAACCGTCTTTCAGCACTTCCGCTGTCAGGTCAGGCCGTCCAAGATAGCCCAGCATGACATTGGGGCCTTTAAGATAAAGGAGGCCGGATTCGCCGGGTTTTTTCTCCTCTCCGGTTTCTGGATCCAGAACTTTCATGGCGATGCCTGGGCAGGGTAAGCCTGTGCGCCCTTTGCGCCACCCTTCCTGGGTGATGCCGCCTCCTGTGCCGTGCGGGATGCTGATGGCAATGCCGGGCGAGAGCTCGGTCGCGCCATACGCTTCGTAAGGACGTATGCCGAACTTCTCCTCGTAAGCCGCGATTAGGGATTCCTTTAGCTTCTCCGCGCCGGCAAGCACGAACTTGACCGTGGCAAAGTCCTCTTTTGTGGCTTTGCGCAAGTATAGGTGCAGGAAGGTGGGAGTGCCGAACATCATCGTGATTTTGTTTTCCCTGACGATTTGAACCACCGTCTGAGCGTCGAGCGGGTTGGTGTGGTAGGAGACTTGGAGATGTCCGAGCACTGGATACCATATTGTACCCATTATCCCGAAGGAATGGAAGAGCGGCAGCGTGCCGCAGATGCGGTCTTCAGGCGATGTGGCGAACATCATCTGTAGACTTTCGATCATCGAGAGTACGTTGTGCTGGCTCAGCATGACGCCTTTGGGTTCTCCAGTGGAACCAGAGGAGAACAAGACCAGGGCAGGTGTGTCGGCAGAGGTCTCCTTGGCTCCGGCAATGTGGCGGAAAGGCGCGAATCTGGCTAGAAGAAGGCTGCGGATTTTAGTCCAGATTGTAAGGTTGCGCAGGATGTCCTCTATGAAGACGAGTTTGTTCTCTTCAATGCCCAGATCGGGGAATCTTTCTATGAACGAACGGCTTGTGATTATCGTACCGAGTTTGCACTGCTCAATAGAGGAATGGAAGGACTTCTTTGCGGTGGTGAAGTTTAGGTTGACCGCCACACGTCCGAGGATGGCTGTGGAAAGGTTCGCGATCAACGCAGCACAACATGCCGGCAGGAGGATGCCTACGTGGTCGTCATCCTTCACCCGCGGGTTGAGCGCACGCGCGAGAGCGGTGGAGGCCACGAGCGCCCTGCCGCACGTGAGCTTCATGTCGGTTGTGTCGTTGGCGAAGTCGTCGCCCCAACTAGCACGCAGACGCTTCGTCATAGTGGCGCCCAGCGACATGTGCTCCGGTTTGCGGGCGTTGAAATAATCGCAGGAGAGTTCCAGTACGGCTTGGCGGACATTGAAGGCATCCGTACCCGTGGGTAGCTTCTCTCCGAATAGGACGGTGACCCTGTACCTGCGTAAGCTCATGCGGAACCAGCGCCGTACCAGCTGCCCTTGATAGTAGTGGTAGATCGTACCCCACGAGCCACCGAGGTAGACGGGTATGACAGGGAAATCGGTCCCTTTTACGATGCGCTCGTAGCCGTGTTTAAAGGCGCGAGTGGTGCCGGTACGCGTTATGCCGCCCTCGGCGAAGATGCATAGCAGATATCCCTCGTCCAGTGCCTTGCGGGAAGCGCGCAGAGCCTCGGCGATCTGCCGCGGCGAGGATTTGTCGCTGACTGTGATGACGCCGTACAGGTCGAACGCGCGGCGCAGGAAACGCCAGCGTTCATAGATTTCGCGCGACATGAGGAAGCGCACGCGTCTACGCGTACAGGCGCAGATCAGGAGCGAATCCATGTACGAGGCGTGATTGGCAATAAGCACAGCGGGGCCTTCCAAAGGCACGTTTTCGACACCGATTGTGCGCACTTTATATAGCAGACGCACAATGCAGTTGACTAAAAACCGGAAAGCGAAATCCTTAAGCGTGAAGAAACTTACGAGCGCCAGAACGGCGGCCGGGATAACCATGACCATAAAACTGCCCGCGGGGCCGATGTCGAGCCAGTGAAAAGAGTACATGGCGCATCCGGCGCCTAAGATGCCTGTCCAGCTCAAGAAGCTGTTGAGCGCCAGACCTTCACCACGCTTGTCTGGTGGCAGACGCATTTGCATAAACGTGTCGAGAGGCACGACGAACAGGCCGGCTCCCACCCCCACCAGGGAGATCATCAATGCGGCGGTCTTAATGTATGGACCTGCCGGCATCATGCCTAGAACGCACGTGCCGATCGTCATAAGTAGAGCGCCGCCGGGCATCGTTCCGAATTCCACGTTGCGCTGCGAGAGACGCCCCGCGGCATACGCGCCTGCCGCGATGCCGAGCGCTGCGAATAGAAGCATAAATGTGCTGAGTTTTTCGTCCAATCCCATGTGATCCAGACCATAGCGAACCAAGTTGATCTGCAGGAAAGCGGCGAGGAAGGAAAACAGAAGGCTTCCCCAAAACGAAATTGTCAGCTCGCGATCCTCCCGCACCCACCGCCATGTATTCAGCATTTTGCGTGGGAAGTGCCAGTCAGGGTGCAGATTGGGGTTTGACGGCCGCAATGCAAGCACACGGTGTGCCGCCACCACTCCGGCTACAGCGATCAGCACGCATAACATCTGCGATAAAACGTATGCTACATTCACACCACCTGCAGAAGTCTCAGGAGAGAGATTCGTCAAAACATAGGCGACAATCGGGGCAATGGCAGCACCAATGATGACAGCCAGAAACGAGCACATGACCAGCAGGCTGTTCGCTCGTGCGAGTTTGTCGCGTTCCACCAGCTCCGGCACGATGCTGTATTTTGTCGGGCTGAACAGCGCGCTCTGGGCTGACATAAGAAAGAGCAGGATGTAGAGCAACACAGGTCTGCCTATCGCAAAGGCCACGATGCCCAACGCCATAATAACAAGCTCGGCGTATTTAAGGGCGAGTGTAACAAACTTTTTGCTGAACCTGTCGGCGAGAAAACCAGAGTATGCGGTCAATAGCAAATATGGCAGCGAGAACATTATCGTCGCGACCGTGAGCGGAATGGCGCTGTTGTCTTCACCCGGGTACTTCGCGATGATGAACATCTGGACAAACGCCTTGAAAACGTTGTCGTTTAGCGCTCCGAAAAACTGCGTGGCGTTAATCCATCCGAACGAACGCCGCCTCAATCTGCGGAAGCTTTCGAAAGTCATACCCCTCATTCCCGAGACAGTCCCGATTTCACGGATACTCCCGGGATCTTGCCGAGTTTGCCGGTGAGCGCACCGAGCTCGTCTGTGGTTGCGTCTATCACCAGAGTGATAACGGAGCATTCTCGCTCGCGGTATGGTATGCCAACGCGCGCCACAACGATGTGCGCCATTTCAGAAATTGCGTGGTTCACCGCAGAGGCGCTCTTTTCACGGTCTTCGATGATGATGCCCACGAAGCCCACGCGTTTATCGGCATGCGAACCCGTTTTGCCGCCTACCGCGCCGTTCATCACAGGAACCCGTTTTCCTTATACCACTCGTAAGTGATGCGCAGGCCTTCGTCGAGGCCGACCTTGGGATTGTAGCCAAGCTCCTCGCGCGCCTTGCTTATATCGAAGCCGCGGTTCTGGCGGTACCAATCGACCCGGCGCGGGAATAGGGGCGGCTCGAAAGGCAACACCTTGTAGATACCCGCTACTATATACGAGAGCCAGTACATGGGATAAAAAGGCAAATGTATCATTTTGCATTTTATGCCCATTATGTCGGCGATCTTCTGCACGATTTCCTTTATTCGGAAATATTTGTCATCCGCAATTATGTATGTCTGGCCTTTAGACTGCGGTTTCTCGACGGCGAGTGTGAACGCGTCGCAGAAGTTCTCCACATACACTGGATGGTAAAACGCCGTGCCTTCCCCGAAGAACGGGAACCAGCCTTTCTTTACCTGCCTGTAGAGCATTAGAAAACGTCCGGGGTCGGCAGGCCCGTACAGCGCAGTCGGGCGGAGGATTGTTATATCCATGCCTTTGTCCATGAACGCAGCCGCGACCTTCTCGCCCTCATACTTGGTGTACTGATAGTAGTCCTCCGGCTTTATGGGCGAGTTCTCATTGCCGGGCACCGGCGGATTTTGCGCGAGACTCTCGATGTTGCCGTGAACGCCCTGAGTGCTACAGTACACAACCTTGCGGACGCCGCTTTCCTGACAAATCTGCAGGAGAGAGCTCATTGCGTTGATGTTCGTGTTGTCGTATTCAGATTTCGGGACGTTTATTTTACGAAATGCGGCCGCCAGATGATACACAACTTCGCACCCTTCCACCGCCCGGCGCAACACGGCCGCATCGGTAACAGATCCGATGATCACCTCTGCGCCAAGCCTTTTCAGCTCGTCGAGCACGATGCCTTCCTGATTGTCGAGCACGACGGCTTTGTTCCCCTCGCGCAGCACGTGTTTTACAAGGTGGCTGCCCGTGAACCCCGTGCCGCCAGTTATCAGAATTTTCATTTACTGTCCTCTTGTTTTTTCTTTGCGGCCGGATCATCGCGTTCCATTCGCACAATCACTGGCGAGCCCCAGAGCCGCGTAAAGCAGATTGCCCTGAAGACGCCCTCGATGAATGCGGAGAGCGGCTTGCATTTCAATGCGCGGTGCACCACCATAGGAAGGAAGAACTGTACGAACCTTCCGGTCCGCACGTATCCGACAGCCTCGAACGCCGTATCCACCTCGGAGTGGCGGAAAAGCCGCCACTCGCGCGTGTTTTTCTCGTATTTTTTCTTTGCGCTGAATAGTGCCGGAGCGCCGGCATTCAGGCTCTGGCTCGTAGGGTAGTCTGTCACCACAACTCTTTTTGAGACGCGGCACATCTCCGCCACCAGCTTCTCCCATTGACCGCAGTGGGTCAGCATACGCACTGCGACCACGGCGTCAAAGCTTTTATCGGGGTACGGCAGCTCAATCACGTTACCAACCTTGAATCCACATTTGCCCGATTCAACAAGGTCGTTGATCCGGTGGCGGCAGGACTCCGCGCTGCCGAGCACTTCGACTTGATAGCCATAACGCACGAGCGGACGCGCCAGCTGACCATGTCCGCCGCCGACATCCAGAATTTTGGCGCCAGCCTCGACTTTGCCACGCAGCAGGGCGAGCACCCCGCGTTCCTGCACGGCGAGCATCCATTCGCCGACCGCGCCGCGAAACCGCGTGGCGTAGTCGTCGTTTGACGTTTCAATGTCAGCCGTTTCCGGGAACGGCGTCACCGTTTGATCTGTACCCGCTTCGTTCATTTGAGCAATGCGCGCTGCTCCTTGATATAGTCTTCAGTCTCTTTGCCCGCCTTGTTTCCTTCGAGCGCTTTCGTATACCATTCGTCTGCGGCGGCGTATGCCTTGGCGGCTTCATCGGCCTTGCCGGCTTCTGTCAAAATGTCCCCGATTCTTTTCTCGTTATTGCCCATTATGGTCGGATGGCTGAATGTTATAGAAGTCACGGGGTCAACGACGTCTTCCTTGCCCAGCACCCCCATGAATTCACGGAAATACTTCACAGCGTTATCATAGTCTTTCTCCAGAAGAGCCTTGTGCGCGCGCACTTTGGCGATTGACATCTTGTGCCATGCCTCGTCATGCTGGTTGAATCCTTTTTCGAGTATCTCAATCGCACGCCCGTAGTCCTCGACCATGAAGCACATGTCAAGCATATACAACCTCATTGCTTCATTGAGCGAATCGTCTGTAAGCTGGGGAAGAAGTTTCTCTCCGAGCAGAAGAGTTTTGGCGGTTGTGTCTTGGTCCGCCAATACGCCATAGAAGTTGTTGGCGAAGACTGTGAACAACTGCTCCGCAGGAAGATCCCACTGCATCAGCTTCTCTAGTCTTTCCGGGTATGCCGATATGCCGAGCGACCCCGGGCGGAAAACGACCGCGGCCCACTCGCGCGCGCATGCGAAACGGGTCTGGGGAACCTTGGACGCGTTTGAGTCCTCAAGCAAAGCACCGGCGACGGCGTCCGACATATCCGGCTTCCCGGCTTTCGTAGCAGAGGTCATGGCGAAGCGTATCGCAGGCAATAGCTGCGCGTCCGGTAGCGTCGACGTTAGCTCCGGCATACGTGCAGTCACTTTTTCCCAGGCGCTATTCGCAGCGTCGGCATACACCTGCAGAACCGTGCCAACGTTTTTCAACTCCGTGGCGTCTTTTTTGTCTGAACCCGCGATCGCCTCCACAATCTTTTCGACCACACTCACGTTTCCATCATTTACCGCACGGCGTCCGTGCATCTCAACCAGTGGGGCGAACTTTGCAGCATCGTATTTGTTTACCCCCGCCAGCAAAGTCTCGACCATTTCATCGTATCTGGCGGTACGGTACAGGCTGTTGACAAGCCAGTCATCAGCCGTCATGCGCAAATTCTCGCCAATATCCTGCGTGGCGAGTATGCGCGCCCATTCAAGCGCACCCTCCTCATCTCCAACATTCAGGTACGCGCCGTAAATTGCATCGAACCCTGGCTCGGCGATTTCCGGCATAGTACGCAGGCCGTTCAGGTACTGCTCCTTTGCCGGTTCGAACTGCCCCGTGCCCAGAAAGTACCTGATCATGGTGTTGAACAGCGGCTCCTTAAGTTTTTCGAACTCCTCCTTGTCCATGGCACCAAGGAACAGGTTGTTAGCCGCGTTTGTCTGCCCTTCCATGATGAGTTGGTCAACATCCGACAAAAGGGAATACATAACCGAGTCATCCACGACAAAATCGGATGGGAGCACTTCCGCGGTATCCCCCGCCTCACTTGCTACCGGCCCAGGTCCCGTGTCTGCCGCCTTGACCGCTTCTTTTGCGTTCGCTCCAGCTTCCGCCTCCGCCTGATTGTTTTTATTGCCACAGCCCGCGATTAAAAACGCAAGCGCCCAAGCCCCCATGCATATTGTTGATACGGTTTTTGTGAAGTTCATAATTATTTCTCCAAATGGAGTGTGCCGCCGATTTATGTGACAACATACACCACGATATCCTTTGACACTCAGAACGGCGCAATTCTAACACAATAAAATTATGGGTGCAACAGCCTGGATTCACGCAATTCCCAAATAAAGTGCAAAGCTCTCAAAGAGCGCCTGAGTGCTTCCACATGATTGAGAGCAATTTCCAAGAAAAAAGGAGAAGTCCCGAGAAGATCATACATAACGGCTTACTACTTGCTTGCCAGAACATTTGCTGATACTATTACCCGCATCTGGGACGCCATTTGCGTCTTTTCTGTTCAGGCGAAAACAAAATTGCCGCCTGTCACTGGCCGGCGTATCACGACGAGCCACGTTGGCGGTGCTTTGTGCCGGAAGGACGCGGGGAATGGGATATCTTGAAGAAATTGATAACGCGCAAAATGAAATTCGATCACTAGCATCCCATAGTGGTCAGGAAACGGGCAAGCCGCCCCCTTTCCCCCTT
>CAYOPG010000078.1:0-10211 GCA_964405775.1 uncultured Lentisphaerales bacterium
TGTTGTTTCCACCATGACGCCCGCGTATGCGCTCTGTGAGGCATATTCCATGGCAGACCGAAGAAGTCGGAAAGCCACACGCGGATGTCGTCAATATGGACGGTCCGATCACATTTGTCTGGTGCTTCTTCTTCGCAACTGGCCGCAACTGGCGTCAACGCCACGCCCCTTTGAGCGCCGAAGTGTCGCGTTAATCCCTGAACGCTCGATTGTCTGAAGAAACTTTTCACAAACCGCCTCCGTGGGTGCTTCACCTCCAAACTCGTCGACAGGATTAAGCGAGATAAGATTGACGCGGCACTTGAGGTTCTTGAGCAGCTCAATCAGCTTCCGCGCATGCTCTGTGCCATCATTGAAACCTTGTATGAGCGTGTATTCAAACGTTATTATTCTATTCGTCACCGCAGTGTACGAACGGCATGCCTCCATCAATTCGTCTATCCCCCACCGGCGTGCAACAGGCATGATCTGCTCGCGCAGTTCCTGACTTGGCGCATGCAGGGAAACAGAAAGCTCGAACTGCATTCCCTCCCCCGCCAGCCTGTTGATCCCGGGCACGACGCCGCAGGTGCTGAATGTGATCCTGCGGGCGCCGACGCCCAGCCCTCGGTTGTCGTTGAGGATATGTGCCGCGCGCAGCGCGTTGTCGTAGTTTGCGAACGGTTCGCCCATGCCCATGAAGACGATGTTGTTCGGCCGCACCCCCTCCGCCCGCATAGCCCGCATCGCCTGCGCCACAATCTCCCCGCTCTCAAGGTTGCGCACAACCCCGCTCATGCCGCTCGCGCAAAACGCGCACCCGAATGCGCAACCGACCTGACTGGAAACGCACACGGTACGCCTCCCGCGCGAGGGAATCACGACCGTCTCCACCAACTCGCCGTCCTGCATCCGCAACAGAAGCTTCGAAGTCCCGCCACCTTCCTGCGCGGTCTCCACATGCTTGGCAGTTTCATCAAGAGCGTTCATTGAATCCGCGAGATCTGTCCTGAGAGCTTTAGGCAGGTTTGCCATATTGTCCCATCCATCCGCCTTGCCTCCGTATAGCCACTGCCAAACTTGCGAAGCCCGCCACTTCTCATGCCCCATGTTTACCAGCGACTCTTCAAGCTCTTCAAACAACAAGGAGTACGCGGACATCCGCTTTGAATCATTGCTCATTCTCAAGCCCGTCCGTTTCAGGTTCGAAACATTCCGCGAACACACCCATCATCTCGAACTTTAATAAACCAGCGTCGTCCACCAGAACGAAAAGCGCACCGAAGTCCGGATGAGCCTCTATGAGCCCGCGCGATGCCTCGGCACCCAATACGAAGCACGTAGTCGAAAGAGCGTCAGCATCCATAGCCGTATTTGCCACGACTGTCACCTGCGCGACACCGTTTGCGGGCTCTCCCGTGCGCGGATCAATTATATGGGAATAACGCCTGCCCTCGTACTCATAATGCTGCTCGTAATTGCCGGACGTGGCAACCGCCATCCCGTTGGTCAGCATCAGCATCCCTAGCGGCTCGTCCTCAAGCTCCTTTAGTGGATTGCGCACCGCCACACGCCAGGCGCCGCCATCGGAGTCGCGCGTTCCCGCGCACCGCATGTTGCCGCCAAGATTCACAAGGTAGTCGGTGTAACCCGCATCCGCCATGCGCGCATACGCCACATCGACCGCATACCCTTTGGCTATCGCCCCGAAATCGAGACGCATGCCGGCCTTCGCCAGACGCGCCATGCCGTCATTACCTAGTTCCACATCACGGAAGTTGCACAGCGCCATATTCGTCGAAATCACATACGCATCAGGCGGGAAACGCCCGGCTCCTACCCCCCTGAAAAACCCCCACGCCTCCACAAGAGGCCCGACGGCAGGGTTGAATGCGCCATCGCTCTCTTCATAATATCTGGATGATGCGCTGAGCACGTTGACGGCATGTTGGCCAAGTTTCACGTAATCTCCGTTTCCAGCAGCAGCATTGAGACGGGCTACACCGCTCTCTCCAACAAATACCGAAAGCTCCGAGTTGACCTCTTCAAACGCGGCCTTCGTCATCAGAAGCGCCGCATCCTCCCCCGCCCCCCGCACATTCAGATTCGCGTACGTGCCCATAACCGGCCAGTTGAATTCTTTCCTCTCGCCATCGGGAACGCCCCGTCCGCAGCCAAGCACGATAATGGCGACAGCAATGGCCAAAAGAATAAGTTTGCCAGACATTCGGCGCATCAATGATACCCCGCTGAATTCAGCAATTCTTGAATCAATTCGCTGTCGGCAACTAGAAGCTCGTCGAACGAAGGCACTTCCATGACGGTCTTCCCCTCGAAAAACGCGGTAAACCTCGCGTAAAACGCCTGTGCGTTCTCTGCTCTGCCCTCAAGCATACGGATGCGCATCGCGTCCCTAATAAAAAAAACATAGGCGTAACGGGTACCGCTTAAAGCGCTCTCTTTCATGGTCTCTTCCATGAAGTCTGCCGTGACATCGAAAAGCTCAGTCGCGGGCTCCGCCCCGAATTCGTAGCCCTCAACCCCCGGATCCCCGACAAGCCTGCCGTTTTCACGCGCCATATCAATGAGCGAGACGTAGATCATCCTGCGGCATGACATAGCCTCACTCCCCGAGCCGCCCGAGACTCGCAAGCCGAGCGACGCCCAATAGAGGGAATGCGCGCACGGCACACGCCAATCGATAGGGCCAAACCTGTCTTCGAGAGCACGCATTTCGGCAGCGTCCATCCCGAACTCTTCCTTCAGAGACGCGGCAGCACCGCTCCCATCGGCCGGCGCGCTTCCGTCGGCCTCTAGATACGGGGCAAACCACAGCGCCACCTGAGTCTTGTAATATGACTCAGTCCTGTCGGCACTCATTCCTATTTTGTGCTGGAATATCCATCCCAGCTCGTTGTACATTCTGGGATCGCGCGGGTTGCGAGGCAACCCCTCGTCGCGAAGCAGCTTGATTCCGTTCTCGACCCAACGCCAGCGGTCTTCCGGCCGCTGCATCATGGCGCTCACGTTGTACGCCATGTTCCAGGCGTGAAACACCCACACATCCACCATATGGGGCTCCAGCTTCGTTATCCAGTCCGAAAGTTGCACAAGCTCCACGTAACGCCGCTCCCCCTGCAGACGGCTTACTCGGAGCCAGAGTATATCGGCGATGACGCCGCGGAAACCGCCTAGCGACACCGACACGAACGTGACCATAGGCGGCACATCCGCGCTGTATGATGGGCTGTGTTGCTCAAGCTTCGTACGCCGTATCTCGCGCAGACTGACGCTCTGCAGCCCACACGCCACAACCAGCGCACAGATGAGCGCCGCGGCGACAGTCGCCTTAATTGCAGTTGACTTGCTATCGGACATCCACACGCTCCCCTTCCGGCGTCGCCTCCAAAACAGCTCTCCGGCACGCCCAGCAACAGTACGCCACCGTAACGAAGTACGATGCTGGCAGACGTGGCAGAGTCCCCACCTTGACACCAAGCAGGGTAGTCGCACCTCCAAGCCCCATCGGGCCTATACCGAGCGAATTGGCTTCCTTGAGCACGCGTCTTTCCAGCTCGGCCAGTTCGGGCGCCGGGGCGGCATCGCCAAGCGGCCGCAGTAATTGTTCCTTCGCCTTCGCGTAGCCGCTTGCCCTGTCACCGCCTATGCAAACTCCCAATATACCCGGCGCGCAGCCGTTTCCCTGAGCACGCCACACTGCGTCGAGCAGACACCCGCGCACGCCTTCAAGATCACGTCCGGCACCAAGTTCCGCGTCCGGCAGGCTGTACTGTCGGCTCATGTTCTCGCTGCCGCCGCCTTTCATAAGCAACTTGACCTTCACGCCTTCACCAATGGAAAAATGCAAAGACGGATTTTCCTCTCCCACGTTATCGCTGATCTGGACTCCCGAAGGCACTTCTATAACATTCAGACGCAACCAGCCTTGAGACGTAGCCTCGCGTACTGCGGCACGGGCGGCTTCCGCAAAAAACGCCGAATCGGAACCGCGTGGCAATTCGAACCAAAACGAAAGTGTGCCCGTGTCCTGACACATCGGAACGGTTTTGCCTCGCGCCACATCCACATTGTCAAGCAGGGTGCGAAGAGTGCGCTCAGCGCCGCAACCTGACGCCTCGGCAGCGCGTCCTTTCGCAAGAGCCTCAACAATATCGTCTGGAAGCTCTGTTGACGCCCTCCGAATCAAATCCGCCAGCAGCGCCGTCCATTTCTTGAAAAGTTTTTCACTCGTATCCATTGTCGTTTAGTTTCGTCCTGCTATTATACCACAATGAAACGGGATTCAAAGCATTGTCTTACTACTGAAGTACCTCGGTGCATAATAACCACGACGCGCACCATGTCGCACATCGCGTCTCAACCTGTCTCACAATGTCAAGAAACCACGTGTTTTCCGGGCGTTTTTACGTTTGGCACGCGCACTGCTATTTATGAAGCGTCTCCCACAAGAGAGATGAAAGGAAAAAAAATATGAGCAACAACACATTCTATAATATCAGTCCATGGAGCATATTCAACGAGATGCTATACGCCGACAGGCCTTTCAACAGCATGTTTCGGACATTGGCACACCTCGCCGAAGGCCGCTTCCCGCCAGTGAATAGCTACGTCGGAGATACTGCCATCGTCCTCGATTTCGAAATGCCGGGGAGGACGCCAGCGGACATCGATATCAACATCGAACCTCAGGCAGTGACAATTGAAGACACTTCCAAGGATGCTGCCGGCAAAACGGGACAGCGGGGCAAACGCCGCATCGAACTGCCCCTCTCGATAGACACCGAGAACACTAAGGCTACGTTCAAAAACGGAATACTCCGCATTGAAATGCCGAAATCAAAATCCGAAGCGCCCAGAAAAATCACCATAGGCACCGCGGATTGACAGGTGCAGGACATAAAGCAACATAATAATTTCAGAAAGGAGATTTATATGAGCAAAGAAACAAAAGAGCTTGACAGGGATGACACACCACGCCGCAAGACAGTGACGCCTTCGGTTTACGTCAGCGAAACAAAGGACGGCTACGAGATCACGTTTGAGGTGCCGGGTGTCGGCAAGGACGACATCAACCTCAACGTTGAAAACAGGACGCTTGTTCTCGGCACAAACACGAAGTTCGCTGAGCCGGAAGGGTGCGAATGCACAGTACGGGAGTTCGCTATCCGAGATTACGCCGTATCTTTGGACATGCCGGAGCATGCCGATACAAACTCGGTAAAGGCATCGGTGGCAAACGGAGTGCTCACAGTAAGCCTGTCGAAACGCGTCGAACTAAAACCGCGCAAAATCGAAATCGACTGACGCCGGAGGTCTGTTATCACTGACCATATTGAAACCTAAACGAAGGTTTTGAAAACTATAAGCCCGCAGGCAGACACTGCTTGCGGGCTTTCTGTTTCCACGATGTCCAAAGTCTAAACCTGCGGACAAAACAATCTTTTAGTAAACCCCAAAGTTAACACGTAAAAAGCAACGAAGTCCGCTTGCAATTTGCCACTAGCGCTTTTTCAATCCGCGGAGCACCGATTGGAAATCCTCTGGGGGCGGAACTTCGAACTTCATAACCTCGCCCGTTTTCGGATGAGTTATAGCAAGCCGCCACGCATGGAGCATTTGACGAGCCGGAACGACCGGCATCAGCAGGTCGTCGCGTCTGCGGCCATAGACCGGATCCCCCGCCACTGGGCATCCAATGTGCCGCATGTGCACGCGTATCTGATGTGTGCGGCCCGTCTCGATCTTAACAAACACCAGCGATTCGCGAGGGAATGCCTCCGCGACAATGTACTTGGTCACAGCATCCTTCCCGCCACTTTTCAATACCGCCATTTTCTGACGGCTGACTGGATGACGCCCTATCATCGATTCTATACGCCCTTCGCGTGGCGATGGCACACCGTGCACTATCGTCTGATATGTTTTCTTCACATGGCAATCCCTGAAGGATGATACCAGCGAATTCACCGCAGACTCGGTTTTCGCAACGACCATTATCCCGGATGTATCCTTATCAAGACGATGTACGATCCCGGGCCTCCCCTCACCTCCGAGACCGGCAATCTCAGGACAGTGATGCAAAAGCGCATTAACGAGAGTGCAGTCGGCATGTCCTGCGGCGGGATGCACAACCAAACCGGCAGGTTTGTTCAGCGCCAGAATCTCTTCGTCCTCGAATAAGACATCAAGAGGTATATCCTGAGCAACAACCTCCGGATTCTCTTCCGGGGGGATTTCCACAACATACAACTCCCCGGGCTTCACTTTGCGTGATGTGGAAAAGACGGCGACACCACCGCATGTGACAGAACCTCCTTCAACGAGAGTCTTTACCCGAGTCCTTGACAGACCCGATACCGATGCAAGCCAAGCGTCCAGCCTCTCAGAACTTGCAGCACACGCCTCAGGCACAGAAAACTCTTTATCCATAATGCTGTCCGCTTAAGCCATGAATGGCACCCCCACGGGGAATCGAACCCCGCTTTCCAGGATGAGAACCTGATGTCCTAGCCGATAGACGATGGGGGCATTCTCTCCAAAAGCGCCGTCAATCTAGCACATCACAAACCGTTGTGTCAACAATCTGTTTTCAAAGACCGGGTGCATCCTACAAGGAGGACACTCACTTTGTATGCCTACCGACTCGTTAATTTGTGGATAAAAATACCAACGCAGGCTAGAATGTTCAGCAATGAATTTTTCGAACCGGAAAAGAAGAGAAGATGAAGGATCGGAGCGGGATATAGCACCACTACCGGAGAATCCGCGCCTACAGACGTTGCTCGCCCACATTGGTGTTGCTTCGCGCCGACACAGCGCGGAAATGATAAAAGACGGACAAGTGACCGTAGATGGCAAGACTATTTTCGAACCGGGCTTCCGCGTGGACAATCCCGAAAAGGCCACAATCACTGTCCGTGGGAGAGTCTGCACTCTGCCACGCGGCGGAGTGAAGTCGCGAACAATAATGCTCAACAAGCCCGTGGGGCTGATATGCTCCGCCGATTCGACGCATGGCGATACTGTGTTCGAGTGCCTGCGCGGCGTACGCGAGAGACTTGTGACGGCAGGCAGGCTGGACAAGAATTCCGGCGGCCTTTTGCTGCTTTCCAACAACGGCGAACTTGTCAATCGACTGACCCACCCGCGTTATGGGCATGAAAAAGAATACATCGTCTCGGCACGAGGATTTTTTGACGAGGATGTCCTTAAGTTTCTCAATTCTCCGATACGCATGGACGGTTACACAACCAACCCGGCGTACGTAGAGTATATAAAGAGGCTCCCGGACGGACCACGCGGAGAGGCGCGCCATTTGCTGCGGTTTATTTTAAACGAGGGCCGCAACCGCCAGATCCGCAATATGTGCGAACAGGCGGGGCTACGCATATCTACTTTGACGCGTGTGGCGATAAACGGGCTACGCCTTCCGGACGACTTAGCTCCGGGTGAATGGCGAGATCTAACCGACTCCGAACTGGCGCTATTGGACAAACCAATATCATTGCGGTAGCGAATAGAGCCCCGGCATATCCCAAGGTTCGTCAAGACCGAGTCCACGCAGGTCGGCGGCGATGTTCTTCAGCTCGGCTTCATAAAGACGCCAGATGATCCGCAAGCTTTGAATGCTGCCAATGCCGTCGGTAAGCGGCCTCTCGCCGGTGCGTATGCATTCCAAAAAGTGCGCCATCTGTCCGTGCGTGTTCTTTTGCCCGGGGGAATCAAGCACAACTTGTTCAGGCTGCCCGAATTTGAGGATAAGCACTTTCCCTTCGCTGACGCGGATGTCGATCATGCCCTCTGTGCCGTGTATGTGCATGCTTGAACCCAGTCGGGAGCCGCGCGCGTCCCACGTTCCGAAATGATAAGCGGTGATGCCATTCTCGAATTCCAGCACGACGTTGCTAGAGCCTTCCTTCTCCATCCACGGAGTCCCGCGGTTTGTGCCGATGTGGAATCCGCGAACCGGGCGCCCGAGAAACCACAGAAGCAGATCTACATAGTGGCATCCGTGACTGAAGAACTGCCCGCCCCCAAGCGTCGCGATCTTGTGCCCCCAAAGACGGTCGTCCGGGAAACGCGTGAACTGCTCCGTCCAGATCGACATCTGGAACGGGTCGCCGATTGCGCCGCTTTCCACAAGTTCCTTGGCCTTGACCACAAGCGGGTTGTAGCGCATCACATAGCCAATCATCAAAACCAGTTGCTTTTCATCAGCGAGATGCACGAGATCCAGGCACTCCGACTCCGTGATCGCCAACGGTTTCTCCATAAGTACGTGCTTGCCCGCCTCGAGACAAGCCATCCCAACCGGATGGTGCAAATGATGCGGGAGAACCACGAGCACCGCATCCACAAACGGAAACATTTCCTTGTAGTCGGTCACTGCCATGTCAGCCTTGAGAAGTTCCTTTGCCTTCTCTGCGCGCTCTCCGACTATATCGCACACGGCAGTTATCCGGACAGAGTCTTCGAGCCCCTCAATCCCTTTTTCGTGAGACTTCTCCATCCCGCCACAACCGATGATTCCTAAACGTATCTGTTTCATTGTTTTTCACTTGTTATGAGTTTGATTTTATCTCGATCTTGAAGATACCCGTTTCAAAAGTAGTCAAGGGGACCATAATGGAAAAATGCCCGGAATCGCAGTTGGAGACTTCTGTCTCGCGCCATTCTCCGTTTGGCATTAACCTTTTCACAGACAATAAGTGGTGCGAAGAGCGCAACTCTACGTTCTTGAGCGGATCTATGCCGGCATTGAATACAGCCAGCAACGACGTGCCGTCGCGGCAGATCCCGTACCGGGCGGAGACGTCCTGCTCAGTGTCGACAATCATATCCATCCGGCCGCCTTCGCTGAGACTGTCGAGCATCGTAACGATGTGTTCGCGCTGTCCGTGCGCCAGTAGGTTGTAGGAACGCATCTGCGGACCGAAGACCGTGACCCCAACGCGTGCGCCGAATTCGTTCGTAAATAAGGTGGCACCGGCTCCGGCATACATGTCGGCGCACGAGTCTCCGTCGGAGTTGCTCGCGTACAGCCGCAGCAGTTCTTCTGTCTCATGGGTTGAGGGAATCAACCTCTTCATGGAAGGATCTATCATGCGCCGCGCAGATTTGCCGGTTCGCGTGTCTAGCACCCGTGAGAAGACGAACGAATGGTTGTCCTCAGCGACGCAACCCATGTAGCGGGAAAAACCGCGTTGCGCGAGTTTATAAGCGGCGTGGCTGTCGAGTAGCAGCCCGTGTTTGAAGAATTGGAGCACCTCTTCGTCGGAGAAGTAGTCCGTGTTCCCCCCTGCGAGCATGCGCAGAGCCTTGCGGTCGGACATTTCGTATGTGCATGGGATGCCGAAGCGGCACAGCATGTTCCCCGCAAATTCGGCCTGTTGGTTGGGAGCGGAGGGGCTGAGGGGATCGTAGTTGTCTTTGAGGAGCGGGATTGGCTGCACCGGACCCTGCCACGAGACGCCTTCGGCTGTTTCGAGCAGTTTTTCATAAAACCCCAAGTTGCTGCTCACAATCTGTTCGTATGGAGCCGCGGCTTCTGCGTTCGGTGTTGTGAAATCAGCAATCCACAACTTCGAGCCTTTTAGACCGTCGAGTATGCCGCTGGTGATGTGCGCGTGCAACGCCGTAGCTCCTTCGCTGCGGAGCGTCTGCGGATACGTGTCGCTTTCATCGATCACCTCCCCAATGCCCCTGACTGATGCGATGCGCTTGGAGTTGGTTCCCTGCTGCGCGGCAATCGCCTGAGTGCTGGTGTTCAGGTAATATGCGTTTGCTACGCGCACGAAAGGTTCTGTGCCGCCGGCAAGTATGCGTGCAATCTCCTCCGCAAACACATGACCCGAGCCCGGCATGCAGTATCCGCAGCGCATCGACGGACAATGCCTGTCGATCTCTGCGCGTATTTCACGCGCGAAAACGCGCGTGGTTTCAATGCGCAGATGCTCGTAAGTGCGTTTGAGCGGATCCGATGCCGGGACCTTTTCAAGCGCTGCAAGAAGTTGGGAGCCGTTTTCAAAATCAGTCCCCGCAGCGGCATTAAGTTCCGCCAGATGCGCCGGGCAGCAACATTCGCCGTCTCTCAAGCCGAAATCGTCGTCCACGAGGAGGAACGCAGGATCAAGCACCGCGAATTTCCCAACAGCTTTAATTAGTCGACCATGCAAAAGCCGCATTTTGCGCAAAGTGATTCCATCCGACTT
>CAYOPG010000079.1:0-10057 GCA_964405775.1 uncultured Lentisphaerales bacterium
AAGCTTTCAACGAAGCAGCTTAAAGAGCTGAACCATTTAACTTGCAAATCACCAACAGAAGCGGTTCCGGTGATGGTCAGTCGATCAGTCGATGGTCAGTCGATGGGGGGCTAGGTTCACCATGAAAACGCGAAGGACACGAAGATTGAACGGAAGAGGGGGTGGAGTGCGTTAGTGCATTAGTATTTCGTGGGGGGGGTAAACCCTCTCGCACTCCCATCACCGCGCAAATCGCGAGTCACGCACGTTCTGTCAGTCCATCGACCCCAGTGACTTTGGCCTTCGGATTTGCTACTTGTTGAGCCATCCGTCGACGAGTGCCTGATTCTCCTTGATCCATTCGCGGATGGCCTGCTGCTCCTTGCCGTTGGCATTTTCCATCTTGTCCATGAGCGAGCCGATTTCCGATGTCGTGAACGTGATGCGTCCTAGCACGGCCACGACTTCGGGAAAGTCCTTGCCGAAGCCGATGCGTGAAATCGCCTCGACGCGCTCGGCCCCGCCGTAGACGCCCTTCGGATCGTCCAGAAACTTGAGGTCATAGCGAGCAAACTTCCAGTGCGGTGCCCAGCCCGTGACGGCGACCCATTCCTTCTTGTCAATGGCCGATTGCAGTGCGGCCGTCATGGCGGGCCCGCTGGAGGAGACGAGGTTGAAATCGAGACCGTAGTCCTTGATCGCCTGGTCTGTGCTGCTCATGATGCCGGCACCGGCATCGATGCCGATGATCCGGCCTTTGAACTTGTCCTTGGCACCAGTCATCTGCTCGATGCTGTCGATGTCAACGTAGGTGGGGACGACGAGGCCGATCTTAGCTCCCTCGAACCACGTGCCCACCGTCTCGACCTTCGATCCATACTGCGTGTAGTAAGATTTGTGCGTGGTGGGCAGCCAGGTCTCGACGAGGACGTCCTGCTGGCCTTCGGCGACGGCGGTGTAGATGGGCGCCGCGTCCGCCATCGTCGCCTCGACCGCGTAGCCCATATCGCTGAGGATGGCCTCGAACAGATGGGCCACAGCGACGCCTTCGGCCCAATTGACGTAGGCCAAACGGATTTTGCCTTTGCTTTCGATGACGGTCTTGACTCCGTCCGTGCTTCCCGCGTCGGTGGGGGCCTGCGGCTTGCCACAGCCGGTGAGCAGCAGGGCGGCGGATGCGAACCAGACGAGGGGCGAGAGTGAATTCAGAGGTGTGCTTTTCATGGGTGTTCCTTCTTTTTGCGTGTTGATGTTTATTGATTGTTCGGTCGGGTACTGCGCGAACCTAGCGCGTGGGTGACTCGGTCGAGGTACATAGCGAGTACCACGATCGCTAAACCGCCCTCGAACCCCTGTCCGATCCGCATCTGCGTGATGCCGCGCAACACGTCATCGCCGAGACCGCCGGCACCGATCATCGCGGCGATGACGACCATCGAGAGGGCGAGCATGATCGTCTGATTGATGCCGGCGAGGATGCTGGGCAGTGCTATCGGGAGCTGCACTTTGAAGAGCTGCTGCCAAGCGGTCGCGCCGAATGAGTCGGAGGCTTCCAGCATTTCCGCAGGAACCTGCCGGAGTCCCAGCGTGGTCAGCCGGACGCAAGGCGGCATGGCGAAGATCACCGTGGCGACGGAGCCGGGCACTTTGCCGAGCGAGAAGAAGAGTACGGCTGGGATCAGGTAGACGAAAGCCGGCATCGTCTGCATGACATCCAAGATGGGCCGGACGATCTTCTCTGCGCGCTTGCTACGTCCGCAGACGATGCCGAGGGGCACGCCGATGAACAACGCCAGCACAGTGGAGGAAAGCACGAGCGCAAGCGTCTGCATGGTCGCACCCCACAGTTCCATCAGCCAGATCAGTGTCATACCGACGAGCGTGAACGCCATCAGCCCCCACTTTTTTAGGCCGCATGCCCACCAAGCCAGCGCGGCCATCAGTAGGATCATCACCAGCGGTGGCGCGGATTGGAGGAGGTATTCAAATATCCCGATCGAAGACTCGATCACCGCCGACAACCCATCGAAGAACGAGGCGAAGTCGTTCTTCATCCAGTTGATTAGCTTCTCGAAATAAGGTCCGCTGTGAAAGGTCATTCCGAAGCCTCCGTTTCCGATGAGAGCCCGGACAGCAGCCCGGCGCGCGTGACGATGCCCGCCAATCCGCCGTTGTCCTTGACCACGGGAATTGGCAGACGCTGCTCGCTGGCCAGCGGAATCATGTCGTGCAGTAGCGTTGTCTTCGAGACGGTGGGCAGGTCGCGGAGCAGAATGCCGTCGAGCGTTTTGCCGCCGCGCTTGATCTCGTCGAGCGCGGCATCGATGGTGACGAGCCCCACGTAGTGGCGGGCATGATCGACCACGAAGATCGATGAGAGGTCGTGCTGGCGCATCAGGCGGACAGCCTGATTCGGGCCGTCTTTATGCGTGGCGACGGCCGGTGTCTTCTTCATGACGCTCTCCGCAGTGAGTACCTTGCTGCGGTCGACGTTGCGGACGAACGAGCGCACGTAGTCGCTGGCCGGTTCCGTGAGGATCGTTTCAGGGGCACCGATCTGCTCGATGACGCCATCCTTCATGATGGCGATGCGATCACCCAGCTTGAGCGCTTCGTCGAGGTCGTGCGTGATGAAGACGACGGTCTTGCGGAGCTGAGACTGAAGATCGATCAGTTCATCCTGCATCTGTGTGCGGATCAGCGGATCGAGTGCGCTGAACGCCTCGTCCATGAACAGGATCTCGGGATCGGTTGCCAGCGCGCGGGCCAGCCCGACACGCTGCTGCATGCCGCCACTGAGTGCCTGAATCGGACTCGTCTCGTAGCCCTCCAGTCCGACGACGCGGATGGACTCGATCGCCTTCTCCCAGCGTTCTGTCTTTGGGATCCCTCGGATTTCGAGGCCGAACTCGACGTTCTCTGTGACATTTCGGTGGGGCAGGAGGGCGAACTGCTGGAAGACCATGCCGAACTTCTGCCGACGAAGTTCACGCAGTTCCGCACGGTTGAGATCCGTAATATTCTGTCCGCCGAAAAACACTTCGCCAAAGGTCGGCTCGATGAGGCGGTTCAGCAGTCGGACCAGCGTGGACTTGCCGCTGCCGGACAACCCCATGATTACGAAGGATTCGCCTGGAGAGATGGTGAAGTTGGCGTTGACGACGGCGGGTGTGCTCCTCGTTGTCGCGAGGATTTTCGATCGGGGAATTCCGCGATCGGCCATCCGGCGTGCGTCCTTGGGGTGCGGACCGAAGATCTTGTAGAGGCCGCGCGTCTCGATAATAGGGGAAGGTTCTGCGTCGTCAGGGGAAGAGATGGAGTCCATGATGTTTCGTGCGCTTCGTTGGAAAATTTAGAAGTAGTAGCCAAAGTTGATGTTGAACCGGTGGTTCCAGCGGTTGTTGTCGTTGGCACCGACGTCGCCGACGGAGGATTCCGCATATGTCGTGCCGTAGATGTCCCCCTTGTTGCCGACGAAGGCGTTGCCGTCAGAGATGGCATAATCGATGTAGATGTACCAGTTGCCGTGGGCGATGGCCATGCCCGTGACATTCAGGGTGCTATCGTTGAAGTCGACGCCGTCCAGTTCGCCGTTCTTGATGATGACGCTGTAGTCGTTGTAAAACGTGATGGAGTCGATCCAGTCGATTTCGGGTGTGATGGTATAGGACACAGCGAGCGACGGGATCGTCCCGCGACTCGCGACGGGCCACGCGAAGTCGAAGGCACCCATATTGACGAGGTCGTTCGACGGACGCAGGCCGTCGGATCCGGGATTGTAGTCCACTTCGTAGTCGTAGTGCGTGAGTTGCAGCAGGAGTCCCAAGGCTCCCCACTGGCCCTTGGCGTGAAGGCTGACCGCATAGGCATCGGAATCTTCCGCACGGTCGTCCTGCGCATCAAGCGTTGACCACATCGCGGATGCGCCGACGGTGGTACCGATCTCCTCGATGGCGTAGATGGTGCGCAGATTGAACTGGTGACGCGACTCGTAGACCCCTGGGATGCCGCCGACATCCTCGCTGACGATGGCGTAGGAGTAACGTGCGCTTTCGTCCGACGCACCCTTCCCGTTGATTATGTCCATGGGGTAGTAGCCGAGATCCAGGGTCAGGTTTCCGAAAGCGCGGGTGTAGGTGGCACCGAGCTTCATGGCATCGGAAAGACCGACGTAGTAGTGCTGGTCGAAGAACCAACTGTTCGCCGGACCATACGGGCCGACACCGAACGGCGTGCGCGTCAGACCGACTTCCAGATGCCCAAAGGCGTCGGATTCATAGCCAAACCAGCCGGTATGGAGGAAGTTGTAGCCATCGTACC
This sequence comes from uncultured Lentisphaerales bacterium, assembly GCA_964405775.1. Taxonomy (GTDB): domain Bacteria; phylum Verrucomicrobiota; class Kiritimatiellia; order RFP12; family UBA3636; genus JAAZFF01. The sequence goes on from CAYOPG010000079.1 coordinate 4,300, forward strand.
AGCGGTACTCGCCTTTGGCGATCCAGTTCTCGTGGGAGAAGTCGAGGTTGAGACGGAAGACATCGAGTTCAAAGTTGCCGCCGTTACCCCCACGCTGCGGAGCCCCGCTGTCATCCTTGATGTAGTCGCCCTGTGTATAGTTGGCACGGATCGCGCCGCCAATGTCCAGCGGGCCGATTTCAATGGCTGATGCGCAGAATACGCCGCCCGCAAAAAATGAACAAATAGTGAAAATGGAATTTCGTCGAATAATTGGCTTCTCCATGAGTTCCTCTCGGAGTTGGGTGTGAACACCGCGGCAGGGAGAAACAACTGGAATAGAGCAACATCGCCTACGCAAAAGCGGCGGTAAAAAATGATGGGCGCAATCAGAACGCTAACCATCTGCAATTTCAATCAGCATCTCAAAAACCCGTGGATTTGTCAATTTTTAATCGAAGTTGCTACGACTTTCCACGAATTAAACCCGTAAACAGTCCGATCTTCCCCGACGGTAAGCGGACAGTCGATGGGAGGGACTCGGTTCTCCACGAAGACGCGAAGGACACGAAGACTGACCGATTACTGGGTGGGAGTCAAACTATTTTGACTCCCACCCGGTCAGTCTATATCTTTCCCTTTAGGGTTGAACGGCTCGTCCGAAAGGCGTAAACTGGCGGCATGAAAACGAGATCGGCAGGGGGACAGAAACGGCAGGGGATGCGCCTCTGTCCTGTTTGGCGTACACAGGGACGATCCCGCCACACGGGGCACTGGTGTTCCCAGAGGCCCATCTTGTAGGGCGGGTAGGGCATTTCCTCATGAACACACCCCGTACCAGGAACGAACAAGATAACGTTTGCATATTCTCGCCATGCCGAACGTGGCGGTATACGTTGCGCCATAGTTGGATGGGGCTCTTTGAATCTGAAGAACGCGCCATCGTTTGGATTGCACTGAATCCCTCGACGGCCGATGAAAATCAGCTCGACCCGACGTTGCGAAGAATTCGCGGCTACTCGATGGCGTGGGGCTACAATACATTCTACATGCTCAACTTGTTCGCCTTCCGCGCCACCGACCCGCGCGATATGCGCCGAGCCGAAGATCCCATCGGCCCTGACAACGACCGATGGATCCGCGAAATCGCTCAGCGAACCGACCGCGTGATGTGCGCCTGGGGCCGCCACGGGCTGTACCGGAACCGGCAAGCCGATGTACTGGCGCAACTGGATGGACTGAACCTCTGCTATCTGGAAAAAACCGCCGACGGTCTCCCCAAGCATCCGCTCTACCTGAAGGCCGACCTGCTCCCGAAGCCGCTTGTTGAGTAGTCGGTCAGTCGCCGAGGGTGGGCATCTTGCCAACGATTTCAGAAGAGAAGGGAGTAAGGCGTGGGGCGTAGGTGTGGCTGGGGACACCCCAGTCCCCGTTACTTCCACCCCCTCAGGGCACTACGGGGTCTGGGGCGGAGCCCCGGCGGAAACTACGCCCTACGCCCCACGCCCTTGATTGGGCAGGCGACGGGATGGAACGAACCTTCCCAACTGGGCGTTCTGACGTTACTCCCGGCGACTGACCGAGTACGTCCTTGATTACCTTTCGATTTGCGGCGAGGCCCAGCATCATGGTAAGATGGGGGCATGAACGATGACCTGTTTTCGATCCCCGCCGGAACGCCAGAGGCCGAGCCCCCCGCGCACCACAACCTGGTCGGTGCCTTCCTGCACAACAGACGTAGTCGCGTCTTTCACTTCAGTGAGAGATATGCTCATAGACTCGACGGCTGGCTCGCCGCCGACGTCAAGCAACAACAACATTCCGGTCTTGCCGTCAACGACAGCACTATAATCATCTCCTTCCAATATGAAATTGCCCTCGTTCTGCTTAATCCCCGCCGCGGCTATTCCAGCCGCCATGCATACGGTTACGCTAAAAGCTAATCCTGTTTTTCGCATTTATGCTCTTTTTTCAATCTGATGCCTGCCATCATCTCTCTTTCGACCCGGCGCACTATATTTTCACTGCCGAGTAGTTATTCTTGCATTTATCCCGGGAGTTTAGACGAGAGCATGAGACAAGTCAACACGTTAATATACAATAAAAATACCAATTGACATAAAAAAAACATTTTAGTACAGTCTGGTTCAGACACTTAAAGGAGTCGGGCTTTATCGAGGGTTTTCACCCGCTAGGCTTCGAACCCTGGCATTTAGAAATATAAAACGGAGATATCTCGTGAACGACAACATTGCTGCATGCGACTCGCCCCGAGCACGCGTCATACGTACTGTACGTGGTTGGATTCAGGACGACATACTACGCCCAGGGGACGTTATCCCCACAGAGCTCGCGCTCTGCGAGCGCTTAGACATGTCACGCGGCACTGTCAGAGCCGCGCTTGCTGAATTGACCGATCTTGGGTTGCTTGTGGCAAAAAAAGGCTGTCGTAGAATCGTTGCCACGCCTGCACAGCCAATATCGGCCACTATGCGGCGCACAATAGTGTTAATATCCGGCCTCGAGGAGCCGGTTGGCGACTGGCAAGAGACGACCGGCAGGTTGCACGCCATAGAAGGCGGCGCTTTGCGAGCAATTCAGAGAGAGGACTACTACGGCCTATCGGTAAAGCCGGACGCTCTTGGTGAAAATGAACTTGCTGATCTGTGCAATGACCACCCTGCCGGGGTTCTGATCCCCGACCCATACGCCACCCGTCTGGCAGCAATAGGCGTGGCAAAGATGTTCTCTAAAAACGGGATCCCAGTTGTTTTCAACGCGGATGGCGGTAATGTCGATGAGTTCGACCGCGTTGTCTCCGACCAGCATCTCGGCTCAAAAAAAATCGCGCAGGCGCTAATGGCGCGTGGATGCAAACGCATACTGCGCATTTGGGCTCGCGAACCGGATCTATATTGGATACGCGCACGCAACACCGGTTTTGAGGAAGCGATGAAAGAGGCCGGGATTAAAAGTATTCCGCCTGTGCGAGTCCTGGGCCTACCCAATATCAAGAAGCCGACACGCGACACTTTTGAAAGCCAGACGAGACTGTTTGTCGGGTTTCTTGTTGAACAACTGACAAAGAAAACGAATCGTCCTGACGCCCTCATGGTCACCTCAGACGCCGAAGTGCCTGCCGTGTCCGCCGCCTGCCGCGTCCTTGGCCTAATTCCCGGCAAAGATGTTCTCATCGCGGGATTCGACAATATGTGGCAGCGTATTCCTGAACGCCAGTTCGAAGACACTCCGCCTGCGTTTTCTGCCGACAAAAATAACGTCCGCATCGGAGAATCCATGGTCGAGCTCCTCACCGCGCGCGTGAACTGCGAATTGCCCAAAGAACCGCAAAGAGTAGTCGTCGAGCCCGATCTTACGGAACCAGGTTTTTAATCGCACCACAAATCACACTACGTCTGGAGGAATCTGAAAATGCCATTCGCAAAATCATTTGTAAAATAACTAAATGGCGTTCCGGTGCTGCATATTGACTACGTCCCGTTCCACGGAATGACAGCCACAAGCGTCGCTTTCAACGACGCGGAGGTCATCCGGGACTTTACGGAGTCCGGCGTCGAGATAATGATGATATGGATTGAGATCGGCATCAAATGCTGGAAGGCGCCCGGAGTGTATGATTGGACATACGCTGAGGAAAAACTGCGGCACTTCGCGGAGAACAGCGGCGACACTAAGTGGATTATCAGAGTACGTCTTGGCCTCCTTGCTCGCTGGTGGGCTTTCGAGAACCCGTCAGAAGTGCACAATCCTCCGGGAGACAGTTCGGGAAAGCCCGACGAGGGTCTCGCCGTAGCGAACGTCGCTTCATCAGTCTGGGTTAGGGACGTTTGCGAGATAGTCAGAGATTTCGTCACTTGGCTCAAGGACACTGAGTGGGCACCGCGCATCTGCGGCTTCATGCTAAACGCCTGATCTACCGAAGAATGGCTCATATTCGACGTCAACAACACATCAAACGGGAAGTACCACCCAGTTTACATGCGCGAGTTCCGCAACTGGCTCCGAAGCAAATACAGCAATGATGTCAATGCGTTACGCTCCGCATGGAAAACGCGCGAAGACGCCCCCGCGGACCTGGATCTGAGTTTCGATACGGCTTCACGCCCCGGAGGGCACCACCGCAAAGGCAGCCATATATGGGGTCCATACTCGCTCCGCGACCCTGCGGAAGACCAGCGAGCCACCGATTACTACCGATTCCTGAATGAGACGCTTGCAAACAATCTAATCGCGATCTGCCGCGCCGCAAAGGAAGCGGCCGGAACTCCCATCGTATGTGGCGGGTTCCACAGCTACCTATGGTGGGAAACGGGCGTATACAGCTACACGCAGGAGTATGGCCACACGCTAATCCAAATCCTGAATGAAAGTCCGTGGGTCGACTTCGTTTCGGACATCACTTCATACGACTGTCGATACCCCGGCGGCCCCTCGGGATACCTCGGACTCCCACACAGCCTAAACCTGAACAACAAACTCCACTACACCGAGGTAGACCTCCGCACCATCGTCGGACTGCCTGAAAAATGGCGCGCGGCGTGGCAGAGTGCCGACACTTCCACCATTCCAGCGCACAAGTCAGAACCCGTCATCCCGGAAAAAGTATGGAACTGGAACAATGGCTATTGCGGCCGGGACGAAGAAGAGCAACTTGCCCTGCTCCGGCGTGAACACCTGCACAACATTATAACGGGCACGCCCTATTGGTGGTTCGACATAGGAGGGCACCACTACCAGCCCCCGTTTATAAAAAAAGGTCTCAAACAACTTAGCGACATCGGGAAACTGTCTGTTAAATGGGATCGCCGCCCTATCGCGGAAGTCGCGTTCGTCTGCTCAGAAGACACCCCTATGCGCCAAGCCTCGATGAGCGGCGAACTACTGCGATTCGAACTCGAAAGCGCGCACGGCCTTCTCGTCGACCTTTGCGCACGCAAATGGGGTCTAGCGGGATTGCCTTATGACACGTATGAGCTGTACGATCTCAACCACCGAGATTTTCCCGGAGACCAATACAAGCTCCTCATTTTCGTAAACTGCGCGGAAGTTTCTGATAAAGCCGCTTAGGGTGTACGCCGCTGGCAGAACAACGGCCGCACGATGCTCTGGACTTATGCAGCCGACGTATTCCACGGCAACAAGATAGCCCCGGAGCTTGCTGAAGACGTCACCGGCATTCGCCTCGGATGGCGAAACCAGCGCCAAAACATCCACGTAAACATAAAGGGCTCTCATCCACTCTGCCAAGGTGGCGAAAAACTGGATTTCGGTACAGAAGGCTCTGTCGGCCCCGTGTTCTTCGCCAATGATCCGAATGCCACGGTGCTTGGCACGCTTCGCGAAGGCGGAGAGGCCGCCTTCACCCTTCGCGACCATGGCGAATGGCGCAGCTTATACCTTTCGATGCTCAACTTCGGACCAGGCCTATTCCGCAACATTGCGCGTTTCGCGGGCGCACACGTGTGGTGCGACAGCGACGATGTCATTTACGCAAACCGGTCTATCCTATGCCTCCACACGGCCACCGGCGGCTCCAAGACAATCCAACTCCCCCGCCCTGCGTACGTCACAGACTTGTGGACAGGTGAACGCTCTTCCACAGCGGTGGAATCGATTCATGTCAATGGATCCCACTTCCGCACCTTTGGCTGGCGGACAGAGTACGTTTGAAAAGGTGTCCGGCAATTGCCGTAGGCAGCAATAACTAGTCGACCATGCAAAAGCCGCATTTTGCGCAAAGTGATTCCATCCGACTTCA
>CAYOPG010000080.1:0-10001 GCA_964405775.1 uncultured Lentisphaerales bacterium
TGGGCCTCCACGAACGGCTACCGCAAGGTCGTGCTTCCGGCGGGCGCCACGTTCGCGATCCACTGTTCGAACACGGTGCAGATGGCCAGCGGCGTGACGCTGGACATGAACGGCAGCACGTTCAAGCTGGAGCCGAGTCTCGTCAATGGCAGTTTGATGCTCGAATTCGTGGACTGCGTGGACAGCCACGTCGTCAACGGCACGTTCATCGGGGATCTGAATGAACGCGATTTCTCCGACCCGAAGAACCATGCCGAGTGGGTCAACTGCATGTCGATTTCACAGGGCTCTGAATACTGCACCGTGGAGGACGTGACCATCCGGGACATCACGGGCTACGGCACCTGCACGAACCATCGGCACAGCTACGACCGTTCGCAGCCCGTGAAGGGATTCGCCTCCGGGGATCTCGACGCCCAGGGCGGGGAGATCGCTTCCGAGACGCGCGTCACGAGCGCTGGCTTCACGGACATCCGCACCTTCGTCAAGACGCATGGATTCTTCCAGCTCGGGATCTATCTGGGCTACCAGGGGAATCCGGCCGACCACTGGGTCTACCGCGCCCATCTCTACGATGCCGACCAGAATTATCTGGAGACCGTGGAGGGGTACATGTACCGCCGACTCTACCCGCGCCCCGACGCCGCGTTCGCCCGCTTCACACTCCTCGGGACCGCCACGCCCGAGAATCTTTGCGCCTACAACTTCCGCGCCCCCTACAACTGCGCCTATCGGAACATCCGGCATGAGAACATCCGCTGCGTCGGCATGGCGCTCGCGGGCTTCAACAACATGCTGGTCGAGGGTTGCACGTTCGAAAACTGCGGCTGGAAGCTGGCGAAATGCGCTTTCGACGCCGAGGACGGCTGGGACATGATGCAGGATCTGACGTTCCGTGGCAATGTCTTCGGAAAGAATCCCGTCAACGAGTACCTGACGTGTGGAGGGCACAACTTCGTGATGGAGAAGAACGTCATGAAGACGTACATCTGGGATCGCACGAGGAGCTACGTGTTCCGGGACAACGAGTTGAAAAGCGCCAACTTCCGTTTCGCCACCCTGAAGCGGACAGGCTATCCGCGCATCTACCGCAATCGGATCGCCGGTGGCACGACGCTCGCCCAGGTCCACGACGGTCCGGAGAAGGCGTTTGCCATACGCGAGAACGATTGCGAAGGCGGCGTCTCGACCAGCGGCAAGGCGCCGTTGCGGACTTACTTCTACCGATGCCAGATCGCCGGAGGCGCCCTCAACGCGCAGATGATCGATTGCGACGTGGTCGCCGTCACGAACGCCGGGGCGAGCTTCGCGATCGCCGGCTCGCGCATCCAGGACTCCTTTCTCAAGTCGTCCGGCAACGACGTGGTCGCGACGATCGTCGATTCTCAGCTTTCTGATACGGCGTGCCCAGTTCAGGGATCGACGCTGATCGTGTCCAACAGCACATTGACAGACGTCTTTTTCCCCATAGCAGGCGACTGGAACACGAATCATGTAATCGTTCTTGAAGGCAATACTATCGAGACATCCCTGCCCGAGCTAGTGAACATCGGCAACACCTACAATCGCATAAGCCTGACTGGCAACCGCATCAAAGCTACAGCGCCTAATTTTACCGCCGTGCTTTTGCGCAACCCGATCAACGGCACTAACCCGGTGGTGGAAGCCGTTGACAATACGTTCACTGCGGAATCGGGATGGGTCGTCAAGGCGGATAGACCGCCGGCTGACGACGTGCCGCGCATGTTCCGTTTCTCGGGTAACAAGCTTGATGGTCTTGAATTGCTTGACGAAACGATCAAGAAAAGCCAGGCGGCGAGAATATTTTTTGAATAGCCCTTCGAGTTTTAATTTGCATTTTTCACCATCCACTCCATACGCAACTATGACACTAGTCTTTGATTCAATTGATTCCCGCGTTCGGTTTTCAGTCCGCAAGGGGGGAAAGCGTTTCCGCATTGAACTCCCAGGATTGGCACCCATCGCTGCATCCTCCCAAGTTGTGCTTGCCGACGGTTCGCGCGAGGACATCATATGGATTCAAGCCAAACAGGTGAAAAATGATCTCGTTTTGCAGGGCGCAGCTGCAGAGGGGCACTGGACGCTGCGCACCTCCGGCGAGACGAATGCGAATGGCGTACATGGTTTGCGGCTTGAAATGACCGGCACAGCGAAACAGCGCCAACCCGTAATGGGGCTTGTCCCTCTCGCTGTGGAACGGCTTACGGTGGACCATGTTGTCCAGCATGGACGCAGTGCCGGGGGCTGCCGCGGGATTTCCGCTCCAGCGGCTGATGTGGATGTCAAGAGCCATTGCATGGTTATGGCGCGTATTGGCGGAAGCGTTCTGCAGATTACCCAGCCTTTGCGCCAGGACAATCCATCACAGATAACGGCGGTCTTCAAGGGCTCCGCACTTCGTCATTTGGCCGTAACCACCCCTTACATGCTTGATGATGGTGTCGGCAGTCTGAGCTCCGAACCTGTGTCTCTCTTCGCTTCCGCCGACGGCCACGGGCTCATGGAGGCCTGGGCTGATGCCCAGATGCAGGGCGGGCCGCGTCAAGCGCCGCCACCTGTCGCCGGATGGAATTCATGGGATTACTACAGATGGACCGTGACTGAGGATGCCGTGTTGCGCAACGCTGAGTTTATTGCCTCGGATCCCGTGCTGAGCCGCCACGTCAAGCGCATCATCATCGACGACGGCTGGCAGTATGCCTACGGGGAATGGGACGCCAATCCGAATTTCCCGCATGGTATGGAATGGATCGCCAGCCGCATTTCCAAGCTAGGCTTCGAGCCCGGCCTTTGGATGGCGCCCGGCATTGTCGAGCCACACGCCAAGATCGCGCAATGGGATTACGAAATGCTTGCCTGCGGCATGTCCGGTCTTCCATGCCTCTGCTTCAATTGCATGGAAAGACAGGGGTTCGTGCTCGACCCCACTGTTCCGAAAACCCGGCAATGGCTACACGATCTCTTCAGCCGTTACGCCGATATGGGCTTCAAGTATTTCAAGCTGGATTTTCTGCTTCCAGTAGCGCGCGCACCGCTCTACGACGATCCGTCCGTGCCACGCGGCCAGATAGTGAAAATGCTCCTTGAGCCCGCGCGGCAGGCGCTTTACGGGCGCGCGCTGATCATGGGCTGCGGCTACGATTTCCATGCGGGCATGGATAACGTTGACGAAGTACGCACATCCAGCGATATCCATGCACGCTGGGACAGCATTTGTGAAAATGTCGGCTCGATAGCCGCCCGTTGGTGGGCGCAGGGGCGTTGGTGGGGCAATGACCCGGACTTCGCACTTGCACGGGGCACAGAAACTTCCGACGATCCCGACCTGCAGCGCCTAAAGCCTTGTCTGGTTTACGTCAAACCCAAAACAGCCAACGCCTCAATTGGCGAGTATGTGCTTGCCACAATGAACCGCGCTGAAGCCCGCACGCTGCTTGCCCTCGTTGTCATATCCGGGGGAGCTGTGAACCTCTCAGACGATCTCACCAAACTCAACGAAGAGGGGCTCGACCTCGTCCGCCGCACCGTCGCCGCCCCGCGTGGCGAGGCAGGGGTCCCGTTGGATTTGTTTTACTCCGCATTGCCTGCGCAGTGGATACAGCGTGTGGGAGAGGGGAGGCGCGTTTTGCTAGTCAACTGGTCTGATGAACCACGCGACCTTTCGCTCGATCTGTCTTCCGCTGGGATTGACGCCAGATCCGGGAACGACTTTTGGACTGGTGCCTCCGTCAATATCCGTGGCAAAGTCCTTACTCTGCCCCTCGCGCCGCACGCATCGGCTTTTGTTGAATTACAGCCACATGGCACACTGACGCGAAATTAACTTTAGGCTCCCTCTACATGGAGCCTGCCAGCCAGTAGCCGCGCGTTGCGCTGGCTACTGGCTGGCAGAAAGATTTAATTTAGAGCGTCTGCTTCCAACGGCGCGTCGCCCTCAGCCGTTTTTGCTTCGCCTCGAACTGGAGGGCGGCAGGCGATGAGGCTCGGGGCCTCGTCGAAGATGCCGTCTGGAAAAGTGGTTGCATTCATATCTAGGATACTATATACTATCCGGCATGAAAAGACAAGAGAAAATAATCGGTGGAATGAAAAAATCGAAACTATGGAGACGGGGAAGCTCTGCCTGATGCGCAAGAGCGCGACCGGCCGGGAGTACTACAACATCCAGACATGGAAGGACGGGCGCAACGTCTCGCGCTATGTCCCGGAGTCGGAGCTGGAGGAAACAAAAAGGGCTGTTGCGAACCATGGGCGGTTCATGGCCTTGGTGGGGGAATACGTTGACCTGGTCGTCAAACGCACCTGGGCAGAACGAGACAGACGCAGGAAAAACGCCAAAGCCTGACTAAACTTTTCAAATGCGTTCGCCCTGCATATAGCAGCCTTTCGTTTGATAGTTTTTTGCATTTGCAGTAGACTTTGTCAGCGTAAGGGGAGGTTTGCCACACATTTTGCCGCGTTGATTGAGTTAACAACGTCGCCAAATTATTAATTTAGCTAGGAAAAATACATGAAAAAATCATACAAAGTCAGTTTTCAAACGGAGGAGCAGTTTACATGGACAAAGTCTTTACGTGTCTATTAGTTTTTACAGAAGCTTGTCTAACAGCTGAGGCGATAAATACGTTCATGGCGGTGTCGGGCGACTGGAACGCACCAGAAAACTGGAGCGTGGTGATTGTTCCAACGAATGGCGAGAGTGTTGTTATAAATGGCAACGTGTCACTGACTAACTCTACCGAGGCGCTGGCCTCGCTTACGGTCAACTCTACAAAGAAAATAACATTCGATGGTTGGAATACCGTTCTTAATGCCGAGATTGTTACTATATCAGGAACTATAACTCATGCACAGAATAGTGCGACTTCGACAAATAGTCTTGGACTTTGGGTGCCAAACGCGCGTGTCAATATATCGTGTTCAAACCTGACTGTTGCAACTGGTGGCAAGATCGATGTCAACAATATGGGTTTTCTTGGGGGCAAGGTTGCGCTGGGAGCCGGTGCCGGTCTTGGTGGAGCTCTCAAGAACTCAATAAATGGCGGTAGCTACGGTGGACGCGGAGCAGCTGGAAATGCCGGTATTCCTTCTGCGGCTGCTTATGGTGCTTATCTTACACCCGGCGACTGGCCGGGAAGCGGAGGAGGTGGTGGTGACGCGGCCGGTCGTAATGGCGGCAACGGCGGCGGCGCTGTTGTTATAAATGCAACTGGAGTTGTAAACGTTATAGGATCGATCTCCGCCAATGGCGAGAATGCCAACAACACCCATGGCGGTGGCGGATCGGGTGGCGGCATAGCCATTTCATGCCAGCGCATTGAAGGCGCAGGAACGGTTTCGGCAGCAGGAGGTAAAGGACTAACTTGGGGAGGTGGCGGCGGTGGTGGGCGCATTTCGGTGAATTACAATTCAGCCGCAATGCAGGCTGCTACGTTGCCAGGGATTGTTTTTTCCGCTGCTGGTGGTCTAGGCGGTTCGTGGAATGGTGTCAACTTTGATCCTGAAGTTGGGACGCTTTGGTTCCCCGATGCTCAACTTGTCGAGCGAATCGGAACGGGTACGTTCAAGCACAGTGGATGGTGGGTGCAACCCTCCGTCACCCAGTGGACCCTGCCAACGCTTAAAATGGAGAACGCTTGGCTCTTGCTTCCAGAGAGCGGATTTGTCCTGAACGGAACGGGAGACATCAGCGTAAAGGGCACAGAGGCGCGAACTCACAAGCTGCAGATGGGGAACGCCACGATCAACTGCGGCGGCAACCTTTCTCTCGATAAAGGTAAAGTCGAGGTTGGTGCCGACACTCTGGGTCTCCCGGCAATTGACGTGCTTGGCTCAGTCACTATGGCAAACGCCAGCGTAATCGACCTGCGCGGTTATCCCGAGCTTACGGTCGCCGGTTCAATGGCGATGGGCGGCGCATCCGTTATGGATCTGCGGCTAGGTTCTGAAAGCGCGGCGGCTCCTGGTTTTGAGGGAGTTGTGGACGTGACTGGTGCTTTTAGCATGTCCGGAAACAGCATTATATATCCGTACTCGCATCCGACAAATGGAGGTTCGATTCTTTTCCGCGTAGGATCGCTCAACGTGGGCGCGGGAAGCCAGATAAACGCCAAAGGGAAAGGTTATTGGGGAGGGAAAATCAATTTACATGCTGGTGAAGGCCCGGGCGGTGGTCAATCATATTCAGGAGGTGGTTACGGGGGCAAGGGTGGTAGCGGTAACAATGGAAATTCTGCCGGAGGAATGCCATATGGTTCAGCCACTGCTCCAGTCGAGCCTGGCAGCGGTGGAGGTGCGGCGGATAGTACTAAAAACGACCGTACGGGTGGAAACGGCGGCGGTGCGATAGTCATTGAATCCGCCGGGGCTGTTGTCATTGATGGCTCACTGCTGGCGGATGGCGACGACGGAGTTTCCACACATGCGGGCGGAGGTTCGGGTGGCAGCATATACATACAGTGCGAAACAATCTCTGGCTCTGGCTCGGCCAGTGCGAAAGGCGGCTTGGGGCAGGGTGTATGGGGCGGCGGCGGTGGTGGCGGACGGATAGCAGTGGTATACGACAAGGCATTGCAGACAGCTGTTAACGCTAACGTCAGGTTTAACGCTGCTCACGGCACCGCCCCTGTCGAAAAGTATCTGGGGACTACGGGGACGCTGTCTTTTCCAGACACGCAGTTGCTGCTTAACAGCGACGGGTTCCTGTTGCACGGAGGAACGCCGGTAATCCAGGGTTTCACATCATGGGAGGTGGACAAAATGGTCGTTTCCAACACATACTTTAAGTTGCCAGACAACTTCCAGCTTGATGTGGCAAACGAACTGGTTCTTTCGGGTACGACGCCACTAATGAACCGTCTTGAGGGCTCTAACAGCGTTATCACATGCGGCAGCCTGCGCCTTGATAAATCCGTGGGGCTGGGTTTATACGGGGGCTTGACGGACGGCTCGCCCGACTCTTCCGGAGGACTTGTCGATGTGGCCGGAGATATGTCGGTCGGTGCCGGGCATACCTTGAAAACGGCGTGGAGATTGTCATCAACGGCAATCCCAAGCTTATAGGGTATAAAGGGTTAATGCCGGCGGAGGTCAAAGGTGTTACAGACGGGGTCGAAGCTATAACGACAGACCCCGTTATCCTCGCAACAATTCACCGGGCTCTTTACGCAGGCAAGCTCTATCCGGACGGAGACCTCCAACTTTTCAGCCCGGAAGAAGCTGTGGAATACTGCGAGGCGGAGAGCATCCCCTCGGAACCTGAAAGGATATAGATCAATGTGGCTGTTTTGTAAAAGCGGGTTCTTCTCGGCAGTTCAACATGCGAATAAGCCAGACAAGATACTACTCCGAGCACGGTTTAAGGGCGATCTCGAAAACCTGTGCGACATACACTTGATAGAATGCCAGCACACAATCAGACATACTCCGAGTTGTGACTACGCGTGGCGAATGGAGCTGCCAAAAGCTCTGTGGGCAAAGATTGTGCTGCAGGAAGCTCAGATCATCGACTACCAGAACTTTAAGAACGAGATACACAAGTACGGGAACCGCAACAGGGACAACGCTTACAATCAAGTGTGGAGCGCGTTGGCGATGGCACAGGATGTCGAAGAGAGAAGGGATGACCACGACGCCCCCCGACTTAAGACTTAAGGTAAATCTTCTAGCATCGCCGCAGACCTCGGGAGCAAAAAGCTCGCGGAGTCTCTGTTTGTTTTGCGGTTTTGCGGGAGCGGGAAAAGGCATCTGTTTCTTTACACGCGAGTCCAACAAGGAGAAGCTGTGTGGTTGCATGCCGGAGATATATGTGAGACAATGCGCTCTGGGGGGTGTATAAGAGGTTTGAGTCAGTTTAAATTAGTGTCAGAGTATATGCCGGCGGGCGATCAGCCGGAAGCAATAGCGAAGCTTTCGGACGGTTTCCTTAGGGGTTTGAAGTCGCACGTACTGGAGGGGGTGACCGGCTCTGGCAAGACTTTCACGATGGCAAACATTATAAAGAACGTCGGCAAGCCAACTCTGGTTATCTCTCACAACAAGACTCTGGCGGCCCAGTTGTTCGGAGAGCTGAAGTCCTTCTTTCCGGAAAACGCGGTCGAATACTTCGTAAGCTACTACGACTACTACCAGCCCGAGGCGTACATCCCGCAGACCGACACTTACATCGCAAAGGATTCGGCGATAAACGACGAGATAGAGCGGTTCAGACTTTCCGCCACAAATTCGCTGCTCTGCCGTAGCGACGTGATCGTCGTGGCTTCGGTGTCGTGCATTTACGGTCTAGGTTCCTCCGACGACTACACCGGCATGACGCTTGTCTTAGAGAAAGGGCAGGAGATTGACCGTGACGCTATGCTTGCGCGTCTCGTGGAGATCCAGTACTCGCGAAACGATTTCGAGCCGGAGCCAGGCGTTTTCAGGGTGCGAGGCGACACGGTGGACGTGTTCCCTTCGTACAACAGCAGGATCGGGATCCGAATCGAGATGTTCGGTGACTTCGTGGAGGGCATATCTGAATTCGAACCGACGAGCGGCCGCACACAGCGCAGACTAGACAAGACGATCATCTCTCCCGCGAAGCACTTTGTAATGCCGCATGGCAAGATGCTTGACGCGATCGACAGGATCATGGAGGAACTGCGTGAACGAGTGGCGTGGTTCGAATCTAACGGCAAGTTGCTGGAGGCGCAGAGGCTACAGCAGCGCACGACGTACGATATGGAGATGTTCCGCGAAATCGGCTTCTGCACCGGGATCGAGAATTATTCCCGCCACCTGACCGGACGCGAGCCCGGGTCGCCGGGCGAGTGCCTTATTGACTATTTTAAGGAGCCTTTTCTCACAATCATCGACGAATCGCACGTCACAATACCGCAGATCCGCGGCATGTACAACGGCGACCAGGCGCGCAAGACCGTGCTGGTGGATCATGGATTCCGCCTACCATCAGCCAAGGACAACAGACCGCTCAATTTCGAGGAGTTCAACTCTAAAATCGGACAAACCCTCTACGCCTCGGCAACGCCGGCGCCGTACGAGCTTTCGATATCAGAACAGACGGTGCAGCAGGTTATACGCCCTACGGGGCTGCTCGACCCACCTGTGGAAGTGCGTCCGCTGGAAGGGCAGATAGACGACCTCATGGAGGAAGTGCGCAAATGCGCGGAGCAGGGCGACCGCGTTTTGGTGACGACGCTCACGAAGCGCACGGCCGAGGATTTGTCGCAATATCTGCGAGATGCCGGCCTGCGTGTGGAATACCTGCATGCCGATATCGTTGCCCTTGACCGCATCGAAATTCTGACTCGCCTACGCAAGGGCGAGTTCGACGCCTTGATCGGCATCAACCTCCTGCGCGAGGGGCTTGACTTGCCTGAGGTGGCGCTTGTGGCGGTGTTGGACGCTGACAAGGAGGGCTTTCTGCGCAGCGCGACCTCCCTGATCCAGACCGCGGGCAGAACGGCGCGCCACGAAAGAGGGCGTGTTATCCTTTACGCCGATGTCATCACCGATTCAATGCGCAAGATGATTAACACGACCGAGGCGCGCCGGGCGCGACAGATCTCGTTCAACAAAACGCACGGCATAACGCCGCACAGCGTCAAGCGCACATTGAGCGAGGATGACGCGGTGCGCAGCGTCACAGGCGACATAGAACACAGCATTGTGGCGGAAAGCGGCGGTGACTACGATGTCGCGGCGGCTATCGAAAAGGTTAAACGTGAAATGCTAGAGGCAGCCGACGCTCTTGAGTTCGAGCGTGCCGCGGCGCTTCGCGACGAGTTGCGCGAGCTCCAAGCAAGTGTATCCACTCCTTGCAAAATCGGGGATAATAAAGTAGAATCAGCGGCAAAATCGAAAAGCAGAAAGAAAAACAAGTGATCTACGACATAACTACATTCGGGAATCCGATTTTACGGAAACAGGCTGTGAAAATCACCGAAGTGACGCCGGAGATAAAGGAGTTGGCGGTGTCAATG
>CAYOPG010000081.1:0-9498 GCA_964405775.1 uncultured Lentisphaerales bacterium
GCGCAAATGTACGGGTTCAGGGATTTCATAAAGGATCCCGAATCTATGAAGAGCACCCTGAAGCGAGTGAAGAAAATGGGATACGACTACGTACAGATTTCCGGGTTCGGCCCTATCGAGGCGTCTGAACTCAAGAAGATCTGCGATGGCGCAGGCGTTGAGCCGATCGGCGCTCACATCGCCCTGAAATTCTTCCGCGAGGATGAAAAGAAGGTAATCGAGGACTGCCACGCGTACGGCATAGGTTATGTCGCCATTCCATGGCTGCCTGCAGCCGAGTATAAGACTCCCGCCGACTGGAAGAAGCTGTTCAAAGAGTTCGATGCGTACGCCAAGCGCTTCGCGAAAGAGGGTATTGTGGTTCAATACCATAACCACGCTTTTGAGTTCGAGAAGTTCGGAATCAAAAACGGCAAAGGCGGCAAGACTATTATGGATATGATATACGATGAAACGAAGCATCTTCAAGCCGAAATAGATTTCGGCTGGGTCGCCCGCGGCGGGTACAATCCGGTGCTTTGGGCGCAGAAACTGAAAGGTCGCCTCGATCAGGTTCATCTAAAGGACTGGGGGATCGTCGGCGGTAATCCGGAATTCAGAGCGATAGGCGAGGGCAGCCTCGACTGGCCCGCGATTATTAAAGCTTGCAAAGCCTCGGGAACAAAGGACTTCATCGTAGAGCAGGACACCTGTATCGTGACAAATGACCCATTCCGCAGCTACGAGATCAGCCGGCGCAATTTGCAGGATATGGGGTTATAAGCCGGAACGACGGCGGGGGATACAACAGGTGAGGATAATAACATTTTATCTGCTGAAGGCTTTTCTGAAGCCTTTGCTGTTATGCCTCATCTCGTTCAATGCTATATTCATAATCTTCGACCTCTTCGGGAATCTTTCTAATTTTATCGAAGCGGGAACAAGTATCCCCGTCGTTCTTCGCTACTACGGGGGGGTGGTGAGCATGTACGCGCAATGGTTTCTGCCTGCGTCGTGCCTGCTCGCCGCCCTTTACACCATGTGGCAGCTCTCCCATCACAGTGAGCTTACGGCTATGCGCGCGAGCGGAATCAGCTTCTATCTTCTGCTCGTGCCGTTCCTAGTCGCGTCGGTGGGAATGAGTTTGCTCTCATTGTGGAACTCTGAATACATCGCCCCCGAGGCTAGCGTCTGGTCGGAGCGTCTCAAGGAATCGTCGTTCACTACCGCCGAATCTCAGGAAAAGAAGAACGTGCAGTTCATATCGCCCTCCACTGGGCGAACTTGGATGTTTGCCTCCGTGGATCCTTCTACCGAGTATACTATGGCGCGTCCTTCAGGATCCGTGGATGTAATCCAGGAGGTAGACGGGGTCAAAGTCAGCGGGGTTCACGCCAAACGTGCCGAATATCTGGACGGGGTCTGGTGGTTCCATGAGCCTCGCCCGATAGAGTACGACATCGATGGGCAAGAGCTCCCGCAAGAGTCCTCTAAGGCAATTCCCGACAACGCCCCGAAGCGTGTGCCAATGCATGAGTTGGTGGAGTCGCCGCGATCCATGATGCTCGAACATCGGAGCGCGTATTTTAAATTCTTCCTGCTCTCAGATATGCTCCTTTATATAAAAGGGCGGAAAGTTCCGGATAAGGGGCAGTGGTATGAATTCTGGTATCGAATCGCCTCCCCGTGGGCGTGCGTGGTCATCACCATATTCGCAATTCCGGCAGGCATCAGCACCGGCAGAAAAAGCGTGATGAAAGGCGTAATCATGGCGCTACTGGCGTTTTTCAGCTTCTATGCGCTCACATTGGCGCTTAGTTTCTTGGCTTTTCATGGCATTATCCCTGCCGCCCCTGCGGCGTTGTTGCCGAATCTTGTCTTCCTGGTCATCGGCGTTTCTATGTTCCGAAAACTAACTTGAAGTACACTGCAAAAGGAGGTTTAGTATGTCAATGCTAACAGACGTTCTGCGCCAAGCTGTCGATGCCGGCGCTTCAGATGTGCACATCAAGCGCGACACTCCTCCGCTTTTTCGCATCGAGAAGAACCTTGGCACGGCGCCTTTCGAGCCGATTTCCATAGAGCAGATAAACGCGATCGTGTCGGAAATCCTGCCCTCGTATCTCGTCGACGAGTATCAAAAGACTCACGAGGTTGATTTTTCGCACCGTGAGGAAGGTGTTGGCCGCTTCCGTATCAGCCTTTACACGGGAGAGGGGTTCCCCGTCCTCGCAATGCGTTACGTCAAAGACAAAATACCGGATCTGGAAGACTTGAATCTGCCTCCCATTCTTGAAACGCTTGTTGAAGAGAGAAACGGCATCATAATCCTTTCCGGCACTACGGGATGCGGGAAATCCACAACATTGGCTTCGCTCATCGAACTCATAAATATCGGGCAGTCACGGCGCATAATCACCGTTGAAGATCCCATCGAGTATGCGTTCGAAGATAAGAAAAGCATCGTAACGCAACGAGAGGTGGGACTTGACACCGAATCTTTCTCCTCAGCCCTAAAACGGGTACTTAGGCAAGATCCGGATGTCATACTAATTGGCGAGATGCGCGATACAGACAGCGTCCGCACCGGGATCACCGCCGCCGAGACAGGCCATCTGGTTTTTACAACTCTGCACTCCGGCACGGCTGCCTCTGCCGTCCCGCGCATACTTGACATGTTCCCTTCGGACGAGCAGGATCAAGTCCGCATGGCGCTTGCCAACAATCTGCGAGCCGTTGTATGCCAGCGCCTCGTTCCGACCATCGGCGGCGGCCTTATCCCTGCGGCAGAAATTATGTTCAACACGCCGACCGTGAAAAAAATCCTCATCAAAAACGAACTTCGTCTTCTGGGGGCTGCGATAGAGGCAGGAGGCGAAAACGGGATGCAGAACTTCAATCAGGCTCTTTACAAGTTTGTTAAAGCCGGTGTCGTATCCGAATCCGACGGTATGCGCTTCGCGCCAAACCCCGATTCGCTTCAGATGAACCTTCGTGGCATCTTTCTGGACGAAGGCCGCAAGATACTTTCCTCTCTATAGATATTAGCTTCCTCGCGAAAGGCTAGTGGGCCGACACAATGTGTGCGTTCTCCAGACAATAAACAGGTTGTGGCTTGCAGCCCAAACTTGACTTTCCGCCTGATTTATGGCAAAATTCGCACCTCCTTTGATAACAAAAGCAAACGAAAGGATGAATCTAAATGAAAACCGCAAAAAAACTGATTGTATTGCTGGGGATGTGTTCTGCAGTCATGACCGCAGGGGCAGCGAAAATTGGCGATGCCGCACCAGAACTCAAGATCGGCAAATGGATACAGGGCGATGGCGTGGAGATCAAGAAAGGTCAGATCACGGTTGTAGAGTTCTGGGCCACCTGGTGCCCGCCGTGCCGCACTTCGATACCCCATTTGAACGAGTTGTATAAAAAATATAAGGACAAGGGCGTTTCGTTAGTCGGAATTTCCGATGAAAAGGAAAAAACCGTTGAAAGCTTTGTAAAAAAAATGGGCTCGAAAATGGAGTATCCAGTGGCGATTGGAACAGAGCAAACGCAGAAGGGATACATGTCCGCCTTCAAAGTTATGGGTATCCCTCATGCTTTCGTCGTGGATGCAGACGGTAAATTCGCATGGCAGGGGCACCCAATGGACGGGTTGGACAAAGCAATCGAAGCCGAACTCGCGAAGCTGGAGGCCAACAAAAAAGCCCGTCCAGAAAAAAATGAGAAAGTCGGCGCTAAAACCTCCGCTAAAATCGGAGATGCCGCACCTGCGATCAAGGCGGATAAATGGATACAAGGTGATGCCGTGGAGGTCAAGGAGGGGCAGGTGACGATAGTGGAATTCTGGGCTACGTGGTGCCCCCCGTGCCGCGCATCGATTCCGCACCTGAACGTGTTGTATAACAAATACAAGGACAAGGGCGTGGCCATGGTGGGGATTTCAAATGAGGCAGAAAATGTTGTGGAAAAGTTCGTCAAGAACATGGGCGATAAAATGACGTACCCAGTTGCCACTGTAAAGGCTGATAAGGAGGACGGATACATGTCCGCCTTCAAAGTCAGAGGTATTCCTCACGCCTTCGTTGTGGGAGCGGACGGCAAATTCGCATGGCATGGCCACCCTATGGACAACCTAGACAAAGTTATAGAAGCTGAGCTCGTAAAATTGGAGGCGTACAAGAAGGCAACGTCCGATAAATCTGAAAAAGATGTCGTAAATGCCGAAACTGAGACCCCTGAATCTAAGGAAGGCGATAAGACTGCCCCCGCTAAACCCTCAGAAACAACCGAAACAGTGGCGCCTACTGGCTCCATCGGGCAGAAATCGGAGTCCACAAACAAATAAGTCGCAAAACAATCTTTTTATAGTTGCTTTTTCGACTCCGCGTGTGCTATTCTCCTCTTTGTTGGGTAGGGACTCTTATTATTTAACGACAATCCATTTTTAAGCAAACTATAGGGAATATGACGAATGCAAAGGAAAATCATACAAGTATCTATTCTAACCGTTCTCGCTTTAGCCCTTTCAGGATGCGCTTCTAAGGGTCCGCCTCCCGAAGGTAAACTCCATGTACGCGCTTTGATTGATGGCCGTGATTCGTTCCATATCAAGGGCGACAAGATGTGGGTCGTACACAACTCTTATCTTATTCCCGGCAAGTGGGCGGGGGGGGATCTTCCCGTTTATATCAACCAGAATCAGGAATGGGAGCTTCAGTGGAATGGCAACCTAAGCAATGTGGTCACCATCGAGAACCCGGATTCAGCACTCCCGACTTCCGGCGAGTGGAATGAGGACAACATGAGCGTCAAGTTCTACACCGCCGGCTATGGCGCACCTTCAGTGTTGCAGTATCCGTCATCAACAAACGACTATACTCTGGTGTTGGATTTCAATGATGATGAGCCTTACAGCGCGCACTGGTACAGCGCAGATATCGACTGGGACGAAGAAGCAGCCAAATAGTGCGCTAGCCGTGTTAGGCTAAAGGCAAAACTTTATCTCAGCCGAACGGCCCGGCACGTTACATCGTGCGGGGCCGTTTTGTAATTTAAAGGACAAACTATGGCAAGGACAAATAGAGCGTTAAATGTTCTTGGATTCACCGTCGCGCTTCTTGCGGCGGCTGCCGTTCTTTATGCACTCTACATGTGGCCTGCCCCAAAATATTTTCTGTCGGGCATCCCGTATACAGCATACAACGCGGACAAGCAGGAGGCCAGAGTGTTGGTTCAGGGCGATCACCTGCAGCTCTTGTACCACTTCGGCTTGGCGCGTCAGATGCTTGTGGGAGACATTCCGTTTTTTCACAATCTCTATGAGTTCAACCTCGGAGAAGATTCCGACCGGCGAATTATCGATCCATATTACATACCTTACTCTGTCGCATTCGCCGGCGCGTCGTTCCCCCTTGGCGATGCGTTTGGTTGGAACACAGCGCAGTTTTTGTCAATCATTGTAGGATTGTTTTTCCTATATTTAGTGGCTCGCAGGGTTGCAGGCCGCGAGGATCCAGAGTCTGTTGTTATCGGATTCTGCGCCGCGTTCATCGCCTCGTGCTTGCCGTACTTGTGGGTAACGCTCGCAGGCGGCAGCCCCACAGGCTTCGGGATGTCTCTGATCCCAGGCGTTGTGCTGGGAGTAGATATTGCTGTGCGTGACGGCAAGGCACGTGGAGGCGCGCTCGCTGGAGTTTTGCTGCTTATGTGCTACGCCACGGATCTGCACTGTTTTTTCTTCATCGCTCTTTCTTTGCCATTTTGGTGCATAGTCTCATGGTGTATGTCTGAGAGCTGGCCGAAAAACGGTGTACGAGGGTACCTTAAAATCACGCTTGGCCTGCTTCCTCTGGTAGTTTGCGGTGTAATATCCATAGTAATTGCCAAATGGTTGCATTCAAATTATTCCGCTACAGATGTGGCGGGAGGACGTTCCTTGCGCGAAGTCGCGGCGAACTCTCCATCAGCCGCATCTCTTCTTGATCCCTTTGTTCCAGGGCTTTTTTCCCAGCATTTCAGCATTGGCATGGGGGTCTTCATAATAATTTCCGCTTGCGCCATTATAATGGTTGCTTTCCTATTGCTCATGCTCTTCAGTCGCTATGACCGGGATCGCCAATCGCTGGGGATGTGGCTTTCCGGTCTTCTGATAGTCATTGCTATAGCCGGAGTGGTTGTGCTCGCCCTAGGCACCAACGGCCCCAAAGATGGTGTTGCGATTCGCGCCCTCCGAAAGCTCGTCCCTCCGTATTCGATGATCAGGCAACCTGTTAAAATATTCTGCCTGCTGCCAACGCTCATTGCGGTCTCATACGCCTTGGCTTTTCGTTACCTGCGCCGGCGCGTCTCGCATCAGGGAGCCATGTCCGCATGTTCTATTCTGATATGTTGCATTGTTGCATTCGCAGGTAGCAGCCCGATGTCAGCTGGCGTCTCAATCCTGCCCCAAACCAATGCTGCCTACGCCGCCTTGGTAAAGCACGCTGCCAAATCAGGCGAGGTCCCCAGAGCTCTCGTGGTTCCGATTTGGCCTGGCGATTCAGCTTGGTCTTCACTCTACGAATACCACGCAATTCAAAACGACCTGCGAATGCTAAACGGGTATTCCCCAGTCAAAACTTCTGATTACGTTGAGAAGGTTTTTCAAAGATTTGAAACAGTTGCGCACGGCCAGCTCGATGATTCGCAGCTTGAAGCACTCCGGGGTTACGGAGTGACAGGGATAATATTCCACGAGGACGCGTTCCCCGAACAGGTGGCCCCGTTCCCCGCGGGCGTGGCGCTACGCCGATTGCTAACACAGCCCCGCCTGAAGTTGCTTGCTCAGGATCGCGCCGTGTGGAGCTTTGCGCTACTTGACCAACCTCGCGAATTACAGCCAGAAGAGCTGAAGCTTTCTCAGCCGATGTTTTATGCGCCTTCTCGCTGGCATCACTTCGAGAAGGATGGTGTCGAAGGCATTTCCCCCTCCTCTCTGCCAGACGGGAAGCTCTCGGCGAACGTGTGGATGCCGGGTTCAAACCTATCGAATTGCGTCTGGATAATACGCTCCAAAAACGGACCGCTTTCGTTGAGTGCAGGCCCCCGCGACACTGCGGAGCCTGGACGCCGCGGCAAAGCCGAACTCGATGCGGGTGAAGATTGGAGCTGGTTCACGATCCCTTCGGGTGATACCGGAGCAGACCGGCGAACATGGGTGGATGTGCAAGGTGATTCAGTCGTTTCGGACATAAGTTTTGTGATGCCGGAATCCGCTCAAATCCCCGCCGCCTCTTCAGGACAACACTACCTTTTGCCCGCTGTCGATTTGTTCCATGCCGGCTATACAAAACGAGATGCCGGCGGTGCCTTCTACGGAGTCTGCTTTGAGCCAGTTTTCGAGTCTTCGGGCGAAATCTTATACGGTCCCAATCTGCCTTTGCCGGGCGGGCGCGGCACCCTTTCCATTATAGCAATCGGAAAAGGAAAGTGGGAGAGTGCGGACTCTTCCACTTACCGCGTGCTTCTTGGCGGCAGGGAAGTTGTCTCTGGCAAGATCAACGAGAAGCTCGAGTTCGAATACGATGGTTCTTCGGTTCTGACGATCAGAATGAATTATTCCGCCATGTTCCCGATTTGCTTGCGTTCTTTCCTGATTTCAAGGACGAAATGAGCCGAAAAATGTCTCGCAACAGAAACGCCGATGAGACGTCCTCACCCCCGGTTGTTGGCGATGACGATTTTTCAGGGGATTTTATCGTAGTCAAGGGGGCGCGGGTTCACAACCTCAAAAACATTTCAGTCAAAATCCCGCGTAATAAACTAACGGTGATAACCGGAGTCTCTGGATCGGGCAAGTCATCCCTCGCCTTCGACACCCTTTTCGCTGAAGGACAGCGCCGCTATCTCGACAGCTTGCCCGCGTATACACGCCAGTTTTTGGACAAACTGGATCGGCCGGACGTCGATTCCGTTCGCGGCCTTTCTCCCGCAATCGCTATAGAGCAGCACTCGTCGGAGGCGGGGCCTCGTTCAACCCTTGCGACCGCTACAGAGCTGCACGACTACTTGCGTGTCCTCTTCGCTTCCATCGGGGTTCCGCATTGTCCATGCTGTGACAAGGTGGTCGAAGCTACAAGCGCCGAAAAGATCGTAGAAAAAATACTCGATTCGCCGGAAGGCACAAAGCTAACGCTGCTCGCTCCCTTGCGCCGCAAGGCCAGTGGTCCCGGTAAGATAAAGACAAAGGCCGTGATAGCCGAGGCTGAAAGCGCCGGTTTCGTGCGCGTCCGAATCGATGGCACAATATACGCTATAGACGACTTGCCCACAATCGATGAGAGCGTTGGTCACGACATCGAAGCCGTGGTTGACCGCATCGTTGTAAAGCCCGACATCCGGCGTCGCGTCACAGATTCAGTTGAGCTTTCAATGCAGCGGGCAAATGGTTCAATCTGTATCCTGCGCCAACGTCCCGATGAGGACGAGGGGCTTGAGAATTACAGTGAACATTTTGAATGCCCGGACTGCGGCGTCGCTTTCGACAAATTCGAGCCCTCCAGTTTTTCATTTAACAGTCACAAGGGAGCCTGCCCCTCATGCGAAGGGCTCGGAATGGAAGCGTATTTCGATCCCGCGCTCGTTGTGCCTGACAGGTCGTTGTCTCTCGCGGATGGCGCCATTGCAGCGTGGAAACGCGGCCCTAAGCGTCTCATCGCAACGCTGAACATGATGTTGAGGTCCGTCGCTGCATGGCAGGGTGTGGACACTGCCACGCCCTGGCGCGAGCTCCCGGAGAAGACGCGCGAAGTAATAATGTACGGCTCAAAAGGTGTGGAATTTCCGATCACCCGAAAAGTGCGTGGCAACATACGCCGATCAAACCAGGCATTCGAAGGCGTGTTGCCGAACTTGGAACGCCGGTTGCGCGAAAGTGAATCTGAGGGAATGAAGACCATATTGCGCAGCTACATGTCGCGGCGCGAATGCAAAACTTGCGGTGGAAGTCGCTACAAGCCCGAAGTCCTCTCGTGCCGGATACCTCATGGCAGCGGACAGGAGAAAAACATAGCGGACCTGCTGACGATGCCTGTTGCCGAACTCCGTGGCTGGGTCTCAACCCTGCCACTGACTTCAGGAGAAAGTCTGGTGGTGAACAACATTATTTCGGGTCTCGTCGAGCGCTTGGATTTTCTCGTGAACGTTGGGCTCGGCTACCTGACAGGCAACCGCGCCAGCTCCACTCTCTCGGGCGGAGAAATGCAGCGCATCAGACTTGCAGCTCAGATAGGGCAGGGGCTTTCGGGAATAATGTACGTGCTGGACGAACCAACCATCGGTCTGCATCCACATGACAATTCAATGCTTATAGCAATGCTCCGCAGGCTTCAGCGTCGCGGCAACACACTGATAGTTGTTGAACACGACGAGGCTATGATACGCGAGGCGGATTACGTGATCGATATCGGCCCTGGCGCAGGACGTGGCGGCGGAGAAGTGGTGTTTGCCGGACCACCCGAAGAGCTCGCTGCTTGCGAA
>CAYOPG010000082.1:0-9373 GCA_964405775.1 uncultured Lentisphaerales bacterium
CCATCCCGCAGGACTACACCATCACCGCCACGCATCCCCAAGTGTCGTCTGCGAGTGACACAGCCACGTTCACGGGCATTCTTCTTGATCTCGATGTGGATTCGGGTAACCACTGGGGTCACGACTATTTCACGACCGATTTCCGCACGGCTGCTGCGGACGCCGTCGAAAACCAGGCGGACAAGGATATCAGCAAGGTGGTCTTCGTCAACAACATCGACAAGGATTCCGACGGTGTTCCCGATTTTATGGACGGGTGGGATTGCCCGCTGTCGCAGATTCCGCTGCTTGAGCGCGAGATCGCGGGCAATCGTGGAGCGAACTCCTCCGATCGGTTCGCCCCGATGATTCTCGAGCTGGCGGTTCCCCCCGGTCTCGCGGGCGACGTGCGTGTCAAGCTTGTCTATCCCGAATCAAGGCCGGGCTCGATGATTTCAGCCGCCCATACCTGGGCGGTGACGCAGAATGGGGGAACTCCATATGAAGTGTCGAAAAACGCAACCATGCAGAAGGTGGGGTCACCGGAAGGCAGTATCCGCATCTGGATGAAGGACGGGAATGCGGCAAGAACCATTGCAGGCGACTACGTTGAAAGCAACAAGGCATACTCCCTCCCGTCTCTTGGCATGGTGCATGGCGTGCCGAAGGTTTTCTATGTGGAGGGAATCAACGCCAGTGCCGACTGGGGCGATGTAGAGGTCTCGGCCGTTTTGTCGGTTGACGGGGGGAGCACTTGGATGTACGAAGACGCAGTGCGGATCACCTGCCTCAAAAGCAACTTTTCCGTGGGCAACGTGCGCCCCTACTACATAACAAGCCCGCTTGGCGTAAAGAAGCTCTTTTCACCGGACTATTCGACGCCTTCGGCCTGCCTCGGCAAAATGTTCGACGCCTATATGGAGACGGGGAAACACCTGGCTCTCAGCGGCGGCGCCGACCCCTGGTGGCACGAGGGCGACGCCGTTCTCGGCCACGGGTTCGTCTATTTCCAGTACGAGGGCCCGGATCGCGGCGACGCGCTCAGCGCGGGATGCGCGGGAAGCGCGTATGACGGCAGGCACTACTGGGGGAAGACGGGCAACAGCGGATTCACGTTCTGGGACTACGGAGCCTGGCCGTTCGGGCCTAATGCCCAGGGCGATCTTGCCTGGTGGGACATCTGCCCGCACAAGGTGGATGGGATGTGGCTGGTGCAGAAACGGGCCTACACGCTGAATCCCGAAAGGCTGGCCGCGTTGTTCAATACTTTCAACGACGTCCCTTCACGCTACCAGATGTTCGGCCTGCATATAGACCAGGCCGTCAAGGGCTGGGGCTGCCTGTCCAATGTCGGGCTCGGGATGGGTGATCACAATCTGGACGACGCCCGTATGGCCCAATGCCGTTTCAGCCAAGACATGCCGACAACAGCCAACCGGTCGGTGTGGAACGTGGTCATGGGTACCGTACACAGGCACAGAACCGAGGGGAAAGCCGGGGCGGAACTCATAGACGAAGTCGTCCAGGCGGTGGTCGATGAAAGCGCGGGGCTGGACTGGGGGGATTCCGTTATAATAACAGACGCCATTGCAGGCTCAGGCTTGCTTGGTGAGAAGCTCTTTGGAATTTTACAGGGCAAAGAGATTTTTCTTCCAGACGGGACTCGTGCAACAATTACCAGTGAACAATCTTTAAATCTCTACAACTCCGCTAATGATTATCTGGACTACTACGACCCCGGCCTGTACCCGATTGAATTCGGGGACAACCCAAGCGACGTTTTTGACGTAGCCAATTGAAGAGGTAAAACATGCACATTAAATCAAACAGAGTGTTTCTCATTGCAATGGGAATTGTTTTTTCCCTGTCTGTTTTCGCAGCGAAAGACGACAGTCTCAAGCCAGCATACCATGCCGAGGAGCGTGGCGTCAGGCATCTTCTCGACCGGCTGGCAAAAAACGGAATAGAGTATGAAGTCACGGTCAAACATGAGAGGAGGGAGCATTACTTTTTCGGCCATCACGTCATTGACACCTATGACCACATGATCTCGGTTCCGCACGAGTTACAGCAGACGTCGCGAGCTTATGACAGCGGATTTGTGACGGGGGTTTTCGGCGAGTACGTCAAAGACCCGAAGTACTCTTTCTATGCTACAATCTTTTTACTCTCCAGAAGGGATGAAGTTGGTCTCGGCCTTAGGCTGGAGCCCCTTGAGAAGCACGACAAGGCTTTATGGGATGCGAATATCGCTAAATACACACCTACAATCTTCAGTGCCTTTTCTCTGAACATGGCCTACCAATACAAGAGCGAAATCCTTTTTGAGAGCATACCCTCGATTTACCATAGAGATGCGTTTTCGTACAGATTAATCTACTCTAAGGGAAAACCAATCATCGGCCAGCCGTCCGCACTCGATTTCAAGCTGTTTGCAAAGGCTGTCGGGGATGCCGGCAAGGGCGCCGGCACAAACGAGCTCCGGCAAATATCCGCAGTTCCGGAGCACCTCGAAGTGTGGTACTGGCTGTGCCTGAAAGGTGAAGACGAGACCCGCCTCACCAACCTCAAGGGGTTTCTGGCATGGTCGAGGCTGCACGGGGGCGACAAGCCTTTTCTCCCGGCGGTAATGATGGGGCTGCTCACGGTGGACGGCTACTCATTTGACGAGGAAACGGGCGCGTATGCCCTGAACGAGCGCGGCGGGCTTCTGCTCGACTACATCGTCCAGTTCCCGATTCCGGAGAACGCGACGCGGCTGAAGACCGTACGCGACGGCGGCAACCGTGAACTTGTGGACGGCATGATGGAAAAACACGGAACGGAGCGGACATGGAATACGCTGCTGGAAAACCCCGAAGCGCCCAGGCTGATGAAGCTCGAACGGGCCGGGAAGCCGGACAAGCTGTAAAAGAAAGTCAAGGCGGTTTCACGTGCGTCAACGCGACCAAGCCCGAGACCATCAAATTGACTGCGGACACGTGCGGGCTGGCGGGGTCTATCACGCTTTCGGCGACAAGCGACGGCCACCGCGTCAAGATATGGCTGGACGCCGCCCGCACGGCGGAGGTGCCGCTGCCCAAGACTTGGAACTCCGTCACGGAACTGCCAAACGCGCTATACATGGACGGTGTGGAAGCCAGTACGAATCCGCGCGACGTCCACCTGCAACTTGCCTACGACGGGAGTTCGGCGTACCTGACATCCACGCCCATCCGCGATACGGTCAGCGTCACCGTGCTGAACATCGATCTCGACGTCGATACGGACAGGAACGGGACAGTGGGTGGAACCGAGGCGGAAGATGCCGCCGAGATGAGCTACCCGGCCATCATATCCGTCAACAACGACGATGATGACGGGAAGCCAGCTCCTCTCGTCGATTGCCCGGACAATATCGTCAACGGGCTTGAAGACGTGAAAGATCTTGCCGAACTGATTATTCGTTCTGTTCCGGCGTTGCCGACCGGCTGGAAAGCCGTTCTGTCAGTGCCGCCTTTTGACGCGGAGCACATCCGCATATTCGACGGCAGGGCGACAACGTCCGTTGCCAGAATAGGGCCGGTTGGCTCCGGTCTGCCGAATGAGTATGAGATACCGGACATGTCCGCCGATCTGACTTGCGGTGTCGAGGCAGTCGATTACGCAAACCCAACTTATTCGGGGACGACCACTGTATCCCTTGTCATAAGGCGAGCCGACAACACGGAGTTTGCAAGGGATGATGTAAAGTTGAAAACCGCGCCTTTCATTCTGGCCGACTCGACGCGTCCCATCGAGACCGTCTACGTGTCCAACTTCGACACGAATTTCGTCGCAAAGATCAAGGACGCCGTCGGGGTGGATCGGGTCATAGAGCTGTCGGCTTCGGAGTATATGGGTTCGTATGGACGCTACGACGTTTGGGTTCAGGATGCCGCGGAGATCGGGCATTCCGGCCTTCCAGCGGGACCTGCCATGCCAGTCGCGATGAACCTGCCGAGGATAGTGGGGCTGTCCACATGGCCGGGAACGAGCTCAGGGGAGCAAACTTCGGCTATTTCGCAAAAGGGAATGGCAA
This sequence comes from uncultured Lentisphaerales bacterium, assembly GCA_964405775.1. Classification (GTDB taxonomy): domain Bacteria; phylum Verrucomicrobiota; class Kiritimatiellia; order RFP12; family UBA3636; genus JAAZFF01. Next base: position 4,040 of record CAYOPG010000082.1, read on the forward strand.
GAGTTCACCAAATTTTGGCGGCAATCTCGAATGCACACCCCCCTTCACGAAGGACGGCGTGGACTATCCGTTTGGACGTGCGCTTGTCAGCACGGGTATGGAGCCGGAGCTGGTGGACTTCATCAACGCACAGGGAGTGCAGGCTCCCGCCATCGCCGTGGATATGAGCTGGCTCGATGTCGGCCATGTGGACGAGGTCTTTGCCTTTGTACCGTATGGGGACAGGTTCAAGGTGCTCGTTGCGGACACTACATGCGCACTCGAACTGCTCGAAGAGCTGAACGTCGATGACGGAGGGACTGCGACAAGTGCAGGGGCGGACACGCTTGTCGATACCAACCGCAACTGGACTGTCAACCAATGGGCGGACGGCATAGTGCGGATCGTCTCTGGCCCGGGTTTTAACCAGGTACGGCAGGTTTCGGGAAACACGTCCGACACCCTCTCGCTTGTGCGCCCATGGACGATTCCGCCCGATACTAATTCCCTGTATCAGGTGATAGCCCGTTCCGCCTACCTCTGCATGTTTGTCGAGGGGGATGAGGATGTGGGCGTCGCCTCCGGTTGCACTACAAATTCCCTTACGGATCTGAGCAGGAACTGGGAGCCGGATTGCTGGGCCGGCGGCGCAGTCGCCATCGTCTCCGGCGACTGGCAGGTCCACTACGCCATCAGGGGGAACAGCTCGAATACGCTCTACTTGGAGGACGTCTGGGATTCCGCTTTCCCGCCGGACGAATCTTCCGTCTATGTCGTAGTCACCAAACCAAAGGTTGGAGCACCCGATTCATCGTTTCCGGAGGGACGTCCCCTGTCGCAGACCGTCCGGCAATTCTTCGAGCACTTCAGGGGCAGCGGGATCAATGTAGCCTACAATGAGAGCTGCCAGACGAACATCAACATCGCCGTCGCAACGCTCCGCGGCGAGCTGGGGCTTGATGACGAAGATTTTGTGCGCATCCCTTCACTTTTTAGGGAGCGGGATTTAAAGGCGATTTTCCATGTACCTAGCATGGTCAATCTGCTGGTAGATGGGAGCAACCTGATTGTTGCAGATCCATTCGGCCCCAGAAAAGACGGAACAGATGTGTTCAAGGCGGATGTAATGGAAAAGCTTTCCGGCTTCAATCTTTTCTTTATAGACGACTGGAAAACATATCACATGGATGGCGGCGGAATTCACTGCGGCACGAACGCCAAACGTACACCGCCCCCTCGCATAGACTAGACGAAAGGACAGACAAATGAAACAGACACGCATTATATCTCTGGTAGCCGCCGTGATGATCGCGGCGGGCATGACGTTGGTGGCCGCCGAGCCGTCCGCCAACGAAGAGGAATTGCAGAAGCTGTTTGAAACAGCTCTGGCCACCGGCGGTTTGGAATACCAGAAAGCAAGGGACGCGATCCTTGCGCATGACGGCGCGGCTGATTTCCTGGAGAAGCGGGCGCAGGACACGAACCTCGTTTCCCGCGTCATCGGGCGGGCGCTGCAGACTTGGATGCGTGATGGTGTTGCGAATATGGATGTAAGCAAACAAGTTGTCGAGGTGACTGTGAGGGCTACAAGGCGACAAATTGGAGACAGGGGGATTTTGGGAAGTATATACGACCTTAAATCCGATCCGGTGTCTCGCAAGTTCGCAAAAATCAACACGGACGTCCATGTACTGCTGGAAGTGGCGTTGAAGGGGCCTACACTTCCGGCGGACACTCAGTACCACAAAAACATCCAGTCACTCTATGCCATCAACTGCTATGCGGCGGGGCTGTCGGGACTGTACGACGATCCCGATGTCATCCCCGTTTTGACCATGTTGACCGACGAAAACGAGGACAGCCTGATGAAAAACGCGGCGCTTCGCGGACTCCTGCTGCGTGATGGTGTTGACACTGCCGTGCTTATCAAAGGTGTTGAAGACAAAGATGAGGATTACCGAAGAATTTCCCATCACCATTTACGCGATATTACCGGTAAAGACTTCGGCTACGACGCCGGGAAATACCGGGCGTTTATTGAGACGAACACCGTTGACGGCGTTTCACAGTCCCTGAAATGAGAAAGCGAGGAGGCCTTCCAGCGGAATCTGACGTGCCAGTCGCGATGAACCTGCCGAGGAACGGAGGGCTGTCCACATGGGCCGGGAACGAGCTTAGAGGAACAAACTTCGGCTATTTCGCAAAAGGAAATGGCAAGAACTCACCCAATTTTGGTGGAAATCTTGAAATTCTCCCACCGGATGGTGTTCATAAACTTGGGCGGATTGTGCTGGGCGACAGTGGCGGCGCTTCAGAAAGGCTTCAACAGTTCCTGTCATCTCAGGAAGTGCAGTCGCCTGTTTTCAACGTGCCTGTCGATTGGCTGGCTGTTGCCCACATCGACGAGATCACGTCGTTTCTCTCGGGCGGGACGGTGGCGATTGCCGATCCCGCCATGGCGCGGAATCTCATGACGAACGTCCCCGCCCCGCAACGGGGAAGGAGCGTTTTCTTCGCGACCGGGGCGCAGCCTGTTGAGGGAGTGGCAACATCCAACTCGACGGCCAATATGCGGATTGAAACCGGCGTGGATCATACTGGGCAGACCTGGAGATACATCCGCGTCTATGACGGTGCCGAAGCCGGAACCGTCGGCGTGATCGACACGCTTGGGAACGGCTTCATAACGGTCTCGAAAGTCTGGAAAACGACATCGAAGATCATCAACGGGGCTTATCCGGACTACGACATCTACCATTGGACAGAATGGCCGTATCCTTATGGTTTCGGCGGTGGCGAGGCACCACGGATGGCGACCTGGCAACCTGCGGCGGGGAGCAAATACGTCCTCTGCGAGGGAACCAAATTCTGGAATACTGGCACTCCGGCCATCGTAACCGCTGCCGAAGTATTGGCGGATGATAGTTTTAGAAAATTGAATGTGATACAAGCACAAAGTTGGTTGGAAATCGCTAGAACAAACCTCCAGTCTGTGTCTGCGGGCTTGATATTCAAAAAAGTCCCAAACCTGTTCTTTGGAGAGTTGAATGCACGTAACGTAATTGTTCAGCACCGTTCGGTAGCCTTCAATCCGGGGCCCACTAACATGCAGCCGCTGAACAACAAACTCTATATGCCCCGCCAGTTCTGCTTCCGCAATGCGGCGGGCGAGGATGTTTTCGAAGAGGCGATCAAGGCCGCGCTGGGTGGCGCGGTCGAGTTCGTCGACTGCTGGGACCTGTACCATGCGCTTATGGGCGAGGTCCACTGCGGCTCAAATGACAAACGGGCGCCTCCGGGCGTAAACTGGTGGGAAAATCAACCATGAAGACATATATTCAAACACTAATAATTACGGTCTGCCTTACCTCTGCTAGCGCGGTCGCGGCGGAAGCTGCGGAAGAAGAACAGGACATGGCAGTGCCTCCAAACCCGACAAACCAAGTTCAACTCAGCGCCCGGGCGTTGGAATTGGTAAATTTCTATCAGCCCCCCCCCCGCCAAATTTTCGGAAAATATCAGCCACAAGCCTTGCTACCGCCGCGGTTAATTCAGGAGCATTTAAATGAAGAGTACAGATCCGCTTGGGAAGAGCTTCTAGTTGCAAGTGCGTCAAGTACCGTAGATCACAAGATTCTTTTCATTAGGGGGCCGATTTACGCGGCAATCGACAGAATAGCGGATTCTGATTCGATACCAGCCGTTGCGAAAGCATTCAGGTTGGTAACAGAGACGGACAAAGAACAGTACAAGGTGGATAGAATTCAGGAACAATGCATAGGCATTTTGTTAACGATTTGCAATGAGGAGGCGCTTGAGGCGATTCTCGTCTGTCTGGATCTGGATGACAAGCGATATGATGAACGCGGAATAAAAAGAGACACAATCCTCAAGGGTTTGCGAGAATGGACGTTGGATGTCATGCTGCAACTTGACTATCGAGGCGAATCTGACCGCCAACAGCCAGCATTTCAAAAAGCAAGGAAGTGGAAGGAGTTGATCCAAAAATACAACAAACCCGGTCTTTCAGAAAACAACCGCGAGTTCATTGAAAAGGTGAAGGGGGCAAAGCATCTCGATGAACCGCTGCCGGAGGAAAAAGATGAATGAGGCGTTTGAAAATGCGATCAAGGCCGCGCTGGGTGGCGCGGTCGAGTTTGTTGATTGCTGGGATCTGTACCATGCGCTTATGGGCGAGATCCACTGCGGTTCAAATGACAAACGGGCGCCTCCGGGCGTAAACTGGTGGGAGAATCAACCATGAATACCGACATGCTAAAATCACTCATACTTGCGGTCTACATTGCCTTAGCGGGCATGAACGTAGCAGAAGCTGCGGAAGAAGAACGTGACATGGCAGTGCCTTCAAACCCGACAAACCAAGTTTACCTTAGTGCGCGAGCTCTGGAACTGCTTGAGTATTACAAGACGCCCGAGCGAACTCCCGGACTAATCCAGCCACAGGTTATGCGGCCTGCCAAGCCGCAGTTTAAGCATTTGAACGAGGAGTATCGTCCCGCATGGGAGGAATTGCTACTGTTCATGTACCGATATCCGGGGAAGTCTGAAATAGGCAAGATGCGGATTCCCCTTATGGAGGCTCTGACTGATATGGCCAAGCCCGAGTCCATTCCAGCGGTTACTGAAGCGTTCAGGCTGCTATGTGAAACAGAATATGACCAGAATATAATATTTGGCACGCAGAAACAGCTGATGACTATTCTGCGTTGTATTCGTAATGAAGAAGCTCTGGTAGCGACTCTCGTCTGCTTGGACATGGATGATGGGCGTTATGTCGAGGGCGGTCCCAAAAGGGATGAAAACAGCGAGACTTTGCGGGAATGGACTCTGGATTTAATAACGCAGCCTCGCATTCCTAACACGCATGCATTTCAAAAACCGTTAATTTATAGGAAAGAATGGAAGGCGCTAGTTATGAAATACAACAAGCCCGGCGTCTCGGAGAAGAACCGTGAATTCCTGGAGAAAATCAAGGCAGCAAAGTACATCGACGACCCACTGCCGCCGAAAAAAGAAGAATGAGGCATTCAAAGAGACTTACAAAAGCCGGGGAGGCCACTAGCCGTGAAGTCGTCTGCGATACGGCCAATATACCGGCTTCAAAGCTACGATGGAAAATCTCGCCCAAGGTGGTAGGCGGCACCCTCATATCAAGTACGGTGTCCGGCCCCGGACAAACAACACTGGACGGCGGAAGCTCGATCTACATCCTTGCAGACGGTCTGGCGGAAAATTACTCGCTCAACGTCTGGCATGCCGACTATCCGTACATTTGCAGTTCTGGCGGCGTCTCAACTGTGCTGATAAAAACAACTCCCAGTGAGGCGCATATCC
>CAYOPG010000083.1:0-9266 GCA_964405775.1 uncultured Lentisphaerales bacterium
AAGGGGGAAAGGGGGCGGCTTGCCCGTTTCCTGACCACTATGGGATGCTAGTGAACTGCGTACTCTGGGGACATCTGGGAAAGAATGAATGGAATTGTGCCGGGTTCTGAATTATTGGACCGTGGCCCGGTCGCGGTAACGAGTCTCGTTTGTTTTCGCTTCCTTCTGTCCCTGCATTGGTCTATAATGACGCCATGATTTCAGGAAACGTTGCTTCCGTGATGCGCGAAGACGCTGGAAAGGAGACGGCGGAGACCGACCAGGTGGTCGTCGCCGTAAGCGACGTTTGTTTCAGCTACGGAGACCACGAAGTCCTTCACAATGTTTCGTTTGAAATAACAGCAAAGTCTCTGGTGGCGGTAGTGGGTCCCAACGGTGGCGGGAAGACGACCCTTATAAAGTTGATGATGGGAACACTCAAACCGCGATTCGGAAAGATCAAGGTCTTTGGCAAGAACCCTGAAAACTCCAGAGTCCGTATGGGGTTCGTGCCGCAGCAGATCAATTTCGACCCCGATTTCCCCATCACCGTTTTGGAAGCGGTTATGCTTGGACGCTCCGCTTCCCATGTGCTGGGCGGATTCCGTCGCGCGGACAGGGAGGCCGCCGAGAGGGCCATTCAAGCGGTCGGTCTAGACGGTCTTTCTCAAAAACTGTTTTCGGAACTCTCCGGCGGGCAGCGCCAACGGATCTTGATAGCTCAGGCATTGTGTTCGGATCCGGAAATCCTCCTGCTAGACGAGCCGACGGCAAACGTGGATCCGGAAACAGAGCGTTCTCTGTACGAACTGTTCAAGGAACTCAACAAAACGAAAACCATCGTGATAGTGTCGCACAACCTGCGTGTGGTCATCGCTCATGCGACCCACATAATCTGCGTTGACCGCAGCGTTGACATGCACCGTATAGGAGAGGACGAACACACGGAACTGGTGCCGGTGCAGGGGTGCGATGCATATTCGTTCATCAACGACAGCAAGCCGGATCACCTTTTCGGCAAACTCAATTCGGAACTCGCCGCACCGCACCGCGGCGAACAGACGCCGCAATAACACAACCCATAAGACAGGAGAATCCAGTTATGATACGTGATAGAAAGCTACGCAAACTTTCGGATGACGCCTTCCTACGCGATTACATGCCGGTAATAAAGGCACGTGCAGACAAAACGGCAGCCATGTACAGACGCCTCTGTGGGAAAAACGACAATCTCGACGAATTCGCCTCCGCGCACGAATTCTACGGGCTGCACCGAATAGGCAAGGGCTGGGTTTTCAGAGAATACGCGCCTAACGCCACCGGTATCTGGCTCGTCGGAGACTTCTCCAACTGGCAGCGCATGCCCGAGTACAGGCTGACGCGCATATCGGATGATGGAGACTGGGAGGTCTTCATGCCTGTCATGGCTATCGAGCACGGACAAAACTACCATCTCGAAATGGAGTGGTCCGGCGGGGGAGGAAATCGCATACCTTCTTACGCGCGGCGCGTTGTGCAGGATCCGGACACAAAACTCTTCGCTGCCCAAGTATGGAATCCGCCCGTGCCGTACAAGTGGAAGAACGCGTCGTTCAAAGTGCCAGACCGCGATCCTGTGATCTATGAATGCCACATAGGAATGGCGCAAGAGGAGCCAAAGGTCGGAACTTACACGGAATTTCGCAAGAAAACGCTCCCGCGCATAGCGAAGGCCGGCTACAACACAATCCAGCTCATGGCCATAATGGAGCACCCTTATTACGGGTCGTTCGGTTATCAGGTGGCGAACTTCTTCGCGTGCTCGTCGCGCTTCGGAACGCCAGATGAACTCAAGGAACTAATAGACGCTGCGCACGGCATGGGAATCGCCGTAGTCATGGATCTCATACACTCGCATGCCGTCCTGAACGAAAGCGAGGGCATCGCACGTTTCGATGGCACTAGCTACATATATTTTCATACCGGCCAGCGCGGACGCCACCCTATGTGGGATTCCGCGTGCTTTGACTACGGGCGCATTTCCACACTCCATTTCCTGCTCTCAAACTGCCGCTATTGGCTTGATGAATTCCATTTCGACGGCTACCGTTTTGACGGCATCACGAGCATGTTGTATCTGCACCATGGACTCGGCGTCGACTTCATGGACTACAGCCAGTACTTTGACTACACTGTCGACGAAGACGCTTATACATATCTCGCGCTCGCAAATATGATCGTACACTCAATCCGCCCAGACGCCATAACTATAGCCGAGGACATAAGCGGCATGCCCGGTCTGGCCGCCCCTGTCGAGGAAGGCGGAGCCGGTTTCGACATGCGCCTGGCCATGGGCATCACGGAGACATGGGGCAAACTCGTGCGAGACATAACCGATCAGGACTGGTATCTGCCATGGCTGTGGAGCGAACTCACAAACCGCCGCACAGACGAACAGACCATAAGCTACGTCGAATGCCACGACCAGTCGCTCGTGGGAGGCAAGACGCTGTTTTTCGAGATGACCGGATCAGCGATCTACACAGACATGCGCAAGGAGGACAAAAACATCGCCATCGAACGCGCTGTTGCAATCCACAAAATCGCGCGCCTCGCCACTTTCTGCACAGCAGGACAAGGCTATCTAAACTTCATGGGCAACGAGTTCGGACACCCTGAATGGGTAGACTTCCCACGCGAAGGCAACGGCTATTCATACCACTATGCGCGACGCCAGTGGAGCCTCCGCGACAGCCCTGCTCTCAAGTACGAATGGCTGGCAGATTTCGACGAAGCGCTTATCAGGCTTTTCACACGGCAACCCGACTTCCTGCGAAACAAAATCCGAACCATGTCCATTGACAACGGCGCCAAAACCATGGTCTTCAGCCGTGGCGATTTCATAATCGCCATCAACTTGCACTGGACGCAATCTTATGCCGATTGGCCCATCCTTGTACCTCCCGGCTCATACGAACTGCGCCTGAGCACCGACTCGCAGAAGTTCGGAGGGCAAGGACGCATAGCAGAGGAACAAACTTTCCACTCCATGCCTGAAACAGTAGGCAAAGAGGAAATCAACAACATCTTCGTTTACCTACCAGCCCGTACGGCCCTAGTCCTCTCGCGCAAGCGCGGACGCGGCTAAGCGGCCGGAGGCGAAGGCCCATGTGAGATTGTAACCGCCGCAGGGGGCGTCCAAATCCACCAATTCGCCAACGCAATGGAGCCCGCGCACTTTGAGACTCTCCATCGTGCGCGGGTTTAATTCTTTCAGAGAAACGCCTCCGCGTGTAACCATCGCCGCGTCCCAGCCATCTGTAGCAGTGACGGTCAGCGAACACTTAGAACACAACTCCGAGAGGCGCCGCACCTGCTCGCGCCCAAGACTTGCCGCCACAAGAGTCCCCTGCACACCCGAAAGTTCGCACAGTTCCGCAGCGAGCGCCTTCGGAAGACTCTCCGAAAGCAGGTTGCGAACGAGCCTCGCTCCGCGTAAACAACGCCATTCATCGAAAATCTCACACCAATCGCCTGCGTCCCGCCCGTTTACGAACGCGAGTTCAACCGCAACCGGACGCCCTCCGGCTCTGAGCGCTTGGGCGATATCCCCGGAAAGTTGAAGTGCCGCCGGACCACTTAGTCCTCTGTGAGTGAAGAGCACCGCTCCATGAGCTTCCAATGGCCTGCCCCCCCTGCCTGCAATCCTGAGGGACACATCCGGCAGTCCGATTCCCGCCAATAGTCCCACCCATTTTTCGGCAACTTCAAGCGAGCCCAACGCTGGATAGACGGGAGCGATTTCCAGCCCCAAAGCACTGGCTATCTCAAAACCAGAACCATCTGATCCAAGCCCTGACCGGCACTTTCCTCCGGCAGCCAGAACAACCTTGGGAGCGAGAAAAATCCCACCATCAGAGGTTTCCACTCCACGCGCCTCGCGGCCGGATTCATCGGTCAGCACACGGGCAACACGGACGCCGCAACGGATCCGCGCCCCGGCGGCTTCGGCGGCGGCAAGAAAAACGTCCAGCACATCCGAGGACTTCCCAGAGCGGGGGAATACGCATCCATCCGGCTCGACCACACATTCCACACCGCCATCTTCCAGAAAGCCGCGTATCCCTTCGGGATCCCACGCACGCAACGCATCCGTTGCGAAACGCCCCCGTTTACCGAATGCCTCCATCACCTCCAGGTCTGTCGAATCGTGCGTAAAATTGCACCGTCCGCCGCCAGTTGCAAGCAATTTCCTGCCAGGTTTGGCAAGGCGTTCAAGAACGAGCGTTCGGCCGGTGGAAAACGCGGCGGCGGCCAACCCAGATGCGCCGGCACCGACGATGATGGAATCAAACCGTTCCGTCACTTGTCAGCTCCAAAGAGGGCGGCCTCCACCATAGCCGGAGTGACGCCATACATACATGCCTTTGTTCCCAACGGACATACACGTTTGCGGCAGGGTTCACACACTGCCACATGTATAGGCGCGTGTCCCGGGCCATACGGCCCCGTGCGTTCCGGCAGCGTAGGGCCGAATGGCACTACTGCCTTGACGCCAAGCGCTACGGCCATGTGCATCGGGCCGGAATCGTTTGACACAAGCGCTTCGCACTTCGCCAGCACTCCAAGCGATTGAACAATCGAATGCCGACCGCAGAAACTGACGGCCTTGACACCCGAGGCTTCTATGATGCGTAGGGCAACATCATTGTCTCCGGCTCCGCCTATTATGCATACTCGAGCATCATGTTTGCGCACGATGTTTCCGAGCAGCTCCGCAAAATGCTCCTCCGGCCAGTTTTTGCTTTCCCAGCGCGAGCTTGGCGCTACAGCGATGAGAGGGCCGTGATACGGGAGCTCGGCAATCAGGTCTTCGAAATCGACGTCCGGCACATTCATCGGGAATGTTGGCTTTGATGGCATCTCAAGCCCCAAGTGGCTTATAACATCCAGACACTCATCAACCGCATGGCGGTTTTTGTTTTTTGATCCGGCGAGCTCATGGTATAAAAAACTGGAACCTTCACGCGCAAAAGAAGGTCCGATGCGTCGCGGAGCACGTGCGGCGCGTGCAATGACGGCGCTTTTGAGCAGTCCCTGAAAATCAACAACCATGTCGTAACTCGTGGAGCGGATTTGGCGAAGCGCGGCTGAATAAGCTTTGTTTAGTCTCGGTCGGGGCACTTCTATCACTTCGTCAACGCATGAAAAACACCTTACAAGAGTGGAGAACCCCGGTTGTACCGCCCAGTGTATTTCCGCCTTTAACTGACGCTTCAACTCAGCGACTGCGGGGAGCGCGTGGAGAACATCGCCAAGCGAGCTGAGCTTTACAACTAGAATTTTCTGCTTTACATCCATAGTGTCGATCGGGTCTAATTTCTTCCTGATTTGGTGCGTAGTATATCACCAAACTTGCGATGGTGGCAGTTTGTTTTTCCCCAAACAAAATTCTCCCTAACAAAAAACTCATAGAAAGCAAAATAATAATTACTTGATGGATATGCTTTTATCATGTACAATTTAGGGGCTAACAAAAAAACAAAAACAAAAGTATTATAAGAAGGAGGCCATGATGGCACTAAAATCCAAAAAGAACGAAGCGACAGACAAAGCTTCGAAGGCAAAGGCTAAAACAGACAATTCCGTCAAAACAACGGCAACAAAGGCCTGCGAGAAAAAATCTGCACCATCAAGAAAGCGTGTAGTACTGACGGTCAAGGCTCCAGTGGGAAGCACCGTGTACGTTGCCGGGTCCTTCAACGAGTGGAGTGCTACCGACAAGAAACTCGAGGACAAGCAGGGCGACGGCATCTTCACCGCCACCCTAACACTCGCCCCTGGGATTTACGAATACAAGTTTGTAATCAACGGCATTTGGACGCTGGATCCGGATCCGGATCGTGACTGGACCCAGAACGGTCTCGGCACGCTCAACAGCGTCCTCCGCGTGGGGTAATTATTTAACCCTTCGGCTGGCCTATTGCCGCGAGAAGATCATTGAACCAGGGCAAATCGATGTCAAACGGTTTGCCCCCTTTTATTCTCTCGAATTCGCAGGCGCGCAGTTCGTTCCCCCTGTCTTCATCCTGTCCAACAACCCCTCCCACGCCGGTGAAGGCAGATTCAACAGCCTTGTTGGCACACTTGATTATAAGCTCCTTGTCAGCTTTGTTCGACGCTGCCGCGCGGCTGTAATAACCGGATTTTTGAACAAGCGTCTTTTCTGCTCCAAGCATCTGGGCGAATTGATCCGCAAACCAAGCGCCAGGGTTGATTTTGTCCAGCCTCGGATGACCGAATGCATCGCGAGGGACATCCTGCCCTTTCGCTTCCATTTCAGCGATTATAGTTTCGACGCCCGCGCCTTCCGAAACAAAGATATTGACGCAGTCCTCTTCGTCCATGATCTTGCGGAGACGCTTGGCTTCGGTCTCTACACTGAAATTCAGTTCAGGAATATAGACGCCATGAACTTCACGGCTGGAACGATTTAATCCAATAGAGGGAACGAAATCCATCCCGTCGAGCAGCTTGCGATATTCGACTGCTGTAGCAGCGGTGAGCCATCCGCAGTTGCGCCCCATAACCTCGTGCACTATTAGCATACGTGGATTCGCGGAGTTCTCGGAAACAACGTTGGCGAAATATTTAGCACCCTCCCCCGCCGCCGTCCAGGCACCAAGGCTCTGGGCAATTGGATAGACGTCATTGTCGATCGTCTTGGGCAGCCCTACGACGTTCAGATTGTAGTCGTTCTTCTTAAGGAACGCCGCGAGATCAGCGGCAGCGGTGTTTGTGTCATCGCCGCCAATGGTATGCAGCACATCGACCTTGTCCTTGACGAGTTGGTCGGCAGCGACCTTTTGGGGATCCTGTCCTTCTTTGACGAGTCCGCGCTTGACGCAGTCTTTAACGTTTGTGAGCTTGACTCGGCTGTTGCCTATCGGCGATCCGCCGAATTGATAGAGCTTGTATGCGTTTTTACGGAGTTCGGGGCTGACGGCAATGCTATTACCTTCAAGCAACCCCTTGTAGCCGCCTATGTAGCAGATTATTTCAACTTCCGGCGCGACTTCGGTGTAACGCTCGATAAGCGCCGCGACTGCGGAACTCAGACATGGCGCGAGCCCGCCTGCTGTTAGTATAGCAACTTTTTTTACATTGGCTGTCATCGTGATTCTTTCCTTAATAATTTATGGTTGTTTAACTAAGCTATTTACTTGGTCTAGGAACGCCCCTCGCCCGTTTGTAACCGCCCGAGGGTCTTCCTCCGCGCTGTCTACCGGGTTGATAGCGTCCCCCACCGGCTGCGGAAGCAGAGCGGCGCTTGCGCGGCATTTCGCGAGTCGCAGTTGGAACAGTTTCCCGAAGGAGGTCGTCTGGCTGCTGGCAGTGGAGTTCTTCCCCAAGGAGTTTCTCTATGTCCGGGATAATGAAAGACTCGTCCTCGCACGCGAACGAGATCGCCGTGCCTGTTGTGCCAGCGCGGCCGGTGCGCCCAATGCGGTGGATGTAATCATCAGCCTCATACGGAAAATCGTAGTTCACGACATACGCAATGTCATCCACGTGGATCCCGCGGCCAGCAACGTCAGTGGCAACAACAACCTTGACCTTGCCCGACCGGAAGTCCTCAAGAATCCTGATGCGCTTTTTCTGGTCTATATCGCCAGACAGTTCCTCCGCCATTACATCGTGGCTCTCCAGTTCACGACGTAGCTCTTCGCAATCACGTTTGCGGTTGCGGAAGATTAGGAACCGTTCGCCTTCGTGTTTCTTCAGAATATTGTACAGGATCGTGAATTTTTCGCTGGCGGCTATTGGATACACAATCTGCCGTATCGTATCGACAGTAGCGTGCTCGGAATCAACCGAGACTTTTATGGGATCCGGCATCCACTGGGAGGCTAGTTCCATAACGCTGTCATTAAGCGTGGCGGAAAACAGAAGAGTTTGGCGGTTTTCCTTGGGAGGCAGCTCGCGGATGATTTTTCTGACATCGGGTATAAATCCCATGTCCAGCATGCGGTCCGCCTCGTCTATTACCAGCGTGTGAACCCCCTTGAGGTCAACAACTCGTGAACGCATGAAGTCCAGAAGTCGTCCCGGCGTGGCGGCGATCAAATCTACAGGAGCCTTTTCAAGTCTGTCCTGCTGGGCTGCGTGATCCATGCCGCCGTAGACTGCAAGGCATCTAATACCGCAGTATTTGCCGAGTTCTTCCGCGTCCTTGATTATCTGAATGACTAGTTCTCGAGTGGGTGCGATAACAAGAGCCGTTGGTTTTCCGGGTTTATCAGCCCGCTTATCCGGCTTAGCCAGCATCTGACAGAAGACGGCGATCAAATACGCCGCCGTCTTACCAGTGCCTGTCTGCGCCTTGCCTGCCACGTTCAGGCCTGCCATCGTCTGATTCAAGGTTTGCCCCTGGATGGGAGAACAATATTTGAAGCCTGCATCGAAAATGCCGTGCATTACCTCCACAGGAAGATCGAAATCGTGAAATCGTTTTTTACCGTCTTGCGGTTCGACTGTAAATTCCGCGGGATCCCAAGGAATATCGGGGATTGGCGGCGCCTCGGGCTTTCTGCGCCGTTGCTGCCGGCCGCCACGTTTAGGCTCGCCATCAGGAAGTGTCTTTGGTTCAGTGGGCTTTCTGTCGCGGGCCTTTGGTCTTCCGGGTTCCCATATCTCAGGCTTAAGCCTCTTGCGCGCGGGTTCCGACTTGAAAACGCGCGTTTCCGCGGAAGAACTCCCCCTCGCCTTTTCTTTCTTGCCACCGGCGTATGAATCCTTTTGTTTTCCGAAAAATTTTCCGACGATGGTGTCTATAAGTTTTTTTAAAGCCATGTAAATCCTCGATAACGCCAGAAGTGGCTGGCCTTCGCCACCCTGCCGTTCGCTTGTACTTCGGGAAAACCGAACGGGCATCCCGAAAACAGGATGCCCGCGGTATATAGCAAATGCTGCTTAACGTTTCGAGAACTGGAAGCGGCGGCGAGCTCCGGGCTGTCCGGGCTTCTTGCGCTCCTTCATTCTCGGGTCGCGCGTCATGCATCCGGCAGCTTTGAGAGGTGCGCGCAGCGTTGCGTCAGCCGCACACAGCGCACGTGCTATGGCGTGGCGGATCGCTCCGCTCTGTCCGGATATGCCCCCGCCTTTCACGAAGGCCATCACGTCGTATTTGCCTTCGACGCCGGCGATCTTCATGGGCTGCATGATATACGCGCGAAGAACTTCGCTTGTAATATAGTCTTCTGGTTCGCGGCGGTTGATCTGCGCTTTGCCAGTGCCGAGCGAAAGGT
>CAYOPG010000084.1:0-9196 GCA_964405775.1 uncultured Lentisphaerales bacterium
CTTTTTCATGATCGACTATCATAGTGGATGGCGATGCGCCCGCCTGCGCCGTTGCCATTGCTGGAGGAGAGGCCGTTGCTGCCGCGTGCGAAAATTCTGCCTCCCGCCCCCAGCAGACGATGGCAAGTGATCCAAATGCTGCCTCCTGCACCGCCACCGTTGTTAACCGTCCTGTATTCGGCATCCGCTCGTATTATGCCATCCACAGTAACATCACCTGACGCATCAATCCGTATCACTCCTCCGCCAGCGAATCCCGGATTATTCTGACCAAATCCAGAGCTTCCCGGAGCTACAGGCGCCGATGCCGAGCCGTAGCTGATCGCACCGCCCAACTGCTGCTTGTACGCCTGTCCGCCGTGTCCGGCGCCTCCGCCCCACCCCTGGCCAGCATTCGCACCGTATCCCGGTCCGTAGCCGTTGCCGTCGCGCCCGGCATAGCCCTTATTATCGGCGTCGATAATCCCGCCAGAAGCCACAGTCAGGTTGCTACATGCGATGACAACGTTGTTCGACATCTGCGTATCAGTGAACGCTGGTGGCAGAGTCATCACCCCTCCACTGGCAATCGTCACGGTTGTGGCACTAACGGAAGTGTTCCAGTTCGTGAAAATCATAGTGCCAGCTAATGACAGAGACGCGAGCTCGGGAGTCGAGCTGCTGAGGATCACAGAGCTCCCCGCGTTGATTACAACATCATCGCCGGTTGTTGGTACGGTAGTCTGGCCATCCCAGTTGAGCGGGTCAAACCAGTCGCCCGTTCCGGTTGGCAATTCCCAAGTGCGTGTAGCGGCCGGAGCCGTGCCAGATATCAGCGTAAACGCCAATATGACTATGAATAAATGAAGTATCGCTTTTGTTTTTATTTTCTATTGTCTTTTTGGGTACGTTTTCAGGAGCTATTGAGGTGTGTTAGAAGAGACATTCCTCAGTCAGCAGAAAATGCAATACACCCCACCCGATGACGATTATTATACACCACAGGCAAAACAAGAACTTCCTGTTTTCAAGGCGATTTCGTCCCGTTTCTTAAGATTTTTATGAACAGATCCCCTGAACTGTGAACATGTGCAGTTTGAATGGCACACTACAGGGTAACAACGAGATCTCTTCGAAACTGTCGGTGCTGTCTCACCAATTCGAGAGGCTTACGACGTGTTGTTCAAAATCCATATCTGACGCTGGCATAGATGTTGTTGGCGTCTTCGAACTGGCCGAAGAATGTGTCATCGCGCCTGCCGAGGAAAACGTTGCCGCCGACTTCGACAGTCCAGTAGTCGTCAACCTTGTAGTTTGCGTTGGGACGCAGATACGCATCGTCGTCAGTAGGCGAATAGAAGAGGAAGATGCTGAGTTTAAGGTTCTGATTCATCATCAGCTTGGTTAGGCGCACGGTGGCCACTTGGCGCAATTCATCGGCAGCGCGTGCTTCCGGGGGCAAAGAGGCTGTGTATTCATCGTAGTCGAGCATGTACTCTACGTAGTACTGAAAACCGCCTGTCAGATCGGTGGCTATCTCGCGCTCGAATCCCACCAGGCCGCGGATTTCGCTATTGCGTATGTAGGGGTTGTCTCCACTAATGTCGTCGGCAGAGCGATACCAGCCGATTTCTGCGCTGAAGATGCCTCCAGCGGCGGGTCCGCGCGAGCTGGCACCGAGCACCTGCAGGCGGGGATAAACAGCGCGCCCCGTTTCGGGATCGGAGCCTCCGGGGCTCTTCCAGAAACCATCGTAGCCATACAATGCCATTTCGTATGAGCCGACGTTGCGGAAGAGACGTAGCGCCCATTCGTCGTCCTCGAACCACTTGTCCGGCACATCGGCGACCATCGGGACATCGCGCCCCGTCATGCGCCCTAGCCCGGGGTTCCAGTATGAGATGCGGCGCCCGTCGATCGCGCGATCGGCATCAAAACGCGGCACATAGACAATGTCCAGGTTCGCCAAGTCGCTGAAAAACGAGGCTTTAAGAGCGTCTGAAGGCGCTTTTAGATATTCGTCATCCCGCCCTATGAAGAACGAGTTCCAGTCTTTGGGAAAGAGGTCGTTAATGAATAGCTGATCGCCAGTACCCCAGGTGTTGATCTGCCGGCCCAGTTTCAAGTCAACGAACGATGCCGGACTAAACAGCAGGTTCGCCTGACGCAGGTCTAGCCAGCCGAATCCCTCCTCTAGATCCACAGGATAATCGTCTGCAACGGGATCGTAGACGAAGTCCGTAACGAGTTTCAGCGCCAACCGGTCGCCCGACTGGTCGTATCTCAACTGCAGACGGGTTTCTCCAATCGAAGCGTCCTTCTGATGAGGATCGTCTTGCAACCGGACGCCGGCTCGAGTCTCCCAAAAGCCATTAACCGAATCGGGGAGCAAGCGTGAGCTTACGTTGGCAAATGAATTCCCCTCATTCTGGTCCGCACCGAGACCGGCGGGCAATGCGGGAGATGAAGATGTTGAACTCAGTCCTGCGGGTAGAGCGGGCTTATCAGCAGTTCCTCCCAGGCCGGCAGGCAGGACAGGCTCCGCGATTGCCAAGGATGCCGTCAACGCGACGGTGATAAAAAAGGATGCTTTTCTTGGAACAACTTTTTTCATGGCTATCAGAATGATCTAGGAGTGATGTCTGGATTGCAAAAAAGGAAGGTATCGGGCCTTCCCCGAACGGGCGCGTGTTTTAGCGTAGCTGTGCGCGGGGCGGGTTGCGGAGATAGCGCTCCGTGAACAGATCCTCGGTCAGGGCGATGTTGTACTCGACCTTTTTGTAGGAGAGTGTAGTTGTGCTACCAGTGCGCAGGTCGCTCATCTGGGATTTGACGACCGTCTGGAACCCCTGTATCTCCTTGACTTCAAGCGCCTGCATCTCGCGGATTTTTTTGCCCTCAGCGTCGTAGTATTCAGCCTTGACGGGCATGAAAGTAGCTTTGTGAATCCACACCTTGTAAGAGGCGAATTCGACGGACTTCGGATCCTTCGGTGTATTCTTCAGCACGTAGTAGTCGGCTGTCGTCTCGACCAGCTCGTGGGTATCCAGATCGGGAGAGCGTCCGGAAACGTCCTCATAGAAGAAGTCGGAGCCGACGAAGCTAGTGCGTTTATCGGAGGCGGCGACGCGTTTGACGAGGTTAAGACCGGGCATGAAGAGCCAGCGGTCGTCGTCGCTGCCGTCCACGTGCTTGTGGACGAGATACGCCATCTTGTTTACATCGGCAGGCCGTTCGAAGTAGATGTACATCTTCTGGTCCCCCGCAAAAACATCGTTCGTTACGCCGGCCGGTTCCAGATCCTTACGCAGAATGGTGAATTCGCGAGTGCGTTCACGTCCCTGAGAGTCCTTGATGACCATAGAAACCTTGGCCCGCCCGTCCTGTCCCTGATAGTACGACATACGGTTTGCATTCGCGACTATTTCGTCAACGGATGGAACGGAATCCTGAGCAGATGCGACTGCTGTAGCGAGGACAAGAAAAATTGAGAGTGTCTTTTTCATTTTTATTCCTTTCATGCTTGTAAATCCGGCGCGTCGGACCAGTCTGACTTGCCGGATATGTTGAACGTTCACGGCTGCCGGCACTTCTTACGGCGGCTGAAGAAGAAACAGAACACAGCCATGGCCGCAATTGCTATTAGACATCCCACGGAGACCTGACTCCAGGTGGCGCCGATTAATCCCTGAATGTTCAGAGCGATTGTCAGGATGGCTGCGACGGCAGCAAAGAAGACCGTGCCACATTTGCAGAGTGCCGGGTGCGCCGGATCGCTGAACAGCCAGCGAGAAAGCAACGTGATCATAGCGGGCAGGAGGAAAAGCGTCGTTAGTCCGGCGGTCAACAGAATCGCCGCTATGAACGTACCAACTGTCTGGTAAGGCACGAGGGGTGCAGCCAACAGAGGCAGAAAGCCGATGCCGATCACTATCACGTTGCGCGTGATAGCGCGGGCTGGTTCGCCGAAGATCGGGCCGGCTGCCGCCTCCCACGAGCCGTGCTTCTCGACCATCTCACGCGACCGCGAAATGAAGTGGATGGCATAGTCAATAGCCATGCCGAGGCTCAGGGAAGAAAGAACCGCCACAGGCATGTCGTAATCCTTGCCGATGAAACCGATCACACCGTAGATCAGCCCGATCGTAATGGTCAGCGGTATCATCGAGAGAATGCCCCAGAGAGCGGAGCGGTACAGAATTATCATCATTAGCCAAACTGCCGCGAAACTGCCAAGGAATGACACCATCATGCCGCTGACCATCTTTGACTGCCATATGACGTTGATGTAGGTGAGTCCGAACCATTCTGCCTTGATACCGGCAGGCGGCGGATTGGCGGCGATGTAATCATCCACCGAGTCAACGATGACCTTCATGTCACGGTTGTCGCCGCTCTTCTGCTGGATCCACATGCTCGTGCGCCTCCAGGTGTCTGGGAGAACGAAATGCCCGAGATCACGGGGACGGTGAGAACTCTCATACTGCAAGACGGTCTGTGCAACGCCCTCTCGGGTGTCAGGTATGCGGTAGTACTCGGGATTCCCTTCCATAAGTTCCCTGTACACCGTGCGGACTAGATCGGTCAAGGAATTGCTCTTCCCGACGAGCGGGCGTCCATCGGGACTCTTGATGGAAAGCAGGTAGTCCTGCAAACCGACCATCCAGTTGAGAACCTCAGGTTCCTTGAAGACCTGCCCTGCCTGAGACTGTTCCCCGACGAAGAGGCTGGCGGCATCCCAGGCATCGAACATCTCATCCTGCGCTACTTCCATTTGTTTGGCCGCGTAGTCTTGCCACTGTTCAAAGAACGCTTCGCGGGACTCAGCCGTGGCGTCCAATTCTCGCGCCTTGGCCAGAAGTAGACCGAACACTTCGTCCACTGCCGTCATTTCGTCTGAAGTCAGCTCTTTCTGGCGGTCAACGAGTGGCGCTTCGACAGCCGCGGCGAGTTTGCCAGGACCGGGAAGCTCGTCAGCCGGCGCGAACGAGAGGTACCCCATGTAGGTGCCCCCGAAGTGTGAATTCATAACTCTGTCGGCAACGCGTATGGGATGCTTTTCGTTGAACCATTTTACGGGGTTGTCGTTTATGACAACTCGTGTTATGCCCCAGGCCGCAAGGCCAACGAGAAGCAGCGCACCGACGAGTATTGCCTTTGCGTAGCGGCGGGTGCCGGCTCCAACCGCGCGGAGCGTCTTAGTCATGAATGAATGCGACTCCTCATCGGCGTTGTGCTCGGTAAGGCCGAAGTTTTCAAGAGACTTCTCGCGTATGAACATCACGGAGGCCGGGATGAACGTCACGGTGAGCAACCATGCAACCATAACGCCTATGGCAATGAATATGCCGAAGACTTGAACCGGAGGGATCGGAGTGAGAGCAAGAGACAGGAAGCCCACGGCGGTCGTAAGGCTCGTGTAAAGCATAGGAGTGAAGAGTGTCTTCATGACGCCGCGAATGGTGGTCGCTCTGTCGCGGCTCTCCTGATAGCGGTCGAAAAACTCGGAAAGTATGTGTATTGAATCGAGAACGGCGATCGGCATGATGAAGATCGGAATCATACTGCTCATTATATGAATCGTGTTGCCAGTGGCAACGAGCAGTGCCATCGTGAAAATGCAACCCACTATCGCAACAATCATCGGAGATAGAATAAGGACTATCTTCTTAAAGAACAGAAGCAGAAGGAGGAAAATGATCAACATCGCCATGGGCGCGGAGATCGCCATCTGCTTGAACATCTCCACGCCGAAGGTGTCCTCGGCGATAGGAAGACCAGTGATGTGATAGTTGTCGCCTGAGGAGAACTCTGCAATCTTGGCACGCAACTTCTCCGCAACCTTGTAAGACAAGTGCTTGTCAGAGAGTGGCAGATAAATGGCGATTGCCTGACCGTCTTCAGAGACGAGTGTCCCCTTCATGAATGGCAACTTCATTGCCTTGTCGCGTACTGCACGCGCCGCCTCGGGAGTCTCCGGCGGCTCAGGCATTAGCCATGAGAAGCTGACTTCCCCGAGCCCGCCCTGTTCGACATTGTCCACAGTAGACGGTGCGATGATGTCGATGCCTATAACGCCAGCCTTCGAATCCTTAGGCTCGCCAATAGCTTCCTCTTGCAGCGTTTTGGCGTACTCGGCAAGCTCGTAAATGTCTCTGAGCGTGGCTGGGTTGAAGACGTAATCAGGAGCGCGGTCGTTTACAACGCCTACGACAAGCATGTCGTAAAGCTCGAACTCCTGCTTCATTTCGTGGTTGAACACACGTACGTGCTCAGTGGCAGGGAGCATGTTTTCGGGGTCAGTGTCCACCTCTACGCCGTTCAGGCGTGGAAACGATTCCGGCCACAAAGACGGTAGCGCTGCCAGCAACGTTAGCGCCAACGTCACACCAGCCATTACGAAAGTCGTAGTCTTATGGTGCGAGATACACCAATCAATCAGCCTTTTAAACATGGTCACACCTCCGATTCGATTGCCCTGACGAGCTCGTCCTTGCGTTGAACCCCGACATACTTCTTTACCATCAGATATTTCTCTCTGCTTGTATTTTGCGGGGGGGGGTTATTGTCCGGCAGGATCACTCCCGCCGGACACAGAAACGGAGCCTTGATTTAGATCTTGGGGCTCTTCTTAAAGGTCAAGAACCAATCTACGACCCGTGTACCCTCTTCCTGGGTCTCAACCCGGTCTTTCGCGGTACCGCAGGATCCCGGAGATGGCACGATAACATCGTCGCCTGGTTTCCAGTTGGCTGGCGTCGCGATTTTATGTTTGTCGGCAGTCTGCAAGGCGATCAGGAGGCGTTTGATTTCCTCCATGTTTCTGCCAGCCGAGGCCGGATAGTAGAGGATAGCGCGAATCGTTGCTTCCGGATCCATAATGAAAACAGCGCGTACCGCAGACGTGGTGCTGGAATTCGGGTGGAGCATGCCATACGCCTTTGCCACTTGCATCGAAAGATCAGCAATGACGGGGAAGTTAACCTCTACATCTTTCATGCCGTTGAACTCGACCTTCTCTTTGATCGTGCGCAG
This sequence comes from uncultured Lentisphaerales bacterium, assembly GCA_964405775.1. Lineage (GTDB taxonomy): Bacteria > Verrucomicrobiota > Kiritimatiellia > RFP12 > UBA3636 > JAAZFF01. The sequence goes on from CAYOPG010000084.1 coordinate 7,015, forward strand.
CCAGGCGATGTGGCTGTGTATGCTGTCGATCGAGAGGCCGATCAGCTTGCAGTTCATAGCATTGAAATCCTTCTCCATAGACGCGAACGTCATGAATTCGGTTGTGCATACAGGCGTGAAGTCTGCTGGATGGGAGAAGAGGATTACCCAATTCCCTTTGTAGTTTTCCGGGAAGCTGATCTCTCCCTGAGTTGTCTCAGCTTTAAAAGCTGGCGCTTTGTCGCCTATCAACGGCATTTTGTATTCTTCGCTCATGGATTCTCCTTTTGTTGGTTTGTTGGTTTGGCGAGCCTGTTTCCCAAGCTACCGGTTATGTTTTCAATCATTATAGCAGACCCTGTGCCAAATGTAAGCCAAAAATCATAAACATGTTGATAATAAATGACTTAGCCTAGATTATTACTTTTCTCCACAATGAAAAGTACTGGTTGCAACCCGCCACTGCATTGCATTTGCATTGCGCTGGCGTGTTGCAATGTCATCTTCAAGTCAAGTCTGATTAGATTTCCCCATACCCAGCTTTTTCATCTTACGCCAGAGCGTCGATGTATCAATGCCCAGGTTTGCCGCGGCAAGCGAGCGTATGCCGCCTGCCTGCTCCAGTGCCTGCTCAATCATCTCGCGAAGAGCCCCGGGCGGAAGACGCCGAAGATCCGGAACAGATCGAGCTCCGGGAGGGGGAGCACCACCCGGCGCGACTGCAGGCGGCGGCAATGGTGTAGTCGGACGATTTTGCGTCAGGTAGGGCGGAAGGCACTGCTCCTGAATTTCATCGCATCGGCAGACGACGTAAGCATGCTCTATGATATTCTGCAACTCACGGATATTGCCAGAATATGTGTGGCGGACAAGCAACGCCATAGCTGCGGGCGAAACACCGCGCACAGCCTTCCCCTGCTCGGCATTGAACTTCTCTATAAAATGCTCCACCAACAAAGGGATGTCCTCAGGACGCTCAGATAGCGACGGCAGCCGGATCGCAACCACATTGATACGGTAGAACAGATCCATCCGGAACGAGCCATCCGCAACCTTAGCAGCTAAATCGCTGTTCGTCGCGGAGATGATCCGCACATTGCAGTTGACCGGCATTGTGCCGCCGAGAGGTTCGTATAGCCGCTCCTGTAGTACGCGTAGCAATTTGACCTGCATTGCGGGCGAGGTGTCGCCGATTTCATCCAGGAACAGTGTGCCGCCCTCCGCGAGTGCGAAGCGACCGGGTTTGTCCGTTCGTGCATCGGTAAAAGCACCCTTCTTGTACCCGAACAACTCGGACTCGAGCAAGTTGTCTGGCAGTGCGCCGCAGTTGACCGCCACGAAAGGCTCGTCGCGGCGTGGTCCGCTACGGTGGATTGCGCGGGCGAGCAGCTCCTTGCCCGTCCCGCTGGGCCCCAGTATCATGACAGAGCTGTCACTTTCCGCCACAGCGGGCAGGATGTCGAAAATGCGCTGCATGACGGGGTTTTTGCTCACGATGTCATCATAGGCGAATTCGTGGCGCAGCTCTTTGCGCAGCGCCTCCAGCGGACGGTTGTCGCGAAACGTCGCCACCAGCCCCACGGTGGCTCCGGACTTGTCACGCAACGGGCCGGCGTTCATGATTACGGGAACTCGTTTGCCTTCGCGGCTTGTAATGCGAGTGGCGACGTCACGAATAGTTGTACCGGAACTCATCACTCGCTTGAGCAGATCGTGGCACTCGAGCATTCCGCAGTCAACGAGTTTGCTGAACGGCGCCCCGATCGCCTCGTTGGCGGGCAACCCCGTCAAAGTTTGGGCGGACTGGTTTATGCTAGTTATTAACCAGTCGCGGTCGATGGTGCACACTCCCTCTGAAAGAGAGTCAAACACAAGACGTATCTGATCTTTGCTAAGCGGCAGAGCTCCGTTATTGGAAGACTTCGCGCCGTTGATATCGTGTGAGGTCATACTTCTCGTTCCTTAAAAGCCCGGGGCGGCGACTGTTCTACGCAGCAGATGATGCGCCTCCTTCTCGCCGTTCGCACCTATCACCGCGCGTATTATACACGAAAGGGAGAAAGAAACCTAACATAATTCCAGCGCCTTGCCCTCGGGTGGGCGGACAAAGTGAATTTACTCATTCGCCACATTAGATCAAAATTTCCGAAGAGCCGTTTGCGCTGTAAGCACTTTTTGTTTCATTTTGTCGCGATACTTAATC
>CAYOPG010000085.1:0-9112 GCA_964405775.1 uncultured Lentisphaerales bacterium
GCGGTCATTAAGTCTCGGACACTAAGCCCGGACAGTGTGGCTTCTGACATGTTTTGCACCTTTTGGTTGTTTAGAACGGCACCGTTTCTGGTAACCGTTGCGGTGAATCCGCTTTCCCGGATATCTCCGGCATTCGCTTCCGCGCAGGACGACCAACCATCCTTCCGGTGGCGGTTTGCGCTGTTGAGTCGGCTAATGTAACATACCACCTCTATGAAAAGCAAATGTTTTTTCCGCCCATCAGGCTGAAAAAGAAATCTGATAGACTTACTTGCGACGATGTGCAATAATACGCAACTCGTTTACACGGCGCATTTGTTGTGCGTTGTGTTGGGTCTTTTTACTATGAATTCTAACTTTAAATGGATAGACAATGGCGGGGTCACGTCCGCCAAAGGCTATAAGGCATGCGGTGTCGCCGCCGGCATAAAGGCAAATCGGACAGACATGGCGATGCTGCTTTCAGACCGAGCTTCAACCTGCGCCGGACTTTTCACGTCCAATCTGGTAGCGGCCGCCCCTGTTGTGCTAGACAGGGAACGCGCGGCAACAGGCAAATGCCGCGGCGTTGTGGTAAATGCGGGTTGTGCGAACGCCTGCACGGGGTCGAAGGGTTTTACTGATGCGGTGGAAATGGCTCGCATGGCTGCCGAGGCTGTGGGAATTGCGGAAAACGAGATGCTCGTCAGCTCAACCGGCACCATAGGGCGCAGGCTGCCAATGCAGCGCGTGGCGGAAGGCATTAAACTCGCCAAGGATGCTCTTTCGTATGATGGCGGTGCCGCGGCAGCACGCGCTATTATGACGACTGACACTGTGCCTAAAGAGGTCGCGCTGAAGGTCAATATCGGCGGAGTGGACGTCACTATCGGCGGCATGTGCAAGGGCGCGGGAATGATCTGCCCGAACTTGGCCACGATGCTCTGCTACATAACGACAGACGCGGCGATCAGTGCCGAAGATCTGCGCGCCGCCCTTAAGGTGGCCGTTGAAAAGTCCTTCAACAGGATAACCATTGATGGAGACCAGAGCACTAACGACACTCTCATTGTTTTCGCTAACGGAGCCGCCGGTGGCGCGGTTCTGACTCCGCCACATGAGGATTTTACACTGTTCACAGAGGCTCTTTCCGAAGTCGCCAAGACTCTGGCTATGAAGATTGTCGAAGATGGCGAAGGCGCGACAAAGTTCGTCACTGTGGCTGTGGAGAAGGCGGCGAACGACGCCGATGCGCTCCGCGCCGCTCGCGCGGTGGCAAATTCCCCGCTTTTCAAGACAGCGTGCTTCGGGGCGGATCCGAACTGGGGCAGAGTAATCTGCGCCGCCGGCTATTCGGGCGCGCAAGTCGATGATATGAAGACGGAGATATACTTCGACGACGTATGTGTTTATGACAAAGGAGAAGTGGCTGACGCTACGGCGCAGGCGAAGCTCGCTGAAGTCATGGGGCAAAGGGCGTTCACCGTCACCGTGAGGCTTAACCTCGGCAATGGGGCGGACGCCGTTTACACGAGCGACTTCTCATACGATTATGTGAAAATAAACAGCGATTACACGACTTGAGCATGGAAACACCAACAATGGATCAAATGGATACAATCATCGGAAAAGCAGATGCTTTGATCGAAGCGCTGCCGTACATCGCTCGTTTTAAGAACGAAATGATTGTGGTCAAGCTCGGCGGCAGCGTTATGGCAAGCGAGGCCAATCTTAGATCCACTTTGACCGACATCGCTTTCATGCGCACTGTGGGAATGTACCCCATTGTAGTGCATGGCGGAGGCAAAGCTATTTCGCGCGCACTCAAAGAGTCCGGCATCGAAACAACATTTGTGCAGGGGCTGCGAGTTACAGATGCGGAGTCGATGCATATCGTTGAGGACGTCATCAAAAACCAGGTCAACGCTCAGATCGTTAGCATTCTCAACGGAATCGGCGTGACAGCGAGCCCGCTTCACGGCGATCGCATATTCTTCGCACTCAAGAAGACTGGCAGAGATCCTGCCACCGGCGATGATTTGGACTGGGGGTATGTCGGCGTGCCCATGGCCGTCGACACCGGGCCGGTACGCGAGCTGGTGCACGAAGACAAAATCCCGGTGGTCTGCCCGCTTGGACGCGGCGCCGACGGGCTGGTATACAACATAAACGCTGACACCGCCGCCGCCGCACTGGCGAAGGCGCTGAAGGCGCGGAAGCTTGCTTTCATCTCTGACGTGCCGGGGCTGCTGCGCGATCCGAACGACCCCACATCGCTCATCAACACACTGCATGCGGACGATGCGCCTCAGCTTATGAAAGAAGGAATCGTTGGTGGCGGGATGCTGCCGAAAATACATAGTTGCCTCGACGCGCTTGACGCCGGCGTGAAGAAGGTTCACTTGGTCGACGGGCGCATGTCGCATTCCCTGCTGCTCGAGATTTTCACAAACACCGGCGTTGGAACGGAGATAGTACAATAATGAAGAAGAACGAAGATATAGCACAGCTTTGCAACGATTACACGATGAACACATATGCGCGGACGGCAACGATAGTCCGCGCCAAAGGCTGCCGCGCATGGGATCAGAAGAAAAAGCAGTACCTTGATTTCACGTCGGGCATATCCGTCCACAACGCTGGACACTGCCACCCCAAAATCGTGGACGCTATCAAAACGCAGACGGAAACTCTTTCGCACTGCTCAAACCTGTTCTACACGCCACAGAACGGTCTGCTCGCGCAAAAACTATCCCAGATGAGCTTGGGCGGCAAGGTGTTCTTCTGCAATTCGGGCGCTGAGGCAAACGAGGCCATGATAAAAATGGCGCGTCTTTATGGGCACGAAAGCGGACGTTATGAAATAATATGCATGAAGAACTCCTTCCATGGGCGGACAATGGGCACCATTTCGGCAACAGGCCAGAGCAAAGTGCAGAAAGGCTTCGATCCCCTGCTCGTCGGCTTCCGTTTTGCCGATTTCAACGACATTGAATCTGTCAAAGCCTGCGTAAACGACAAGACCATAGCAGTGATGCTGGAGGCTGTACAGGGCGAAGGAGGAATCACCCCGGCAACCCCGGAGTTCATGAAGGGCGTCCGCAGTTTGTGCGACGAGAAAGGGCTGCTGATGCTTTGCGACGAAATACAGTGCGGCCTCGGCCGTACAGGGAAGATGTTCGGTTACGAGCATTACGGCGTAAAGCCCGATGCCATCACGCTCGGCAAATCCCTCGGGGGCGGGATACCGATGGGTGCGCTTGTCGCATCGGCAAAATACTCGGACGTATTCACTCCCGGCAGCCACGGCACTACTTTCGGCGGCAATCCGCTTGCATGCGCCGCGTCACTCGCTTTCCTAGAGGTTCTGGAAGAGGAGAAGCTTGTGGAACATTCGGAGAAATTCGGAGAGCTGTTCAGGGTGGGGTTGCAGAAATTCGTTGAGGAATACGACGAGGTCCTGCAAGTCCGTGGACTCGGTCTGATGATCGGATTGGTAGTAGCCGGCAACGCCAAGGATGTCATTGACGAACTGCGCGCGGGAGGGTTGCTCGCCCTCACAGCTGGCGAGCACGTGGTGCGTCTGCTGCCACCGCTTAATATCGGGGACAACGACCTCGAAGAAGGTCTAGAAATGATCGGCGATACTTTAGATGTACTCTTCGGTGAAGAGGATGATGAGGAAGAGGCCGAAGACAAGTGATCCGGGCTGAGTTTTGGTTGTTTCGATTAACATCAAGGAGTTGAAAAATGGCATTGACAGTGAATGATATGAAGGGCCGCAAGATCGGAATCTGCGTCTCTGGCGGGCTTGACAGCAAGACTATCGCAAAGCGTTTGCTTGAGGCGGGGGCTGACGTTCTCTGCTTTACGGCGGATCTGGGACAGCCCGACGAGAAAGACATTTCCGACGTCGCAAAGAAAATGGCGCCAACCGGCGTCCAAACGGTAATTGTCGATGTTAAGGAGGAAATGGCCGAAGCTTGCTTCCGCACTATCATGGCGAAAGGCACTTATGACGGCGGCTATTGGAACTCAACAGGAATCGGACGCGCGGTTACGGTTAAAAAGCTTGTCGGCGAAATGAAAAAACGCGGCATTTCGACCCTCGTACATGGCGCGACTGGGCGCGGCAACGACCAGATGCGCTTCGAACGCTACACAAATCTTTTTGCTCCGGAAATGACGGTGTACGCCCCTTGGCGCGATGCGGAATTGCTCAAGGAATTCCCGGGACGCACACAGATGTGCGAATATCTGGCTAAATTCGGGATCGTCGCCTTCCCTGGCGGCAAGAAACGCTATTCGACCGACGGCAACGTCGCAGGACTTTCCCACGAGGCGGAAGACCTCGAGAGCATTAAGACTGCCATGACGATCGTAGAACCCACGATGGGAGTGTGGCCGATGCAGGCGCCTGATTCCGAGGAAGAAGTAGAAATCGAATTTGTCAGGGGACGCGCCGTGGCGATAAATGGCAGGCAGATGAAACCTTTCGATATTATCGTCGAGGCAAACAAAATCGGCGGCAGAAACGGTGTCGGACTCAGTCATGCGCTGGAAAACCGTATAATCGGCACGAAAAGCCGCGGCGTATACGAGGCTCCGGGCATGGAGCTGCTTGGCAAGGCGCTGCAGTACGTGTACCAGTCGGTACTTGACAAGCGCGCCACAGCGATGATGGTCGAGCTATCGCGCTTCATTGGCACGCAAATATACGACGGACGTTACTACGATCTCTCCACTGAAGCGGCTTTCGCGGCTGTCCAGACATACGCCGCCCATGCAACGGGTAAAGTTAAGGTGGGGCTTTACAAGGGGAACATACTTTTCCATGCGATGACTGGCGTCAAGGCGTCGCTGTACTTCGAAGAAGACTCGTCTATGGAGGCCAGCGAGGGACTCAACCCCGTCAGCTCGCAAGGATATGCCGAGATACAGAGCGTCGAAGCTCGCTCTATGGCGAAAGCCGGACATATCTCGGTTTAGCCTACAGGCCTTAGGTTATAGGGCCTTGCCAGATAAAACGCTCCGCGGAATCTTTTATAGCGGCACAACCCCCCATGAATCCGGACGAACAGAGCAAAGGAACCGCGTGTTCCAATCAAGTTCGTGCGCGATGGCGTGTTTTTTTGACTGTTCTCACAGGAATCGTCTTCGTTGTCGGCACGATTCTGGTGCTGTTAAATGCCGCGCAGATTAAGGATCTGCTGCGGCAAGTGGATCAGGCGAAGGCATGGGTTATAGACCAAGGGCTTCTAAAAGCGTCACTAATATTCTTCATCGCGAACACCGTTATATGCACATTCGGATTCCCGCGTTTCTGGACAGGTGTTTTCGCGGGCATCGTTTTCGGAGGCCCACTCGGGTTCTCTATTTCGCTGCCGTCATCCCTATTAGGCGCCTACTTCACGTTTCTGGCTTTCCGAATAATGGGCAGCCGCAAACTCTTTGAAAAACTGCGGGCGAAGGGACTGAGTCATTACAACATACTCGATAAAGAGCCCAAATTGATACATGTAATCCTTATACGCCAGATCCCCGTCCCCGGCTTCTTGTCAACCGCCATACTGGCAGCTTCCAAGCTTCGTGGCATGGTTTTTCTGGGAGGCACAGCAATCGGGTTCGTGCCAGCCGCTGCGATCGGCAGCTTTCTCGGAGGCTCGGTGACATCGGAACATTCCACCCTGTCGGTAACAATCACATCCGTAGTGGTGGTTGTTTGCGTATTGATGACAATCTGGATGCGCCGTCAGATTTCGCGACACTTCGTACAGAACAGGTGATTCACCCCATGTAAGCGAGGGTCGCGGAGAGGGCGAAAACAGCCGCTGTCTCCACGCGCAGAACGTTGGCTCCAAGCGACACTGCAACCGTGTTCTGAAGCGCGAGAGCCATCTGCAATTCTTCAGGCGTGAAATCACCTTCCGGCCCAATGAGCCAGCCAATTTTTTCTCCACGCCCTGATCCTCGAATACACTCCATCACCTCGCCGATCGGACGTGCCTCGTCAGACAACGCCCCAACTAGAACCGGACCTGGGAAACGGCGTATTTCTTCCATGGCACCCGCCCAATCCTCCACTGGAGCCACGCCCGTGAGCCAGGCACTCAAGCACTGCCGAAATGCGGAAGCGGCGATCCTCCCCCACCGATCTTGCTTTTCCCCGCGTTTCATCCGCACCACAACACGTTCTGAAATCACCGGAACTATACGTTCAACCCCCAGTTCCTGCACCTTCTCGACAAGCCAGTCCATGCGGGCTGGTTTAGCGACACACTGGAAAAGCGTTATATGCGGACACCGCCGTGGCAGAGTATCCACTCCTCCACGTAATTTGCAGACGACGCCATTTTTCGAAACGGAGACAATCTCCGCCGCTCGCATGTTGCCTTGCCCATCGGCCAAACGCACAGGCTCGCCTTCTGAGACTCGCAACACCGAACGTAGATGATGCGAATCTTCGTCACCAAGCAATACTGGTCCGTCGCCCACCAACTCCTGCGTGCCTATTATCGCAGTGTGCATTTGACGATAATCCTATGCCGCAAAGTTGAAACAGGCATGTCACTTCGCCGACTTAAGCGAATCGCGTTTCGCTAGAAACGTATCGGCCCTGTCACGGAATTTACGCGCCTCGGGATACGATGACTTTTCAGACGCCGCAGCAAATTCCTCAAGCGCCTTTTTCTGCCGAGTGTTCAGACGCGCCGGAACTTCTATTCTAATATGCACAACCAAATCTCCAGATCCATTGCCGCTCACCGACTGGCATCCCTTGCCACGCAGACGGAAAGACTTGCCGTTTGGAGTGCCAGAAGCCAGCTTCAGCTTGGCAAAGCCATCAACCGTGGGAACCTCGACTTCACCTCCTAATGCCGCTACGTCAGGCGCAACGGGAACCTCGCACTCCAGATCATCTCCGTTGCGGTAGAAGATATCGTGCTTGCGCACATGGAACACCACGTACAGATCCCCGTCCCGGCCTCCACGCGAACCACCTTCTCCACGTCCAGCCACCCTTACGCGCGTACCGGTGTCAACCCCCTTTGGAATCTTAAGCAAAATGCGTGTTTTCTCCTTTACACGCCCACTGCCAGCGCAACTTTTACATGGAGTGCGCACTACCGAACCAGAACCTCTGCACACGGGGCAAGGCTGCTGCATCATGAAAAACCCGCCGCCTGAAACAACGGTTCCACTGCCATTGCATTGCTTGCACGTCTCGCGCTTTGTACCCTCCGCGGCTCCGGATCCCTTGCATGTTTTGCAATCCTGAGTTATAGGAATCGAAATTTCCTTCGAAGCGCCAAAAATGGCCTCTTCAAGATCAATCTCCATGTCATAACGCAAATCTTGTCCGTCCTGAGCTGAGCTCGGAGAGCTTGACCGACGTCCACGGCCGCCGCCAAAGAGGGTTTCGAATATTCCGCCGCCACCACCTCCGCCAAACAGGTTGCTGAAAATGTCAGAAAAATCTTCAGCATGTGTGAAATCGCGATTGAAATCGAAACCTCCCGGCCCGAATTGCGACTTCATGCCGTCAAACCCATATTGGTCGTAAATTGAGCGTTTTTTTTCGTCGCTAAGCACCTCGTAGGCTTCGGATACCTGTTTAAACTTCTCCTCCGACTCCTTATTGCCCTGATTGCGGTCGGGGTGGTATTTCATTGCCATCTTGCGGTACGCCTTTTTAATCTCATCCGGCGTCGCATCGCGTTTTACCCCAAGGGTTTCGTAATAGTCTTGTTTGTCCGCCATAGAGATCAGCCCTCAAAGTCGCCCGAAGAAGCGTCGACACAGTCTCCGGTGCCGCCCTGAGCCGCGCCATCGTCGGATACTTCGGAAACAATTACCTGCGACGCCCTCAGTATGCGTCCGTGGAGAGTGTAGCCCTTTCTAAATTCCGAGACGACCATGCCAGATTTTCCACCTGTCGCCGGCACGGTCGTAAGAGCGTCGTGCAAGTTGGCGTCGAAGTCTTTGCCCACGGCTTCTATCGGCTTAACTCCGTTGTTCTCTAGCACCCTCTCCAATTCACTCCGAACCAGTTTGAACCCCTGGAGATATGCGGCGAGTGATTCATCCGCGATTTTATCCACTGCTTGCGCTGCATGGTCGAAATGATCAAGCACTGGCAACAGAGACATAATGAGATCTTCGTTTGATCTCTGTACCATTTCAGAGTGGTCGCGCGCTATGCGTTTGCGGTAATTGTCGAAATCAGCCTGAAGACGTAGCAACCGATCCTTAAGTTTTGCTATCTCTTCTTCATAAGCCTTCGTTGCCGTTGCGTGCTTTTTATTACGAAAAGAGGTTTTATCCCCGGTGTCGGATTTTGTAGAATCTTCGTATTCAACCTCACCCGAGGTTTCAGGGATTTTTTCGGCCGCTGGAACGTCCTGATCCAGTTCCACTTCGACCTCGCCAACGTCAGTTTCCACTTCTGGCTTTCCCTTCTGTTGTTTACTTTTCATAATAATTCTCCTGTTAGTCCACTGCCGCTCGTCGCAAGCAAAAAAATGAGGGCATTACACTACACCCAAACGACTACAAAGTCAATAAAACGATTGATTTCGCGGTAAAAACTGCGGTGAACGCTATACCCTGAAAGCGGATATCTACGCCGCAGTTTTCCGCTTATTTAAGTTCGGCTTTTGGCGAGCGTATGAATTCAGCCTGAAAGTGGCACTATACGACGCGGCATCAAAAGGAGGAACAGGGGTGTTTTGACACACCCCCTATAAAAAATGGTTGCGGGAGTTTGATTTGAACAAACGACCTTCAGGTTATGAGCCTGACGAGCTACCGGACTGCTCTATCCCGCATCAACAAAATGGCGTGCCTGGCAGGATTTGAACCTGCAACCTTCTGATCCGTAGTCAGATGCTCTATCCAGTTGGGCGACAGGCACACACTAAAATTAGCTTTGCTCCGTTTTACATTCGTCCAGAACACCCGAACTCCTGTATATCGAAAACGGAGTTGAATATATCACATATCTGCTGCGGGCTGCAAGTTTTTTTTTGGGAATAGTGTAATCTGCGGAATAGTAATCTTGAGCAACGCGCGGGAAACGATGCCGGAGGCGGATCCGGTGCCCACGAAGGCGTAGGTGAGGATGGATGTGCCG
>CAYOPG010000086.1:0-8992 GCA_964405775.1 uncultured Lentisphaerales bacterium
CTCGTTGAGCGTGGCAGAGTAAGTCTTGACTTTCTGCCAGCCCTCGGCATCCTCGGCGACGGGAGCCTTGTACCATCCAGCGGACTCGCCAGCGGCCTCGGCGTCGTAGCGGAACATCCACTCGTCTGGAAGTTGCACGACTACCTTGCGGCCGTCGCTCACACGCGCGAGCCCGGCTGTCTGGAGATTGCCCAGAAAGCGTGGAACGTATCCGTGCTTGTACTTGGATGTCGGGTGGAGTCTCTGGTCAAAGGCGGAGTTCATGCTTGCCATTAGGGCGTCGTAGCTTTTCTGGGCTGTTGCAAAGTCGCAGCGGTTGATGGCCTCACGCCATGCGGCGTAGTGCTTGGCGTTGTCGAGGCCGAGTTGGAACATTGCCACGCGCCTGCGGATCAAAGAGTCACCGCCCGCTGCCTTGGCGGCGGCGGAGAGATCATCCTGACAAGCCTTCAAGAGTTCGGACGTCCAGAAAGCGTGTACTCCATGAAAGCTGCCCGCATGCACGGATGTTGTGCGGTAGGCTTCGTCAATGCGTTCCCAATACGCTTTGATGTGCTGTGCTGCTGGACCGCAGAATTTAGTATAAAAATCGTCCATCACCGCCTCGACATCCAGCTCGGCATCCCACGCCATGCGGGAAACCAGATAGATGTGCGGCCCGTAGAGGTGCGGCATGTAAAGGCACTCGATGTTGAGGCCGATACACCCCTTCTCTTTAAGCCAGGGGATGTCATCTTTCCAGACAGATATCTTAGAAAATGGAACGGAAGTTTCGGCGAGGTTGTAGCCGTATTCACGCCAAGACATCATCTTTTCTACCTTCGACCAGCCTTCGACCATCTCGCGAGCGCGCTGGCGGGATTCGCACAAAGGATTGTTCATGCTGTGCATGCGGCAGAAGCGAATCGGCGCAATCGCAACGCAGAGGTTGTCGAGACCGCCCTTTATCGTTTTCGGCGTGAGGGTGTAGTCCGCGTATGCGTAGTGGCAGAGAATTGCATCGGGGTTGACTTTCTTAACCTCGCTGCCGAGGAAGTTGTAAAACTCCTGATAACGGTCAGATATAACGGGCTTGCCGGAACTGGGTTCAAGGTACTCTGGATCGTCGAGTTTTGCGCAGCGTTCGCACTTGCAGTATGCGATACCATCTGGCGGGGAAATTGAGGCAGAAACCGCGCCTTTGCCTTTCACGCGTTCGACAACGCTAGCAAGGTAGTCTGCGCGGACTTGCGGATCGGTGGTGCAGAACCACCTGGGCCAGTTGTGCCCAGTCTCCAACTTCATGCCGCCAAGACGGTTGTGGCGCCCCCATCCCGCAGAGTCCCATGAGGAGCCCCATATGGAGCGACTAATGAAGTCCGGCTGCTCGGCAATGTTGAGATTGTCGACTTCGACAGTCTTCATTGATGGAATCACTGTGCCGATTTCATTGTCAATGAACCAGCGGCATCCGAGGGTCTCAAGCAGATGCGAAACTGCGAAATATGTTGAATCATTGTTTTCGCCAGCGAGCAAAAGCCTGTTGCTTTTTGTCTGGATTCTGTAGCCGTCTCCGGAACGAGTCTTAGGAGGCGCTTCGATTCCCGACTTGCGTGCTAATTCGCCAACGAGAATGGCAGGCGCCCCTGCGTCCGGATTTCCATCTTTCGACGTAACCTTGACCTGCAGTTCTGCGCCGCTGATCTGTTTAATGACATTTGACAGTTCCCTGGCAGCTTCACGGTCGCCATCGGCTGAAATCCATATCGAAGCCTGAGGCGCACCGTCTTTTACAAGCGTAAACGCTCCGGCATTAAGTGACGACATAATAACAACAATTCCCAGCATACTGGCCAATAACTTAGATCTCATGGAACTCCTTATAATCTGGATTTTAGGTTGTCGGGCGGTTGCCATGCGATTATAGCGCAAAACACCACCCGTATTTTCGGCGATTGTACAATAAAAGGGCGTTCACCAACCTCCTGCTTTTCAAGCTAAAACATCCCATATTTTAAGGTTTTTTGCCATTGACACAAGCACGGGTATTTGTGATATAGTATGCGAGTTTTCAAAATCTTTCTGTTTTCAGGCCGGTGTAGCTCAATGGTAGAGCAGCTGATTTGTAATCAGCAGGTTGGGGGTTCGATACCCTTCGCCGGCTCCATTTCAAAACCCCAATGCGGACAGGTGAAAGCAGACGATATGATAATGAGGTTGTTCAACTTTTTGGGGGATTAGGGGTTTTCTAAATTTTTCAAGGATTCGAAAGATTAGAGCATGTTTACAAAAAAAATTGAGGACATGAAATTGTGGTCTACACGTGAGACCACACCGTTAACTGACGCTGAAGACGCAACAAGAGAGGAAAAGAGCTCCTTTGGTGGTGATGGTATTTGCCGGGTTACGGATGTTACTGTGCCTACGCTTTCTTTCTATCCGGCTTCCGGTAAAGGCCCCCACCCTGCTGTCCTTGTTTGCCCGGGTGGTGGATATAAGTTTCTGGCATGGAGCCACGAAGGTACAGAAATCGCTGGATGGCTCAATGCAAACGGCATTTCAGCGTTTCTTCTGAAATACCGCTGCCCAGACCGCAGGGATGCCGCAAAGGCCGATGCAACGCGTGCGATGCGCCTTATACGGGCAAATGCCGACAAATATTCTGTTATTCCAGACAAGATCGGCATTCTCGGGTTTTCCGCCGGAGCACATCTTTCAGCATGCGTGTGCAATCTTAACGGAGCAGAACCGTATCAGCCCGCCGATGAATTCGACACCGTTGACCCGAAACCGAATTTCGCATTTCTGATCTACCCCGCATATCTGTGGAGAGAAGGTTGGAAGCTCGCTTCGGAAATTAATCTCACTGAAAAAGCGCCCCAAACTTTTCTTATCGCGACACAGGACGACGTATGGGGCGACAGCGCAGTTGCTTATTACATCGGCATGAAAGCCGCTGGTGTGCCTACGGAGCTCCACATATTCCCGAGTGGGGGACATGGTTATGGACTTATGCGCCAGGGTGCGCCTTCCGACGCCTGGCCGTCACTCGCGATCAACTGGTTTTCCTCGGAAGTAGTACGCTCCCGAAGCTGGTAAGTAAAATACGTTTTCTTATCAGATCTCAGTCGGAGGCGGCTGCGTGGCATGCAACGGAATGTCCACGAGCGTTAGTCTCGGAATGCGGTGCTGTCACGCGGCATATTGGCATAGCCAGATGGCAACGGGGCGCGAATGTGCAGCCAGCGCCCCATTCCGAAGGAGTCGGCACTCGGCCTGGAATAGAAGCCAGAGTTTCCACATCACCGTCGACAAGCCCCGGTACTGCTGCAATAAGCCCGGAAGTGTATGGATGTCTGGGGCTCTTGAGGACATCAACAGCATTGCCGGATTCGATGATCAGCCCGGCGTACATAACTGATACCCGGTGCCCGTAACGCGCAACAAGGCCCAGATTGTGGGTTATGAGCATTATTGACGTGCCGGTGTCTCGCCTTATTGAATCAAGCAACTCAAGAACGCGCTGCTGCGTCACCACGTCTAGCGCTGTCGAAGGTTCGTCGGCAATCAGCAGAGACGGCTCCGAAGCCATCGCCATCGCGATACAAACGCGCTGCGCCATACCGCCGCTGAGTTCACACGGATACGAACGGAGTATTTTTTCCGGGGCAGGCAGATCAACTCTTGACAGCAGATCAATCATACGTTTTTCCGCCTCTGACCGAGAAAAGCCCCTCGGCAGAGATTCACGCATCTGCGTGGCGATTCTGAGGACAGGATTAAGGGCGGACATCGGGTCCTGAAAAATGTATGAGATACCTCCATGACCTCTCACGGAGCGAAGATCTCTGCCGTGCAAAGGCAGGACGTCACGCCCCTTGAACAAAACCTCGCCGGAACATTCCGCCTCGTCGGTTGGAGTTAGGCGTGTGAGAGCCATTGCCGTTATGCTTTTGCCGCAGCCACTCTCTCCTACGAGGCAGAAGAAGTCGCCCTGCCCTATTTCAAATGAGATCCCTCTGACAATTTCCGTGGTTTTCTGTTCGGTTGTGAGAGAAACGTGTAGGTTTTTTACGGACAGTACGTTCATATTCCAAGAAATCGTTTCACTTTTTCGTCGAGCACAGCCGGTTCGCGGCGGAGCGTCTGTAGATCGAAGCGGTCAAGCAGTTGTGTTGAGGTAATTGATTCACCGAATTCAGCCCATCCGCACCACCAAGCAAGGAGGCCTATTGTTTTGGATGCCGGGACACCCGACTCGCGGAAGACTCGCACCCGCGTGTCGCCATGGCGCTTTGCGAGACGCCGTCCCGATTCGGAAACTACTAGCGGCACGTGGATATATTGTGGAGGCTGGAGACCTAGTGCTTTGTGCAGGGCGAGCTGGCAGTGTGTGGCGTCAACCAGATCATCGCCTCGCAAAACCTCCGTGACCCCCATGGCGGCGTCGTCGACGACTACGGCGAGCGTGTAGCCTGCGCCGTACCTGTCGCGAGCCAAGGCGAAATCCCCCGTAGAGGCAGCTAAATCTAGGCGACGCTCACCTAGAAAGCCGTCAATGAAGACAGACTCACCGGGATCCACTCGGAAGCGCCATGCGGGGATCCGCCCCTCCGGCAGCTCGGCCGCGGCGGCGTCCCAAGATGAATATTTTCCTCTGCATGTTCCAGGGTAGCGCACAGTATGCTCGTCACCGGGATGTGGCGCGCTCTGGGCGTTTTCTACGTCTGCCCGGCTGCAAGTACAGGGAAAGGCGAGGCCTTCTGCACGAAGCTTCGTAAGGGCAGAGGCATACAGGTCGCGACGTTGGGACTGTGTATAAGGAGCGTGTGGACCTCCTATGTCTGGGCCTTCGTCCCAATCGATGCCAAGCCAACGCAGATCTTCAAGCGCCTCATCCGCGGCGGCTGGTTTAACCTTGGGGTGATCGAGATCCTCCATCCTGAGAACTATCGTGCCGCCGCGCGAACGGATTGAGAGCCACGCGATCAGGAAAGACCTGGCATTGCCGAGGTGCAAGGCGCCGGTCGGGCTTGGCGCAAGTCTTCCGCGCGGCATGGATGAGTTGGATTGGCTCATGCGTGTATCATTTCAAAAAAGTGGGCATATTGGCAAGATGTAATGCAAGATGTAATGAACAAACAGTTCTTGAAATGGAGGCAAGAAAAATGTAAGATTCAGAACGTTAATTAGGAGATAATATGCTGTCTGTTTTTCTAAAAGCCAAACTACATAACCTTACTGTGACATCGGCGGAGCTGCACTATCAGGGCAGTCTTACGCTTGACCCAGATTTCATGGATGAGGTTGGCATGCGGCAATATGAGAAGATACTTGTCGCTAATCTCGAAAACGGACAACGGTTCGAGACGTATGCTATAGAGGGCGAAAGAGGCTCGAAGGTGTGCTGCCTGAACGGGGCGACAGCTCACAAAGGCGCAGTCGGCGACCGAGTTATCGTATTCACATTCTGCATGCTGGAAGAGAAAGAGATAGCCAGTTACAAGCCACGCATCGCGGTGTTCGGCCCCGGCAACGAGATCATACGAAACAGTCAAATTTAAGAATTACATCCCGGCTGCAAACTATTAAGGAGCAATAACAATGCAAGTAAACGTAAGCGAGGTCAAGATTCCAGCAAGGATTCGCAAGGATATCGGCAATCTGGAGCCTCTGATGGAAAGTCTAAGCCGTTGTGGCCAGCTCAATCCCATAACAGTTACACGGGATTTTGAGCTCATTGCAGGTTATCGCCGACTTACATGCGCGAAACGTTTAGGCTGGAAGACTATCGATGCTACCGTTGTGGACGGAGTCGACCAGCTGCGTCTCCTCGAAATGGAGATGGCCGAGAATGTTTACCGTAAAGATTTCGACCCGGATGAGTTGCTCGAAGGGCTCAAGAAGCTTGAGGAGTTGCGCCACCCCAAACTGGGCGCGCGCATAGGCAACGCTTTAAAGGGAGCCTTCAACAAGATCGCATTCTGGAAACGTCGCAAACCAAAGCAGAATAAAGAAAACGAGTCGCAGGCGGTGCAGATACAGTATGCCACCCCGAAGACAGAGGACGAGCCGGGGAATTTCGGCGTCTGATGAATCCTGAATCGTCCGTCCGCACCGCCAAACTCCTAGGTGCGGCGGCGCTCACCAAAATAGAGGCCTCGCGTGTAATCGTGTTCGGGCTTGGTGGTGTGGGTTCGTTCGCAGCGGAGGCTCTCGCACGCGGCGGAGTCGGGAATCTTGCTCTGCTGGACTTCGACAAAGTAGAGCAGTCGAACGTCAACCGGCAACTTCTGGCAATGACTTCAACAATCGGGCAACAGAAGACGGACGTAATGATGAAGCGCGTACTTGACATTAATCCCGCGGCGCACGTCGAGGTTTTCCAGATGCGTTACACCCCGGAAAACGCCGAAGAGGTTGATTTGAGCGGATACGACTACATTGTCGATGCAATTGATTCCCTCAGGTCAAAGGTCGAACTCATAGTACGCGCAAAGGCGGCAGGAACGCCGATAATAAGCGCCACAGGAACCGGCAACAAACTCGACCCAACCCGATTCGTCGCAACTGATTTGTTCGCCACTGAAAACTGTCCGCTCGCGAGGCTTCTTAGGAAAAGGTTGCGCAAACACGGAGTTGATTCATTAGATGTGGTCTTCTCGTCGGAGGAGCCGTCCTGTCTGGATGAAGAAGCCAACAACGGGGAAGACGACGACAAAGGTCGCGATCGTGCCAAGCCTGGCACAGTCCCGTTCGTGCCGCCAGTGGCGGGGTTCATAATGGCAGGTGTTGTTCTCAGGCGGCTTGCGGGGTTGGATAAATGAGCACTGGAACGATCGCAATGGCAGCGATCGCGGTGCTTTCGCTGTTCGGAGATTTTTTTCTTGGTCAATCAGGAGGACCATTCCTGATGATGATCTTCGGGGTCGCGGCGGTGCTTTTGCCCGGATTTGTGGATGAAATTTCTGAATTTCTTCTATTCTCGCCGGATGTCACGGCTGTTGTCGATCCTCTAGATCCCGAGGCGAAGACGTTAGCTGGCGGCGTCAAGGCCGCCATGAATCTGTGTGCGACGAACGGCGTTGAAGTGAAACTTCTGGTCGCTGCTGTGCCTGGAACCGAGATTGAGTTCGGGTTGAACGCTGTGCGCAGACGTTGCTTCGCCAAAGTGCTTCATGACGAAGTAGCTGATAGAAGCCAGTCATCGCTTCCACCTTTCACACCAGAGGCCAGCCCCTCTTGGTTCAAACTTGAAGGATCTGGAAACGGAGGGGTGCGTCTGCTTTTCAAACCACCTGATGGCGCGGGAATCAGGCTGAAAAGCTCAATCTTCCGTGCTCCGTTCTTTTTATCGGTTGCAACCGTATTTATCCTGGCTACTCTTGCTGTTTGGATTGCTGGAGCAAAGGCGCTGGCTGCCGTTTTGCCGTGTGGCGCCGCAGGTTTGCTGCTTGCGCGTAGGCGTCGCGCAGCAAGTCCATTTGTCGAGAAAAAAAGTCTTTCAAAGCAAGAATGGGTGCTGCTGTTCGCGCTATTTGCCTTCACGATAATACAGCTTTACAAAGAAGGAGTTTTGTAACTATGAACGATGAAATTATAGAGAGAATTTTCGCACGACGTTCTTTCGGCATTAAACCGGGTTTGGACACTACCCGAGCGATGCTCGCGGCCATGGGCAACCCGGAGAAGAACATAAGAACCGTGCACGTGGCGGGCACGAATGGTAAAGGGTCGGTCTGCGCGATGATCGCGTCAGTGTTGAGATATACAGGTATTGAAGCTGGGCTATACACCTCTCCGCATCTCGTGCGGCTTAACGAAAGGTTCAGCATAAACGGCAAAGACATCGAAGACGACGAGCTCTTCCCTCTTTTGGAGGAGGTCGAAAAAGCAGCGATGCAGGTTGAGCGCGACGGCGGTGGCGTCCCTACGTTTTTCGAATGCATGACGGCACTTGGCATGGAGTGGTTCAAGCGAAAAGGAGTGAAGCTTGTCGTTGCTGAAACGGGAATGGGCGGAAGACTCGATTCCACAAATGTGCTTTCGCCGCTATTGTGCGTAATTACTCGCATAGGGCTTGATCACATGATGTATCTCGGAGACACCATTGCGGCAATCGCCGGTGAAAAGGCAGGGATAATCAAAGAAGGCGTTCCTGTCGTTTGCGCCGAAATGTCGGACGCCGCCAAGGCTGTCATAGAGCGGACGGCTGCGGAGCGCAAGGCTCCCATTGTGATGGTTGGCGACGCTGTCGGTGTGCGCCGTGTTTCGGGCAACGTGCGTGGCCAAAAAGTTGCAATTACAAGTGCATCGGAGGACTACGGTTCGTTTACAATGAAACTGGCCGCATCGTACCAGATCGAGAACATCGCAACAGCCGTTGCTGCCATTGAAACACTTGAACGCGTACTTGGAATTGACTTTGGTAGAAAAACGGTCGTCAAAGGCCTCGCCGACGCGCAATGGCCGGGCCGTTTCCAGTGCATAAGCGAGAACCCTGACGTACTTATAGACGGCGCTCACAACCCCGACGGAGCGGAAGCGCTGGTAAAGGCGTTGCACGATGCTAAATGCGGGCGAAAAATCAGGTTTGTCGTAGGTCAAAGTGCGGACAAGGATTTGGAAGGTTTCTTCCGCACCATCGCTCCAATCTGCGGCGCGCTTTGGACGGTTCCAATGAAGAACCCGCGCACAGCGCAGCCGACCACCCTGGCGGAAATCGCAAAACGTCACGGAATTAAACGCGTAGTTGCATGCCCGACAATCTCAGACGGTCTTAATGCCGCCAAGACGGACGCACTCGAGGACGAAGACAAGGGACTTGTCGTAGCGTGCGGCTCTCTTTTCCTAGTGGGCGAAATTCTTGAAGGACTTTCCGTAGCCAGACCCGGCCTCACTACTGGTTCATATTAGTGCATACAACAAAAGCCCAACGGACTCCCCGTGAATAACACACAAAATAGAAGGGACTTCTTTTGACGGGGATTCGCCGAATAAGGAGATTGCTGGG
>CAYOPG010000087.1:0-8927 GCA_964405775.1 uncultured Lentisphaerales bacterium
CTATCTTATTGAGGCTTGCAACAAGCACTTTTTCAAACTTTATTTCCCAACTTTATTTCCCGCGCGCGTGCGTCTTGCCAATCAACAATGCTTTGTGGCATAATGTCCGCGTTACTTGTGGCATAACAACCCGCATCGTGTGCGGATACAATCCAATTACGCAGTACCACAAGAACAGGCTTAAACAAAGGAGTAGTAGTGAACGATAAAAAAGAAACACGCAACAACAATCCCAGTAAAGGAAAGAAAAGTTTGTTGCGGCGCATCCTTAAGTGGGTTGCTGGCACCGTCGTGGTTTTGGCAATCTTATTAGTCATTCTGCTCCAGTTTGGGCTGGGTCCAATCATCAAGAATGTTGCACCGAAAATCGGGCCTGATGTTCTTGGAACTCCAGTTGAAATATCAAACGTCACGGTGAAGGCGTTCTCGGGGCTGGTGGACATTTCCGGGCTTGTGGTAGGGGCACCTGAGGGTTTCAAGGCAAACGTATTTGAGATGGACAACTTCAAGGTCGCTCTCAGTTTGCCCTCAATATTCTCCGACACAATCGTGATACGTGAAATAGTTATCAAAGAACCATTGGTCACATACGAGATGTCTGCCCTCAGAACCAATATCGGGGCAATCATGGAGAAGCTGGACAGTGGTGAAACCGAGGAAAAAGTAGAGGATCCAGAAGACGTCAAGGGAGGCAAAAAGGTAATAATCGAAAAATTCGTTTTCGAGGGAGCAAAAATCCGTATAGCCACCACCGCGACTGGCGGCAAGGGTACCGTCATTCCACTACCTACTATAAATCTTGAAGACATAGGCAAGAAAAGCGGTGGCGCTACTGTATCCGAAACTTTATACGAACTCATAAAATCCATAGGAAACGGTATTATAGGAGTCGTCGGAGATCTTGGAGGCATCGTGGTTGATGCCGCGGGCGCTGTTGGTGGAGCGGCAGTCGATGCTGCCGGCAAAACAATAGGAGCTGTTGGTGACACGGCCGCAACGATCGGTGGAGCGGCAGTCGATGCTGCAGACAAGGCCGTCGGAGCGGTCGGCAGCGCGGCCGGGAAAGTCGGCGGCGCAATCACCGGACTGTTCGGCAAAGGCGATGACGGGGATAAAGATCCCTCTCCCGAGCCAGATAAGTAACACCCGAATGAAACGGCCGTTGGAGATACTCGGCAGGGGCGCCGAATTCGCCGTGCTTTTTGTCGGCGTTCCTTTGCTGGTAAGATTTGCACCTGAAATCTCGAAAGCAACCGGCCGTTTCATTTACATACCTGTTATACCAGTACTGATCGCCGGCGGGATCTTTTCGTACATCGTGTTAAGGAAAACAACGGACTTCCAACCACACGACATAGTTGCCCTTGCAGGAACCACGAGAAGAGACTGGTTGATGATGCTAGGCCGTTTCGCTTTTTTTGCGGTGGTGCTGACGGTTTTGCTTTTACTCTGGAATCCTCATGCGCTTTTCTCGCTGCCTCGCACTCACCCGGGGGTCTGGGTGGCGGTAATGCTTCTATATCCTATTGTGTCCGTAACCCCTCAAGGCATTATCTACCGCGCGCTGTACGTCAAACGATACGCCCCTATGTTCCCTCAACCGGTCCGATTACTTGCAGGGGCGATCGTCTTCAGCTTCGCACATCTCGCATTCGCAAACCATGTTACCCTCGTTTTCACATTTATAGGAGGCTTGCTCTTCCTCCCGACATACAAACGCACGGGATCAATGTTTTTATCAAATATAGAGCACGCGCTCTACGGCGACCTGATCTTCACACTGGGATGGGGATCATACTTTTTCCACCGCGGAACACTCGAAATCATATCTAAAACCTGAAATGTCGATACTTATTGACACGCATGTCCATATATACCCATCGTATGACGCAGCGGCCGTGCTCTTGGCATTCCGCAAACACATCGTCCAAGCAAATGCGTCTTGTGGCGCTATGATGCTCGCCGAACGCAACGGAGTCGATTTTTTTGAAAAGTGGTCTCGTGGCGAGGAAATTCCTGAAGACGAGAAAGTGCGCCGTTCGGACGACAATTCAATTGTTCTGCAAAAGACCGATGCTCCTGACGTCATCGTCGTCGCGGGGCGCCAGATCGCCTGCGCCGAGCGCATTGAGGTTCTAGCTCTGGGGACGCGCGCAAATTTCGAGGACGGCATTCCGATCCGCAGAGCAATCTCGGAATCCGAAGCCGCGGGCGCATTGCCTGTGTTGGCATGGGGTGTAGGCAAATGGATGTTCAAACGCGCCGGAATCGTACACTCAATTATAAACGGCATAGAGGGAGACAGGTTGCTACTGGGAGATTCCTCACTACGCCCCACCTTCTGGCCAGAGCCGCCTGCAATGGCATACGCCAGAACATTCGGCATACGCACTGTTGCCGGCTCCGACCCCCTCCCTCCCAAAAGAGAGGAAACACGGGCAGGACAATATGGGGAGATCGCAGAATCCTCAGGCATAGAGTTCGACCTTCCGCTTACCGAACAAATTTTACTCATTTTACGCGGCGCTTTCCTCAGACGCGCCGGCCGTCGTGCCGGATTTGCGGAATTCATATTACGAATGACTTCCCGCTAACATTGGTGACAGATGAAAACCTCAGCCGACAAAAACGCCGGCGGAACACCTTATCCCGTTATCCCTCCAGCAAATTCTCCCGTGAGGCAAATACACGCCCGATTATCGATCTGGGCGTGACGCAGCCCAGATTCAAATGGGGTCGAGTTGCGCAAAACACAGATTTTGCATGATCGACGAAATAGATTATTGCTGAATTTACGTCATAAGACTAGAATATAACGCCAACATTATGAAAAAAACAGTACCAGCCAAACAGTCTGCCGACAAGGCGAATAAGCGTACTATATTGCTTGTCAACGGCCCCAACCTTAACATGCTGGGCAAGCGCGACCCCAAGCAATACGGTACTTTCACGCTGAGAGATGTAGAAAATGCTTTCGCAAAAAAATCTGCGGACCTCGGTTTCGAAGCGCGTTTTTTTCAGTCGAATTCGGAAGGCGAGCTGGTATCAGCTATTCACGAAGCCATGAAGTACGCCGCAGGCATAGTCATCAATGCGGGCGCATACACCCACTACAGTTACGCATTGCTAGACGCGATCCAGCTCTCGGGTCTCCCTGTAATGGAAGTCCACATCTCTGACATTCATAAACGCGAACCGTTCCGGCGGGTGTCAGTCATACAAACCGCTTGTGTCGGCCAAATCAGCGGGAAGGGGCTAGACAGCTACCTCATCGGCCTCGAGGAACTCGTAAGAAAGCACATCCTTAAAACTTCAAAACCGGATAAAGCAGACAGCGCAACAAGTGAAGGTAATGGCATGGCTGGGCTTCGCGCAAAAATCAACGAGATCGACGCTAATTTTGTCGATTTATTCTGCCGGCGTATGGAAGTAGCTGAAAAAGTGGCGGCAGAAAAATCCACTTCCGGCGCACTGGTTTACGACGCGGATCGTGAATCCAAAGTTTACGACGCTGCTCGCGACATGGCTCCTTCTGGTATGAAGGACGCCGCCGCTTCGTTGATGCGCACTGTGATGCGTCTCTCACGAGCGCGCCAGTACGAACTGCTGCTTCCGCAACTCCGCAGCCAGACAGCCACTGCAATTCTCCCGATGGTTGCCGATGGTTCGCTAGCGTTCATCCGCAAGGTGTCCTTCGGCGGAACCGCCGGATCATATTCGGAAAAAGCAACCAAGACGCTTTTCCCAAAAGCGCTTTGCGAGCCGTCGTGGTCGTTCTCAGATGCATGCGCCAAGGTCATGGACGGCACGGTAGACGCCGCGGTGCTCCCGGTAGCCAACACGTCTGGCGGCGGAGTCGATGCAGTCTACCGTCTGCTCCAACAGAACTTCTTCATCGTCCGCTCTACCGAACTTCCTGTCGCCCACATCCTTGCCGTTTTGCCCGGCGCGAAACTCGGAGATGTTAAGACAGTGCTGAGCCACCAGCAAGCGCTTTCGCAGTGCTCCCAGGCGATAACCACAAATCAATGGATCGCGGAACAAATCGAAAACACCGCCTACGCACCAGCAGAGGTGTTGAAGAGAGGAGATAAATCGGTGGCAGCGATATGCTCGGAGGAAGCCGCCACAGCAAAAGGACTAGAAATACTTCCGATTCATATCTGCGACACCAACTGCAACAAGACGCGCTTCATAGCTGTCACTAAAAAGCTCGTAGTCACGTCTGATGCGTCGCGCCTCAGTATCATAATGCATCTGCCACACCGAATCGGCTCGCTCGCCTCGGCTCTTGAAATTTTTTCTGACAAAGGCCTAAACCTCTCCGCAATATCATCACAGCCCGTTCCCGACCGTCCTTGGGAATACGCATTCTTCGTGGACATAAGCGCACCTGCACTCGACAACTCTGCGATGTCCGTTATATGCCAGCTTTCATACGAACTCCCGCGCCTTCAGATTTTGGGGTGGTATGGGGAGACCCATGAAAAAAAATCAAATTCTAAAAAGGATAAAAAATGACATCAGTTTCTGCCACAAAAATCAAAATAATGCCATGCCTGGACATGCAAAATGGACGCGTCGTCAAAGGCGTCCAGTTCGTGGATATCAAAGACGCCGGCGACCCCGTGGAAAGCGCTCAGGCATACTGCGCCGCGGGTGCCGACGAACTCGCGATGCTCGACATCACCGCCACCGCTGAAAACCGAGGCACGATGCTCGACGTCGTCAAACGCGTTTCCGCAGCCACAACCATTCCGTTCACCGTCGGAGGGGGAATATCAGACGTCGCCTCCGCAGCCGCAGTGCTAAAATCCGGCGCCGACAAAATCTCCACAAGCAGCGCCGCTTTCAAAAAGCCAGAGGTCATCAAAGCGATGATAGATGAGTTCGGGGCTGACAAAGTTACCGTGGCCATAGATGTGGCGCAGAACACGGCAATGCCCTCTGGCTACGAAGTGTGGATTGACGGCGGCCGCACCGCCACCGGCGCGGACGCTGTCGAATGGGCAAAGAAAGTTCGCGGCTACGGCGTCGCAACAATTCTGCCAACGAGCAAGAGCACCGACGGAGCGAAGACGGGGTATGACCTGCCGCTGATCCGCCAGATCAAAGACGCAACAGGCGCAGAGATCGTCGCCTCCGGCGGCGCCGGCAAACTCGAGCACTTCCTGGAAGCAGTCAACGCAGGCGCGACTGTTCTTCTCGCCGCATCCGTCTTCCACTTCAAAATAATAGGCATTCAGGAACTCAAAGACTACCTCCGCAAAAACGGCAAGGAACTTTATAAGGCATAAGGCTCAGGTTTTACACCTTATTTCCCAATACTTTGATATGCTGCTACGCATCCGCGTAAGGCAGTGTGATGTTTTTGCGATGCGTGACAATCCTCACGCATATAACAATTGTTATCGTCGCTATTTGCAGGAAAATATCATTGACGCCGAAATGGTATCCACCAGCGTAAATTACGCCTCCAGACAAACAAGCTACTGCATAAATCTCTTTCTTTTGCAAAATAACAGGCTGTTCCTGTATGAGGATGTCGCGAAACACTCCGCCAGCAGTTCCTGTTATCATGCCCATAATCACCGCCACCAGCATGGAAGAACCCATACCCAAAGCCACTTTTATTCCGACCATGTTGAAGAGAGCGAGGCCAAGCGTATCGAAAAGCATTATAGCCTGCCCCAGCCTGTCTACAAGTTCGCGAAACAACAGGAAAAAAAGCATTGCGACAAGCGTCCACAATAGATATCTCGGTGCGGAGAGCCAGAACACCGGAGCTCCTAGCAGGAGATCACGAAGTGTTCCGCCGCCAACTGCGGTAACGAAGCCCACAATGACAGCACCAATAACGTCATATTTTTTTGCAGCCGCCAGCCGAATTCCATTAATTGCAAACGCGAAAGTTCCAAGAGCCTCGATTGTTTCTGTAAACAGTTCACCCGACATTGACAAGCGCCTTTCAAGCCTCTGATTATATCATGCGCGAGGATGTCAGCGCAAGGTGCCGTCGCGTCAGCTTTGGGGACGCGCACGTATATTCCCGTTTCAGGTGTAGAAAAACTGCGCGGTGGCAGTGCCAGCGCGGTTTCCGGTCAGACGCACCCAATGTGCGCTGAACCCCTCCGGGAACACGTGGTACGCGTAGCCGCCGGAAAGCTCCAACACAGTGTAGTCCACCCACTGCCCCTGCCCCATGAAATCCACCTGCACGACCACCTTCGTGCCCGCCCCGCCGTCGTGACGCACGTGCAGGCATTTTTTGTCGAAACCGGTCATCAGGTACGGATCACTCGGCTCGTCGTTCTGCACAGCCGTCTCCCACCACGGGCCGCCCCATCCCGAAGGCTTGCCAAACTGCCACAGATCGTCAGTTTTGCCAAACCACAAGTTCGCCTGCGGTTGCCCCGCCTCGATACAGGTGTCAGATATTGGCGTCGTCTGGTCGCCCGCCAAGACCAACAAACCGTTCCAGGAACAAAAGTCGCCGATTATCCTGAGGTGTGTGCTGATGGGCTTGACGCCCCAGACGCTGTCGGCGTACGTCATCGCAGGCAGTTCGTAAAACATCCCGCCAGCGTCCATAAGCCAACGCTCGCTCTCGACCTCGCGGATGCGCGGCCACTCGGTAGTCCAGGCGTGATCCTGCGTGTGAGTGGCTTTGGGCAGGCGGTAAGTGCGCCAACCGGTGTCAGCCAAAAAGACCTTGAACATCGTCGAGGCGCGATCTTGACCGACCGCGTATGTGGCGGGGCCTAGTATGTTGGGCAGTGGCCCTCCACGGCAGACTGTGGTGTTGAACTGAGTACGCTCTATTATGCTCCAGGTGGAGCCGTCCCACTCCGCCAGACGCCCGTTGCATCCTTCCGGATTCAGGAAGTCCATCGGGTAGTAACTGTTGTTTGCCACGACGACACGCCCGTGGTTTGTGGACGCCGATTTGAAGTGCGCCCGCAACGGGCACTCCAACTCCTTGAGCAAATCATAGAGGAACGTCACCTTCATCGTGTTCACGTCCGCCTCGAAAAATTCGCCTTCCATGCCGAGGAAATAAACCTTGTTCGCGGGATCCGTCAAATGGCGGCAAGTGGCTGTCAGGCGCACGTCCACCAAATCTTTGAAAGTGGATACGCCGCCATCAACGTCTATGCGGTGCGGGCCGATTATGAGCGTGTTGCTCTCCGCGTGTATCATGCGGTTGGCGTATGTTCCCACGACAGATTCCTTGTGTTTTGAAAGCGTGAAGGAATCGTCCACGCTGAACAGCCCGGAGCCGCCCCCGCTCCCCGCCTTGTGAGCGACGTACGAGACAAACCACAGACGCCCCGCCCAAGGCATGAGCGCGCCTATGCCTATTTCTGAGCGATGGGGCAAGTGATCGGCTTTTATTGCGAGGTGCGGAAGCACTCCTGAGATATTTGAACAAATGGGATTCATTCTCTTTTCTTTCTTCGCAGCATCACATAGGCTTGATTTTGATTCAGCCATCCGGCTGAAACCCTCGGCATGCTGGATTCATGTCACTCTATCAGATGAACCGGCGCATTTCAACGCCGAGAAGAAAATAAAAGTTGGCCACGGAGCAGTATTGCAGCGTCGCCCGGCAACTGCGCCATATATCCCATGGCTTCGCTGTCGATAATTGTGTATCCAGTTGTGCCTATTGCCGATGCCATAGTGAAAAACAGTGCCAGACTGCGGTAGGCAGACCACTTGAAAGTGCCCCATGAGTGCAGCGGCATAAGAATGCAGCCGGCAGTGACTACCATCATGCCGCCAAGCGCAAGCAAGGAGGGTCTTGCGCCGAGGCTGAACACCATGGTTACAGCAGCAGTCAGGAGTACGGGCATGGCACGTGCAAGCGGATAAACGAGAGACATGTCACTGCGTTTGTAGGCATTTGCAAGACCAAACAGATATAAGAACTCAAATGCTACGGAACCGAACCAGAAGAGCCAGAATTTGGGCGGCAGGTCTGATATGCTGATATCTATCAGAAAGTATGCCGGCAGCCATATTATAGCAGCTGCACCGGTTGAAATTGCATAAAAAGCCAACGATGGAACAGTCCTTTTGCTCAGGAAATTCCAGCCCACGTGCAGGAAAACAGAAAACAGTATCAGAAAAAATGCTGTCAGTGTCATTTAATTATTCCGGGAATACGGAAGCGTATTTATGGTTGCTGTTTCTTCATTTTTTTCGCAAGCCACTGCCGGAATCTCAGAATGGGATATCCGCGCGGTACCCACAGATGCCTGATTCTGTTTATTTTGTCGAGATGCCTGATTCTTGCTTCGCCCATTGTTTCCGGTGAGTGTGCGCTCCACATTTTGTATACTCCGGCGATATCTATGGAGCGGAGCAGGCGCTTGAGCGGCGGGGGCATAAATCGTGTAGAAAGTGCAGATTCCCAATCTATAACGAAAACATTACCTGTACTTGAGCACATTACGTTGCGCAGGTTGCGCAAATCGAGATGTACAATTTCCATTTCGTGAATTTTTTTGATGCCTTCTTCAAAATCATGAAAAAATGTATTGGCGGCGGCACGTTCCTCCACGCTGTCCCCCCACTTTTTGTCACGCAGTGTTTCACCGTCGCAGAATTCCTCGACAAGCGTGAATTTCCCCTCTCTCCCGACCCATCTCGGGACGATGCCGGACGACTCCACTTTCTTCAGGAAATAGAATTCGCGGGAAATGAAAAATCTCCCCAATGTGTTGCGGATGAAAAAGTTATGTTCGGAAAAATCCTTTCGAACCATTGCTTTGCCATTTTTTTCAATTTTCCAGAGGATAGCATTCCCGTAGCGTCCCTTATGCAGCAGCACAGGCCTGGTTGTCGCATTTGTATCTGAATCTGTTTTCATATCCCCTGAAGAAGACGCAAAATCGCGGTTGGCTTTAACTGCCAGCGCTATC